>DATNLS010000380.1:0-10554 GCA_035602775.1 Candidatus Acidiferrales bacterium | reverse complement strand
TCGCTATCTCAAACGCGCTGGCCTGGACTACTGGCCGCTGGTGGATTTGCGCACCTACGAAGGATGGGAGCAGTTCATCGCGACGCATCGCGAGACACCGTCGGCGAAATTTTACTCGACGCACGCGCGCGCATCCTACCTCGACGCGCATTATGCGCGCGGCGACTTTCTTTTTTTCGGCAGTGAGACGTCGGGACTCGGGCGCGAGTTCGTGGCTGAGAGAATCGAGCGCGCGTACCGGATTCCAATTTTCGAGTCAGGCGTGCGGAGCCTAAATCTCTCCAACGCCGTCTCGATCGTGGTGTACGAAGCGCTGCGTCAGACCGGCGCGCTCAGTTCTTCTTGACGCTGCAACTGCCGCATCCGGTACTGCACGCAGTCTTTTCGCCTTCGGCGGGCGGCGGGCCAAAATAGTAACCCGCCTGCTCGAGCTCGCCGGGGGAAACCCACTTCAGATCTTCCGCGATCGGCGTATCGCAATGCACGCAGATGCGGCGTTCGGCACCGTTGTCGTCGAGCACGACGTGGGTCAGCACCGATTTGCCGCAAGGCGCGCAGTCCGCCATCGGAAATGAGGAATCTCTAAGTGCGAGCGCGGGCGTGGACATCGAAAATCACACTACACGATTGTGTAGGTGAAATTCGATGCCCGCTTGGCCGTCATCCGCGATGATGCGATTCGGCGTGTCCCGAATGGGCGACGGCGTGTCCGCCGTCATGACCGAATCCGTGAGCACCGGCGAAATCGTGTCCATGAGAACCGTCGTGAGCCCAACCATGACCATCGTGGTAAAATCCACCGTATGGATGGCCCCATCCGTATGCCGGTCCGTAAGCGTAAGTAGAATATCCACCGCCGCCGCCACCCCATCCGCCTGGGTAACCTACGTCGTAGCAGCCCTGAGTCGAAACCACACCAACGAGGAGTGACAGAGCTGCTAGACTTGTCAGTAATTTCCGTTTCATTGCTCTGTACCTCTATCTAGAGATACGTGGAAACGGGTGTTTGGATACATGAGGTGAAGATATGACGAATGTGGGGGAAGAGACTCGATAAATTAAATAGTTAGGATGACTGGGGAAGCAGAAATGGTCGGTTTAGGGCGATCGTAACTGTTGCAGTTTGCGAAGGGGTCACCTGGCCTATCTAGCGCCTGCGCCCGCCGGCCTCCCTCGCGCCGAACAACCTAACGCTAACCCCTTCCCGAGCGGGAAGGGGAACCGGATGGTAGGTGCGGGGCGTGCGCCCTACTTTCTTGATACTGGGTGCAGGGGTCACCCCTGCCGAAGGAAGCGTGAAACCCACCGCGGGTTTCACATTTGATGAAGCGATTTACCCTTCCGCTTAGTTCCGCCGGTACGGTTCGCCTAGCGCGCTTGGGGCTGAGGCCTGGCCGCCGAAGGCTGCGAGCACTATCAGCGTCAGCGCATACGGCAGCGCCAGAAATAGCTGGTACGGGACGACGGTGCCGAGCGCCTGCAATCCGAATTGAAGCGCCATCGCGGCGCCGAACAGTAGTGAGGCGGACGCCAGGCCCCACGAATTCCAGCGGCCGACGATCACGACTGACAGGGCGACGAAGCCGCGGCCGGCCGAGATGTTCTCGACGAAGGTGTTGGCGTAGGCGAGCGTCAGAAACGCGCCGGCCAGGCCGGTCAACGCGCCCGACACGAGCAGCGCCTGCCATCGAGTTGCGATCACGCCAAGCCCGAGTGCGTCCGCCGCTTCCGGACGCTCGCCGCACGCGCGCAGCCGGAGTCCGTAGCGCGTGCGTGCGATCAGGTACCAGAGCGCGGGCACGAGAAGGAACGTGAAATACACCAGCGCGTTGTGATCGAAGAGCACCGGGCCCAGGAGCGGGATTCGCGCCAGCGGCCCGAGCGGGATCTTTGCGATCGGCGCCACCATGAACGCCTTGCCGGTCACGCCGAACAGCTTGCGATAGAAAACGCCGGTCAAGCCCAGCGCGAGGATACTGACGGCGGTCCCGGTGACGACCTGATTCACATTGAGATTGACGACGAGGATTGCGAAGATCGCGTTGATTGCGACGCCCGCCACGATTGCGCCGGCCAGTCCGAGCGCGGTGCTGCCGCTGAAATACGCGATCGTCAGCGCCGCGAACGCACCCGACAGCATCGCGCCCTCGATTCCGATATTGACAACGCCGCTTTCCTCGACCAGCAGCTCGCCCAGCGCCGCCAGCAGAATTGGCGTCGCCATCGTGATCACCGAGATGAGAAACGCTTCAAGCATCCGGCATCTCCGCGACCGGCGGCACCGCGGCGGCGTCATCATTCGACGCGCCGAAAATATTCTCGCGCAGTCCGCTCCACGCCGGCGTGTCGAACGCGAGGATGATCAGAATCACGAGGCCCTGGATAACCTGCACCAGCTCGGGCGAGATACCCTGCGTCCGCTGCATCGCCTGCGAGCCGTTGTCGAGTGCGCCGAACAGAATCGCGGCCGGGATGATGCCGAGCGGATTGAGCCGAGCGACCAGGGCAACGGCGATTGCCTCGAAACCCCATCCGGGCGAGAGCTTCTCGTACAGTCGATGCGAAATCGCGGACACCTGCACGGCGCCGCCGAGCCCTGCGAGCGCGCCCGACAAGGCCATCACCCAGACTGTGAGAGCGGGAATCCGGACGCCGAAGAAAGTCGCGGCGCGCCGGTTGCGGCCCATCGCGCGCAGCTCGAAACCGACGCTGGTGTTGAACAGCAGCATGTAGCATGCGGCTGCGAGTACGACCGCCAGCAGCATGCCGAGGTTGAGACGGCTCGGCGCGAAGTAGAAATCGAGCTGCGCGGCTGATGCGATCGGCGAGCTGGTCGGATACGCGCGCGACGGCTCCATCAGCGGCCCGTGTACCATCCAGCTGAGCATCTGCACGGCGACGAAGTTCAGCATGATCGTGCTGATGACTTCGTTCACGTCGCGACGTGCGCGGAGCCATCCGGCGACACCGCCCCAAGCCGCGCCGCCCAATGCGCCCGCCATAAGAATGATCGCGACGGCGAGCGAATGCGGGAAATCATCGAGATGCGTCCCGATTGCGCCGGCTGCGATTGCACCGATCGTGAGCTGCCCGTCGGCGCCGATATTCCACAGCGCGCCTGAAAATGCGATCGAGACGGCGAGCCCGGTGAAAATCAGCGGCGTGGATTTTACCAGCGTATCGACGCACGCGTACCAACTGCCGAATGCGCCTTCGCCGAGCGCGGCGAACACGCCGAGCGGAGACGCGCCGAGGGCGGCGAGCACGATCGAAATCAGCGCGGCGGCGACGAAAAGCGCCGCGAACGGTTTGGCAATCGAGGACAGCATCAGTCGCGCGCCCCGGCCATCAGCAGGCCCAGCCGCTCCGGATCGCGCTCGCCGGGACTCGTCTCGCGAATCTTCCCGCGGCTGATAATCAGCAGCCGGCCGCAGATCGCCAGCAACTCGTCGAGGTCGCTGGAAATCAGCAATACAGCGCCACCGCCGGTATCGGAAGCAAAGTCGAGAATCGTGCGATGGACTTCGGCAGTCGCGGCGAGGTCGAGGCCGCGGCAGATATTGTGCGCGACGATTATTCGCGGCTGCGACGCGATCGCGCGCGCGACCTCGAGCCGCTGGCGATTCCCGCCCGAAAGCGCGCCGGCGATCGTGTCGGGACCCGGTGCGCGAATCCGAAAGCGATCGATCAGTTCGCGGGATAGTTCGAGAGCGCGCGCAGTGTTCAGCCATCCATGCGACGTCACCCGCTCCCGGAGCGGACGCGCGAGAATCAGGTTTTCCCACAGCCGCATGTCGAGAATCAGCCCGTCGAGATCGCGATTCTGCGGTATCACCGCCATCGCGCCGCTTGAAATTATCTTCCCGTCGCTCGACTGGCGTACGCCCGCGAGCAACTCGACCAGTTCGGTCTGCCCGTTGCCGTCGACGCCGGCGATTCCCACGATCTCGCCGGCGGCGACGCGAAAAGAAAGTCCGTCAAGAATCCGGCGTCCGGTGTGATCGTCGAGCTTCAAATTTTCGACTTGCAGCACGGTCGAGCCCGCTTGCGATTTGGTCGCGGCGGCGTCTGGCTGGATCACGACCTCGCCAATCATCAGGCCGGCCAGTTTTTCCTCGCTGGTCTCGGCGGGAGTCGTGCGCGCGACCACGCGTCCGCGCCGCAGCACGGTGATTCGATCGGCAACCGCCATCGCCTCGGCCAGCTTGTGCGTGATCAGCGCGACGATTCGTCCTTCGCCGCGCAGGTTGCGCAGCAAGTCCAGGAAGGCCGCGAGTTCCGACGGTGCGAGCACGCTGGTCGGCTCGTCGAGAATCAGCACGCGCGGATTGAAGCTGAGCGCGCGCAATACTTCGAGGCGCACGCGCTCGGCGACCGAACGATTCTCGACGGTGGTTCCCGATGGCGGCAGCTCGAACCCGAGCTTTGCCGCGAGCGCTCGCCCACGCGCCGCGACTGCCGCGAGATCCAATCGTTCGGCCCCTGTGTCGAAGCCGCCGAGCGCGAGATTCTCCTCCCACGTCATCCGCTCGAACAGCATCGGACTCTGATGCACGGCGGCGATCCCGGCGGCCAGCGCGGCGCGCGGCGATCCGGCGAGCAGCGGCCGTTCGTCTAGGATCGCCTCGCCGTCGTCGGGCGCGAGCGAGCCGGCCAGCACGTTCATCAGCGTCGTCTTGCCGGCGCCGTTCTCGCCGACCAGCGCGTGAATCTCGCCGGGACGCGCCTCGAAATCGACGTGGTCGAGCGCGAGCGTGCGGCCGAAGCGCTTGGTTATGGCGATTGCGCGGAGCAACTAGGCGGCGTTCACGCCGTAATGCGCGCGCACATATTCAAGCGCGGCTTCGCGGGTTTCGAGCGCGCCGTCGAGCTGATGGTCCTCGACGTCTTTCAGAATTTGCTTGAAGCGCGGACCCGGCGTGAATCCCAACTGCTTCAGGTCCTCGCCACCAATCAGGCGCGGCGGACGAATCTCGGCCGGCGTCATCGAGGTCATCGCGCGGCGGCAGAAATGCCAGTAGCCGAGGTACGAGCTCGACGCCATCGCGTCCATGAACGCAACGTCCATCAGTTCGTCAAACCCATCTTCGGCGAGCATCCGCTTGAGCGTCGCCGGACGCATCCGCGGCGCCATGCAGAGCTTCAGATGATTCCTGACCAGATACGCGACGCGCTCCTGCACCGCGCGCGATCGCTTCAGCCGCGCGAGCATGTGCGCCGCCATCACGGCGCCATCGTCGGTATGCCCATAGAACGTGACCTTGTCGCCGACGACCGCGCGGCACTTCGGCTTGGCGATATCGTGCAGCAGGATTCCGAACGCGACCGTCTCGGTGCATCCCGCGGGCAGCATCGCGACTCCGATCCGCGTGTGCGTGTACACGTCGCCTTCGGGATGAAAATTTTCGGGCTGCGCGCATCCGCGCAAGCGGACGACCTCGGGCAGGAGCAACTGCATGAGGCCGCTGTCCATCATCAGATCCATCGCGCGCGCGGCCGCGCCCTCGGTCATCATCATCACGATTTCTTCGCCGATTCTCTCGGCCGCGATCTCGACAATTTTCGGCGCCGCGTGTTTCATCGCGTCCCAGGTCGCGGGCTCGATCGTGAAGTTGAGCCGCGCGGCGAAGCGGGCAGCGCGCAGGATGCGCAGATGATCCTCTTCGAAGCGGTCATAAGGATTTCCGATCGCGCGGATAACTCCAGCGCGCAGATCGCGCATCCCGCCGACCAGATCGATCAGCTGGCCAGCAATTGGGTCGTAAAACATCCCGCCGATGGTGAAGTCGCGGCGAATCGCGTCTTCCTCGATCGCACCGAACCGCACCGACGACGGCCGGCGCCCGTCAGTGTATTCCGCGTCGGCGCGGAACGTCGCCACTTCGAACAGATCGTCGCCGATCAGCACGCCGATCACACCGAACTTCGCGCCGACCGCGACGGTACGATCGAAGAGTTCCTGCACGACCTCGGGACGCGCGTCGGTGGCGATGTCGAAATCCTTGGGCTCGACGCCGAGGATTCGATCGCGTACACATCCGCCGGCGAAAACTGCACGAAAGCCGGAATCGGCCAGACGGCGAATGATGTGCAGCGCGCTTTGCTCTTTGTCGCTCATGGGGAGTCCCAACCGCGGAACTGATTGTATGTGAAACCCGCGGTGGGTTTCACGCTTCCTTCGGCAGGGCTGAGCCCTGCACCCGGTATAAAAAGAAAGATGCGGGACTTCGTCCCTGTTAGGAAGCGGGTTGGGGGAATTCACCTCTCCCTTCGGGAGAGGTCGTGCGGCGACACAAGTGTCGCGCACACGGGATCAGGGCGCTCGCATCGAGCTCAATGCGCTCGGGCGGGGGCGCGCGATCCGTTTACGCGGCTTCTTTGCGGGTGCCTGAGTATTCCTTTCGGTAGACGCGCAGCAGGGCCGCGAAGATCGACATGATCGCGGGGCCCAGGAACAGGCCGAGCGGGCCGTACGCCTCGAGGCCACCGAGGATTCCCAGGAACAACGCCATCGTCGGCAGGCCGGTGCCGTGCTTCATCGCGAGCGGCTTGATGAAATTGTCGATTACGGCCAGTGCGATCGAACACCAGATGACGAGGCCGACCGCCGCTGACCAGCTCGAGGCAAAGCCGAGGTAGATGGTCGCGGGTATCCATACCAGCGCGGTGCCGCCGATTGGCATCAGGCCCGCGGCCGCCGACGCGATCGCAAGGAACAGCCAGTACGGCACGCCGAAAATCAGCATGCCCAGGCCGATCGTCACGCCCTGCAGCACCGCCGTGAGCATCAGCCCGCGCATCACGGAGGAGAGCGTCGTCCGCAGCGTGTCGAAAATCGCTGCCTTGTCGTCTTCATGCAGCGGCGTCAGGTCTTGCAGGCTGTGGTAGTAAAAATCGCCGTCGCGCAGCATGTAGAAGAACGCGAGCAGCGCAATACCGAAGTCGACGATGAACCCGAAGACGTTTTTCGCGGCCGAGGCGGCATTCTTGGCGACGTAGTCGCTGGTTATCTGCGCCGCCTGCAACGTGAGCTTGGGCAGCTCTTCGTCGAGCTTATAGCCGTGCTCGCCCATCCGCTTGGCGACCCATGCGCCGAGCTGAGTATTGACGGCCCAGTCGTGCAGCTTGGTCACGCCGCCGGTATTCACCATGTCGGTGGCCTGCACGTACAGTGCTTGCGCCTCGACCACGAGCCGGCCCGAGGCCCAGACGGCGGGCAGGATTACGCCGAGGCTGACGACGACGCTGATGATCGCCGTCGACAGCGAGCGCCGCTTGACGTATTTCTCTACCTCGATCAGCGCCGGATGCGCCATGAAGGCGAGCAGGATTCCCCACGCCAGCGGCGTCAGGAACGGCAGCATCAGCTCGTACAGCTCGTAGGCCATCACGGCCAGGAAGCCGAAGAAGAAGAGCTGCACGATGCGCTCGCGATCCATTTTCCGTGGCGTAACCGGTCCTCCGTGCGCGTGAGACGTGGCGGCAGATCCTAGCAAATGACTGAGCTACGGTCGCCTGCCGCGCGATAGATGGAGGTGAGTCCCGTTGAAGGGTTACCACTGGACTTCCGACGGTTGGCGTTGAACCATATTTCGCTTGGAGAGAGCACAATCATGGTGAGCTCGCGTCGAAGTGCTTTGAGGCTGCGATCCGTCCCCGTCATCGCAGTCGGGATTTTCGTAGCGATGGCAGTGGTGGCGTCGGGATGCAAGAAACCGGGGCCGACGGCTGCGGAACAAATCCCCGACGTCGCGGTAGCCGACGTCGTTCAGCGGGACGTTGCGCAGTACGACGATTGGGTTGGCACGACCCAGGGTTTCGTGAACGCCAACATTTATCCGAAGATTTCCGGCTATCTGCTCAAGCAGAACTACCGGGACGGCGATGCGGTGAAGGCTGGGCAACTGCTGTTTCAGATCGATCCGCGCGAGTACCAGGCGGCGCTGGACCAGGCGCTCGGCAATCTTGGGCAGGCGCAAGCGCAGCTCAAGCAGAACCAGCTGAACCTTGCGCGCTACACGATCCTCTACAAGCAGGCAGTGATTTCGCGGCAAGAGTTCGACAACATCACGCAGACCACCCGCGCCACCTCAGGGCAAGTGGCAGCCAATCAGGGCGCGGTCGAGACCGCCAAGCTCAACCTCGAATGGACCAAAGTGTTTTCGCCGGTCGACGGCGTCGCCGGGATTGCAAAGACGCAGGTCGGCGATCTCGTTTCACCGACCTCGCTGCTCACGACCATCTCGCAGCTCGACCCTATCAAGGTCGAATTCCCGATCAGCGAGGCGCAGTACCTTCACGTCGCCGATCTAATCAACGGGGATGCGCAGACGCGCGCAAAGAATGGTCCAAAATTCGAAATGATCCTTGCTGACGGCAGCACCTACAAGTACCTGGGTACGGTTTACGACGTGAATCGGCAGGTCAATATCCAGACCGGCACCATCATAGTCCAGGCGACCTTTCCGAATCCCGGCAATATTCTGCGCCCGGGCCTGTACGCGAAAATCCGCGCCGCCGTCGGCACTGTGCATAACGCGCTGCTGGTGCCGCAGGGCGCGGTGCTCGAGACCCAGGGGCAATACCAGGTCGCAGTCGTGGGTTCGGACAACAAGGTGACGATGCGCACCGTCACGATCGGCAAGCAGTCAGGGGGCCTTCGATTAATCGAGACCGGGATCTCCCCCGGCGAGCGCGTCATCACCGAGGGACTGCAGAAGGTTCACGACGGGATGGAAGTGAACCCGCACGTCGTACCCGCCGAGCCGGCGGCGGGATCTGCGCCCGCGTCAGCCGCGACTTCGGGCGGACAGAGTTAGCGCGGTGTCGAAGTTTTTCATCAATCATCCGATCGTCGCGATCGTTATCGCGATCTTTTTCGTGATCGCCGGTGCGGTGATGGTCTTCCGGCTGCCAATCGCGCAGTTCCCCGACATTGTGCCGCCGCAGATCCAGACCACTGCGGTTTACACCGGTGCCGACGCGCTCACGGTCGAGCAATCCGTCGCCACTCCGATCGAGGAGCAGGTCAACGGCGCCAAGAACATGATCTACATGCAGTCCATCAACGGCAACGACGGCACGATGACGCTGCAGGTCAGTTTCGAGGTTGGCACCAATGTCGATCTCGACCAGGTCCAGGTTCAGAACCGGCTGGCGCAGGCGACCTCGAGCCTGCCCAATGAGGTCAGCAACTACGGGCTGACGACGGAGCAAACCGTCGGCATCCCGTTGCTGGTGTTTACGATAAATTCGCCGAACCGGACGTGGAATCAGACCTTCCTCTCCAACTACGTCGCGATCAATATCGAAGACGAGCTGGCCCGCATTCCCGGCATCGGCCAGGTCAAGGTCTTCGGAGCCTCGAACTATGCGATGCGGATCTGGGTGGCGCCGGATATCCTGTCGAAGCTTCAGTTGACGGTGGCGGACCTCGAGAATGCGATCGCGGCGCAGAACGTGGTCAATCCCGCCGGTCAAATCGGGGGTGCGCCGGCGCCGCCGGGCCAGCAACTCACCTACACCGTGACCGCACAGGGCCGCCTGCTCAACGCCGACGAGTTCGGGAACATTATCGTTCGCGCCAACCCGGACGGATCGCTTGTGCGGCTGAAGGACGTCGCGCGGATTGACCTCGGCGCGGAAACTTATACCCAGGAGGCATACACCAACGGCGCGCCGTCGGCGATCATCGGGCTTTACCAGAACCCGGGCTCCAACGCGCTGACGGCGGCCAACCTGGCAAAGGCCAAAATGGCCGAACTGGCGCGTAGTTTCCCGAACGACATGAACGTCGAGTTGACGCTGGACACGACGGTCCCCGTGACCGAGGGCGCTTTCGAGATCGTGCAGACGCTGCTGGAAGCGATCGGCCTCGTGATCCTGGTGGTCTTCATCTTTTTGCAAAGCTGGCGTGCGACGTTGATCCCGATGCTCACTATCCCGGTCTCGCTGGTGGGAGCTTTCATGTTCTTTCCGGCGGTCGGGTTCTCGGTCAACACGCTCGCGCTCTTGGGCCTGGTGCTTGCCGTCGGGCTGGTGGTGGACGACGCGATCGTCGTGGTGGAGGCGATCGAGGCAAAGATTGAGCAGGGAAAATCGCCGAGGGACGCGGCGCTGGAGGCGATGGACGAGGTCGGTGGAGCGCTGGTCGGAATCGCGCTGGTGCTGTCGGCAGTCTTTATCCCGGCCGGATTCATGGCGGGAATAACCGGATCGCTCTACCGCCAGTTTGCACTGACGATCGCATTTTCGGTGCTGCTCTCGGCCTTCAACGCTCTCACACTGAGCCCGGCGCTCGGCGCGATGCTGCTGCGTCCACGGAGTGCCGCGCCCAGCCGCGGGCCACTGGCGCGCTTCTTCGCGCTATTCAACGCCGGTTTTGCGCGGGCGCAAAATGGTTACGTCCGAACCTGCGATCTGCTTATCCGTAAATTTGCGGTGGCGATTCTGATACTGGTGGGCTTTGCGGTACTGGCGGGCGGCCTGGGAAAGATCGTGCCGCAATCATTCCTGCCCGACGAAGACCAGGGCTACTTTCTGATGAACGTCGAG
>DATNLS010000214.1:0-8656 GCA_035602775.1 Candidatus Acidiferrales bacterium | reverse complement strand
CCGCTATGTCGTTGCGGTTGGAGTCGAGAAACTCGAGGTTGCTCTCGATATACGCGCGCAGCATCCCGGCCTCAGTGTGCTCAGCGAAGATCCGCGGCAGCATGACGGCACCCGCCTTCTCCATCACTGCGTTAACGACCTGCTGAATCAGTTCGCCCTTGCCGGCGAAGTGATAGGAAATCACGCCCTTGCTGATACCGGCGCGGCGGGCAATCTCGGCCAGCGAGGCGTTGGTGTACCCGAGTTCCGCGATCGCGTCGATCGCGCACTCGATGATCTGCGCGCGGCGGGCGTTTTCTATGAACGAGCGATCGTCTTGACCGGCTGGAACAATTTCTGACCGCATGGCCTATAAACTAGCCGATCGGCCAGTTTCGGTCAAGGGCCGGTTTTCTGGTAAACAGAAAATCATGAGCGACAACGACATCCGGATTTCCGCAGCGGATCCTCATCCACGCAAAAAACTCGAGCTTATCAACACCTGGATTTCTTACGCCGACACTGGCGCCGGCGATCCGATCGTTTTTCTCCACGGCAATCCGACCTCGTCGTATCTGTGGCGCAACGTCATTCCGCACCTCGCGCCGCACGCGCGACGCGTCGCGCCGGACCTCATCGGGATGGGCTCGTCGGGACCGTCGGCCACCGGCGCCTATCGCTTCGAAGATCATTCGCGGCATCTCGACGCGTTCTTCGAGGGCCTCAATCTCAAGCGCAATGTCACGCTGGTCGTCCACGATTGGGGCAGCGCGCTCGGCTTCCACTGGGCGGCGCGGCATCCCGAGGCGGTCAAGGGAATCGCGTACATGGAGGCGATCGTGCGCCCGCTGCAATGGTCGGAATGGTCGCCGCGAGCCGTCGATATCTTCAAAGCGCTGCGCACTCCGGCCGGCGACGACATGATTTTGAAAAACAATATTTTCGTCGAGCGCATCCTGCCCGGCAGTATCATGCGCAAGCTCAGCGACGAGGAAATGAACGTGTATCGGAAACCCTTTGTCGAGCCGGGCGAGTCGCGTCGCCCAACGCTTTCGTGGCCGCGCGAGATTCCGATCGAAGGCGAGCCCGCCGACGTCGTCGCGACCGCCGATACCTATTCGAAGTGGCTGGAAAAAAGCGCGACACCAAAGTTGTTCATCAACGCCGACCCCGGCGCGATCCTGACCGGTGCTCAGCGCGAGTATTGCCGCAAATGGCCGAATCAGCGCGAGGTGACGGTCAAGGGCATCCACTTCATCCAGGAAGATTCGCCGCACGAAATAGGCCGCGCGCTCGCCGACTGGTACCAGTCGATCTGAACCAAACCGCCAAGATCAGTCGTCGGAGATCAATCATGGAGACGATCAAACCGGAGACGCGGCCGCCGCTCCCACCCTTTACTCTTGAAACGGCGATTCAAAAAGTCCGCTTGGTCGAGGATGCGTGGAATTCGCGCGATCCGGAGAGGGTCTCGCTCGGCTACAGCCCATCGAGCCGATGGCGCAACCGGAGTGAGTTCTTCGTCGGCCGAGAGCAGATCGTGGCATTTTTTCGGCGCAAGTGGGCGCACGAGCTTGATTACCGTCTGATCAAGGAACTGTGGGCATTTCGAGACAATCGCATAGCCGTCCGCTTCGCCTACGAATGGCATGACGACTCGGGCAACTGGTTTCGCTCCTACGGCAATGAGAACTGGGAGTTCGACGAGAACGGCCTGTCAACCGCCCGCCACGCATCGATCAACGATCTGCCCATCCGCGAGCCAGACCGCAAATATCATTGGCCACTAGGCCGCCGCCCCGACGGTCACCCGGAACTGAGCAGCTTCGGATTCTAAAATAGCCGGAAGTGCCGCTTGACATACACCGTTGCCGGTTGTATTTAACCTACAGGTTATTTAACTGAATGGTTCAGCAGCACACATCGACCGAGCAGCTCAACGCGACTTTCGCGGCGCTGGCCGATCCTACTCGCCGCGCGATCCTCGCCCGCCTCGCTTCGGGCGAGACCTCCGTGTCCGAGCTGGCCGAGCCCTTCGAGATGAGCATGCCCGCCATTTCCAAGCACCTCAAAGTGCTGCAGCGCGCTGGCCTTATCGAGCGCGGCCGCGAGGCGCAATGGCGTCCATGCCGGCTCGCCGCCGCTCCGCTCAAGGACGCGTCGGACTGGCTCGAACATTATCGCCGTTTCTGGGAGCAGGCGTTCGACCGCCTCGAGGACTATCTGCGCGAGCTGCAGAAGCGCGAACCGCACCCGAAGGAAAAGAAAAATGGCCGCAAAAAATAGCGCCGCCGCCTCGCCCGCCGATCGCGTGCTCATCATCACCCGCGTCTTCGATGCGCCGCGCGACCTCGTGTGGCGGGCATTCACCGAACTCGAGCGCATGAGTCAATGGTGGGGGATGAAGGGCATGACCACGCGCGTCCACAAGCTGGACTTCCGCCCCGGCGGCGCCTTTGTCTACAGCCAGCGAACGGCGGACGGCCGCGAGATGTGGGGCAAATGGATCTATCGCGAAATAGTCGCGCCGGAGCGCTTCGTCGTCGAGAACTCCGTGACCGATGAGCACGGCAATCCGGTGCCGCCGCTGTTTAATCCAGCCTGGCCGCTGGAAATGCTTACCACCGCGACGCTTACCGAGCATCGAGGGCGCACCACGCTCGCGATCTGGACGACGCCGCTCAATGCGACCGAGTCCCAGCGCCGGGCTTTCGACGACGGGCTCAAATTTATGGAGACCGGCTTCAACGCGACGCTCGACATGCTCGACGAATACCTGGCGGAACGGCACCCGCTATCCGAATCCGAGCCTGCGACGGACCGCGAGATCGTCGTCACCCGCGTTTTCGACGCGCCGCGTGCGCTGGTGTTCAAAGCGTGGACAGATCCGAAACATCTTGCGCGATGGTGGGGACCGAACGGTTTTTCGATCACCACTTACGAGATGGACTTCAAACCGGGCGGCGTCTGGCGGTTCGTGATGCATGGCCCCGACGGCCGCGATTATCAAAACAAAGTCGTCTATGTCGAAATCGCCGAATCCGAACGACTGATCTACAGGCATGTTTCGGGACCCCAATTTCAAATGACGGTGACCTTCGCCGACGACGGCGACAAGACGATGCTGACTGCGCGGATGCTGTTCGAGTCCGCCGCTTTGCGCGACAAGGTGATCGAGGAATTCGGCGCCATCGAGGGACTGAAACAGACGCTCGGACGCCTCGCAGATTTCCTGCCGATGGTGTGAAGAATTCCGAAGCCGCGACATTTCCAAAACAAGGAGAAAAAATATGGGAGCAGCAACTAATCTGGTTACGGAGCCCGCCGATCGTGTGCTCACTATCACACGCATCTTCGACGCGCCGCGCAGCCTCGTGTTCAAGGCGTGGACCGATTCCGATCACATCGCGCGATGGTGGGGGCCGCGCGGCTTCAAGAGCGACGTAATCAAGAACGATCTGCGACCGGGCGGCAGTTATCGAATCCACATGCTCGGCCCCGACGGCGATCACTGGACGCAGGGCCTGTATCGCGAAGTCGTCCCGCCGGAGCGGCTCGTCATGGTCGGGAGCTGGGCGGATGCGCAAGGAAATCCGACGCGTCCCGAAACGACGTTGACGTTGCTGTTCGAGGATGTCGGCGGCAAAACCAAGCTCACACTGCACAACGCGATCTTCGAATCGGTCACCGCGCGCGATCTGCACAACGGCGGATGGAACAGCTCTCTCGATTGTCTCGCCGAATATCTGGCAACCGCCTGAAGGAGCACGAAAACCGTGGGCGCAAGCAATACCGAAGCTGGCAAATCAACTGACCGGACGCTGGTCGTCGAGCGCATCTTCGATGCGCCGCGATCCCTCGTCTTCAGCGCCTGGATAGAACCGCAACACTTGCTGCGATGGTTTGGGCCGCGCGGTTTCACGGTGCCGTCGTACACGCTTGATCCGCGGCCCGGTGGTAGTTGGCGCGTCTGCATGGTCTCGCCGGACGGCGTTGAGCATTGGGTCCGAGGCAGTTTCCGTGAAATCCTCGAGCCGGAGCGGCTGGCCTTCACCTGGGCGCACGAAAATGCGGACGGCGCGCTCGGCCACGAAACGCTGATCACGATTACCTTCGCCGATTTGGGCGGCAAGACCGGGTTGAAGCTACGTCAGGAGACCTTTGAATCGGTCGAGGCCCGCAACGAGCATCGCACTGGCTGGACCAGCGCGATCGAGTGCCTCGCGGAATATCTGGCGACCTTGAACTAAAACCAACGCAAATGAAAGGAAACGCAACCCAGAGGAGACTGAACCATGAACCATCCAACCGTGTCCCGCGAAGAGTGGATCGCCGCACGCAAGGCGCATCTGGCGAAAGAAAAGGAACTTACCAGGGCCTACGATGAACTGAGCCGGCAACTGCGCGAGCTGCCATGGGTTAAGGTCGAGAAGAACTACGTGTTCGACGGCCCCAACGGCAAGGAGTCGCTCGCAGATCTCTTCGGTGGACGCAGCCAGTTGATTGTCAATCATTTCATGCTTGGCCCCGGATGGAAGGAGGGCTGCGTGGGCTGCTCGTTCGGGGCCGACCAGATCGAGGGAGCGCTTATTCATGTCGCGCATCGCGACCTGGCGTATGTGGCAATTTCACGGGCGCCGCTGTCCGAAATCGAAGCGTACAAACGGCGCATGGGCTGGCGCTTCAAATGGGTGTCGTCGTTCGGCAGCGACTTCAACTACGACTATCACGTGTCGTTCACGAAGGACGAAATCGCGAAAGGCGAGGTGTACTACAACTACGAGACGGTCAAATTCCAGAGTGAGGAACTCCAGGGCACCAGCGTGTTCCTCAAGGACGAGAACGGCGACATTTTCCACACCTACTCCAGATACGCGCGCGGCGGCGACCCGGGGATCCCCGCCTATGGCCTGCTCGATATCACGCCCAAGGGCCGCGACGAGACCGGTCCGACCCACAGCCTGATCGACTGGGTTCGCCGTCACGATAAGTACGACGGCGCCGGCTCGGAGTGTGGCTGCGGTTCGAAGGAACAACACTCGTGAGCGCTCATCACTGCTGCGAAACCGATCCGATCGGCGGCGGCGCCAGGCCATTCGCAGCGAGAACCGCGAGTAGCGAACCGCGCACGCCGTCGTTCGCCCGGCGCGGTCTCGATATCGCGCGATGGATTGTGCCGGGGACGGTGCTGGCGCTATTGCCGAAATGCCCGATGTGCATAGCTGCGTATATTGCACTGGGAACCGGCGTGGGACTTTCAGTCTCAGCCGCGTCCCATCTGAGAATGCTGCTCGTGATCCTGTGCGTGGCGTCGCTCTCGTACCTTGCGGCCGGACGTGGACGCCAATTGGTCACCGGCATATTGGCAAAGACGCAAACAGCCGCAAGGCGGGCCTGACGCAGGTATCGAATGACTGTGAAGCGTGGATCTACTTGCGCTCTCGGGCGGCTGATTTGTCGATTTCGAGATTGACCGAACGACTATATGGCAGAGAGTCGAAAAATTTCGTTTGAATGAAGGCGGCGAGGACGAACAAATGCGAATCAGCAAAAATCATTTGGGCATCGGCTTCGAAGTGTGGAACGCGCAACAGAGCTGGTTCTGGCTGATTGACAATACCAATCGCAACGGCATGATCGGCGCCGCCGCCAGCGAGTCCGACGCGATCGCCGAGGCCCGCTCGTCAATCGAAGAGATCTCCAATTCCCCGCGGCGCCCCGGATGGGAATGCGCGCTCGGAAATCTCGCGCGGTATCTCGCGTCGGTCTGCAATGCGAGCGCGTAAAGTCCGCGACGCCGAGGGAGTCGAGAACATGCAAAGTCCACAGGAATACTATCGGCACGATGGCCCCATGACCGCTCTGGGAGCGCATGCGGACGAATTCCGCGCGATGCCCACCGACCTCGCATCGCTATGCGAGATCGTGCAAGGCGTGCTGATTCATCGCGATATCGCGCCCTGGCTGTACGGCCTCACGCTGTCCGAAGCGCAGCGCGACGACGGCAATCTCCGCCCTTTTGCGCGAATGCTCACGCGGATCCACGAGCTCGACCCGCGACCGCTCACCACCGCGCGCGATGTCGGACATCGCCTGCCCAGCGTATGCCGTCACTTCTCGCTGATGCTCTGCTCGATCCTCCGCCATCAGAACATCCCGGCGCGCCCGCGATGCGGCTTTGGCGCGTACTTCACGCCCGGCAAGTTCGAAGACCATTGGGTGTGTGAGTATTGGAACGCCAAAGATGCGCGCTGGATATTGGTGGACGCACAGCTCGACGCGATCCAGCGAAAGGCGTTACACGTCGATTTCAATCCGCTCGACGTGCCACGCGACAAGTTCATCATCGCCGGCGAGGCATGGCAGATGTGCCGTTCCGGAGGCGCCGACCCCGCCAACTTCGGACTCACTCACGTTCACCTGAGCGGCATGTGGTTCATCGCTGGCAACGTGCTACGCGACCTCGCCTCGCTCAACAAAATGGAGCTGCTGCCGTGGGACGTCTGGGGCGCGATGGATATGAACGACGAGGCGATTACCGGCGAGAAAAAAGCGATGCTCGATCGCATCGCGGCGCTGACGCTCGCAGGCGACGACGCGTTCGCCGAAATCCGCGCGATCTACGACTCCGACGATCGCCTGCGCGTGCCGCCGATAGTCTTCAACGTCCTGCGCAACGCGCAAGAAGAGATCGAGCGGTGAGGAACGTAATCTAATGCGGCACCCGCCGTGGGTTCCGCACCTCCTTGGGCAGGGGTGACCCCCGCACCCAGTGTGAGGAAGAAGAAGAGTGGCTGCAAAAGGAGTGAGCGGGCGCGCTTTTGTGATGGCGCCCGGAATCCTTATCTACCGGCGGCTACGCCCTCCGGCCTCCTCTCCCGTGTAACGGGCGAGGTAAGATTCGAAGTATCCGCCCCCTGCACAGTTCCTACAGGGACGAAGTCCCGCATCTTCGAATAGAAACTGGGTGCAGGGCTCAGCCCTGCCGAAGGAAGCGCGAAACCCACCGCGGGTTTCACATTCAATAAAGTGATTTCTTTCTCCAGCCCTGCCCCCGACTTCGCGTCTCACCTGCCGCCCGCAGGCGCTGGCGCCTCCGGGCGCGACGGCTTCGGCATGTGGATGTATAGCTGTTCGTTCGACGGACGTCCCGTAGTATGCATCGACGGCGGACGCATCGCGTATTTCACTTCGCGCGCGTGCTCGGCGAGCTGCCGCTCCGGATTGTAAACGCTGTTGAACTTCCACAGCATCTTAATGAAGTTGGTCTGCCCCTTCAGCGCGAGCTTGCCCGCGATCGACGCCACCGACTTCAGCGCCGCGAATCCCAGATGCTTGCGGTTCAGCACGTCCTGCGTCTTCACCAGCTCCTGGTAGAACTGCAGCAGCGGCAGCTTGGTCGGCAGCACCGCGTGCTGGATATCGTAGAGGCGGTAGTCGAGCGTCGTCAGTTTGCGCGATTCCGTGAACCACAGCTCGGTGCCGGGATACGGCGTGGCGACCGTCAGATGCACGATCTCCGGGATACTCATCGCCCATTCGCGAATCACCTCGAAGCGCTTCACGTCCCACGACGGGTCCGCGATCAGGTTGATCGCGACGGTCAGCCCAATCTCGCGCGCGACCTCGAGCGCCTTGAAGTTGACGCCCATCGACGAGCGCTTGCGATGCAGCTTCAAACCCTCTTCGTCGATCGCTTCGAGGCCTAAGAACATGTACTCCATGCCGAGCTTGCGCCAGTAGCGGAACACTTCCGGATTGCGGCACAGCACGTCGGCGCGAGTCTCGAGGTAGTACTGCTTTTTGATTTTGCGCTTTTCGATCTCGTGTCCGATCGCGAACCCATGCTCGGGATGAATAAACGCGACGTCATCGACGATGAAGACATTGGGCTCCTTGATCGACAGCATGTCTTCCGCCGCGGCTTCCGGCGTCGATTTGCGGTAGCTGCGGCCGTAGAAGGTCCACGCGCTGCAGAACGAGCAGTCCCACGGGCATCCGCGCGTGAACTCGATCGACGCGCACGGATCGAGCACGCCGATAAAATATTTGTTGCGCCGGCGTCCCAGGTCGCGCGCCGGGAAAAACTTGTCGAGGTCGTCGAGCATCACCGGCGTCGGCCCCGATCCTTGCGCCGTCAGCACGCCGGGAACTTTGCCAATCGAGCCAGTGCCGAGCGCGTCGAGCAGCATCGGCGTCGCCGTCTCGCCTTCGCCGCGGATAATCGCGTCGATAGCGCCGTCCGCATGCTCCAGAATCTCGTCGGCGACGAACGACCCGCTATGCCCGCCGGTGAAGACGAAGCAATCCTTCATCAGGCGCTTCACATCCTTGGCGAGATCGATCACCTCGGGCACGTTGGCGAGGTAGTTGAGCGAGAAGCCGACCGCATTGGGACGGAAACTCTCGAGCTCGGCGAAGAGATCCCGATGCTTAAAAATTTGCAGATCGATAATCCTCACGTCATGGCCGGCCGCACGCGTTGCCGCCGCCACCCGCTCCATGCCGAGCGGTTCGAGGCGCAAATAGATCTCGCTATACATAAGCGGACTCGGATGTACGAACAGGATCCGCATTAGATTCCCTCCTGATGTTCCTTTGGCGACATCCCGCCTGACCAATCGGCCAGTCACGATCGACAGCATCCTAACTGGCTCGCCGCGTCAATGAAATAGCA
>DATNLS010000338.1:0-6372 GCA_035602775.1 Candidatus Acidiferrales bacterium | reverse complement strand
TGTTGGCCCATGGCGCATGCGCGAGTGCCGCCGCGGTGTCGCCTCCGCCGATTATCGAGATGACGCCCGCCTGGTTGGCGAGCGCCTCGCCCACGCGCATCGTGCCGCCGGCGAACGCCGGGACTTCGAAGAATCCAAGCGGGCCGTTCCATATGACGGTTTTGGCGCGAGCGATTTCCGCGATAAACGCGGCGACGGTTTGCGGTCCGATATCGAGGCCCATCATCTCGGACGGAATCTCAGTAACCGTGTGAGGCGTCGAAGCGGCTTCAGGAGTGGCCGCGACGATATGATCCGCGGGCAGAATGATTTTCACGCCTTTGCGCCCGGCTTCGGCGAGCAGTTCCTTCGCCAGCTCGAGCTTGTCGTCCTCGACCCGCGAGCGGCCGATCGCGATGCCTTGGGCCTTCAGGAACGTGTACGCCATCGCGCCGCCAATCAGGATCGAATCGACCTTGTTGAGCAGATTTTTGATGAGCCCGATTTTGTCGGAGACTTTCGCGCCACCCATGATTGCGACGGACGGACGCTGCGGATTCTGGGTGACCTTCCGCAATGCGTCGAGCTCGCGCATCATCAGGAATCCTGCCGCGCGCTCGGCGAGAAATCGCGTAACGCCCACGGTCGAGGCGTGCGCGCGATGCGCCGCGCCGAAGCCGTCGTTCACGTAGACCTGCTTGTAGCGCGCGAGCTCATGCGAGAAGTCGCGATCGTTGGCTTCCTCTTCTTTGTGGAAGCGCAGATTTTCCAGCAGAATCGCCTCGCCGGGCTTGAGCGCGTCGATCATTTTGCCGGTGTGATCGCCGACACAATCGGGCGCGAGCTTTACCTTCTGCGCGAGCACCGTTGATAGATACTCGGCGACCGGCTTGAGGCTGAACTCCGCCGTCCGTTCCTTCGGACGCCCCAGATGCGAGCAGAGGACGGTGGTGCCGCCGTGCTCGAGGATATAGCGAATTGTGTCGAGGCTCGCGTCGATTCGCGCCGGGTCCTGAATCTTGCTCTCAGCGATCGGCACGTTAAAGTCGCATCGCACGAGCACCTTCTTGTTCTGGAACTCAAGCCGCGTGATCGGTACGACGGTCATTGCGGATGCGCTGGCCCTAAAGCCGGTCCGCGACGAATGCGGCGATATCTGCAAGACGGTTCGAGTAGCCCCATTCGTTGTCGTACCACGAAAATACTTTCACCAGCCGATTGCCTGCGACCTTGGTCAGCGGCGCGTCGAAAATCGACGAATGCGGATTACCGTTGATATCGACCGAGACCAGCGGCGCCTCGCTGTATTCGAGAATCCCCTTGAGCGGGCCGTCCGCCGCAGCTTTCATCGCAGCGTTGACGGATTTCACGTCGGCATCCTTCTCCAGCGTCGCGGTTAGATCGACCAGCGAGACGTTCGAGGTCGGCACCCGAATCGCGATTCCGTCGAGCTTGCCGTTGAGCGCAGGCAGCACCAGTCCGATCGCTTTGGCGGCGCCCGTCGACGTCGGAATCATCGACACCGCGGCGGCGCGCGCGCGCCTGAGATCCTTGTGCGGCCCGTCCTGCAACATCTGATCCGACGTGTAGCTGTGCACTGTGGTCATCAGGCCGTGAGCCACGCCGAAACTCTCGTGCAAGACCTTGCCGATCGGCGCGAGGCAGTTGGTGGTGCATGACGCGTTGGAAATCACGTCGTGCTTTTTCGGGTCGTACGCATTCTGATTGACGCCGAGGCATAGCGTGACGTCGGCGCCGTCGGCCGGAGCGCTGATGACGACTTTTTTCGCGCCGGCCGCCAGATGCATCGCGGCTTTGTCGCGCGCAGTGAACAGTCCGGTCGATTCGATCACAACCTGCACGCCAAACTTGCTCCACGGCAATTTGGCGGGGTCGCGTTCGGCCAGCACCTGCAGCGGCTTGTCGTCGAGGAAAATAGTCCCGCCCTCGACCTTGACCTCGTGGCGCAGCTTGCCGTGGATCGAATCGTACTTGAGCAGATGCGCGAGAGTCGGCGCGTCGGTGATGTCGTTCACGGCGACCACCTCGAGATCCTTCTTGGTCAGCGCCGCCCGCAGGAACATCCTGCCAATTCGGCCGAATCCGTTAATCCCGACTTTTATCGCCACCGCTCGAATCCTCCCGCTGCAAAGAGAAAAGCAGCGACCCGAACCTTAGATAAGTCCGGGCCTGATGTACAGATTCTACGCCGAGAGGAGCCGCGAATGCAGGGGGAGAGAGTGGAAGGGGAAATCACTTTCTTGAATGTGAAACCCGCGGTGGGTTTCACACTTCCTTCGGCAGGGCTGAGCCCTGCACCCAGTATTCAGAAAGAGAAGATGCGGGGCTTCGCCCCTGTTAGAACTGGTTAAGGCGCCAAGGTCACTCATTTCCGCCCACCAAGTTCCTAACAGGGACAACGTCCCGCATCTTGTCTTAATTCTAAGGTGCAGGGTTTAACCCTGCCCAAGGAAGCGTGAAACCCACGGAGGGGTTTCACTACAATCAAGTTCCGCCGTTCCCCCTGCCTTCACTTCGCCGCCGCCGGCGCGGGGGTTCGCGTCCACAGCGTGAAGTGGTCCGTTATCAGGGACGGGCGGAAGCCGTTGCTCGTGAGAAAATCCTCGGGAACCAGCACCAGCGGCAGTAGTTGGATCGGCGAGTCGCTGATTACCGCCGAGACTTTCCCAGCGGCGATCGCGTCGCGCATCTGGTCGGTCCAGTAGTGGCGTGTATCGGTGATGAGCTGAAAAAAGTCGGCCGAGCCCATCCGGCGGCGCGCGGCAAAGAAGCCGTCGTGCTCGTACTCGGCTTTCGCTTCGCGATAGACGCCGTAGGTTTCGGGATAGCGGACCAATTCGCGGCGATTGGCCTCGAAGCAGATGAATGACGGCGCGATCACTTCTTCGCCGGGTTGGCTGGCGTCGCGCAACGCGTCGGCGAGCCGCGAAATTTCCGCGCGCGGGACGAAACCGAAGCCGTAAACGGCGCCATGCAGCCAGTTCTCGTTGATGATCGGCGATATCCAGAGCAGACAAATCGCGATCAACGCGGCGCCACCCGCCAGCAGTTGCCATCGCTGGGGCAACGTCCCGCTCGCTTGCAGAAGGGCCATCGACCCGGATGCGGCGACGATCGCGATGAACGGCAGCGGCTCGAGATAGTTATGGCCCCACGCGGTCGGACTCATCACGCCGTAAAAGGCGTACTCGACGACGACGATCGCGAGCACGAGAATCACGCCGCGACTGAAAGTGCGGTCGGCGATGATTCGCCGGCATCCGAGGACGAACAGCGGCACGAGCACGTCGAGAATCATGCGCGGGAAGAGTGCGGTGGAGCGGTCAAGGTCGCCCCCCTTCAGGAAATGGAACACGAACGTCTGGACGATGAACTCGTCGCCGTAGAGCCGGTAGAGAATCGCGCTGAATGCCGCCATTGCGATCGCAAAGATCACGCCCGAGGCGATCGCACTCGCGACTCGCCGGTACGCGACGGCAATGAAAATCAGCATCAAGGGAAAAGGAATCACGGCGGTCAGCTTGATTGCGCATGCGACGAAGAAGATGCCCGCGAGAATCGCGGCCTGGCGCATCGCGGGCATCGTGTCGTCGAGCGTGACAATCGCGCCGAGGATAAGCAGCGGCGCCACGAAGCTCTCGCGCTCGTAGGCGTGGTAGCGGAAGACCAGCGAGCTGTAGGCGTATAGAATCGACGCGGCGATCGCGGTCGGACGGCCGGCAACGCGGCGGGCGAGCGCGTAGGTCAGGATACTGGTCGCGAAAATCGCGGCCTCGTTCAGGATTTCGATCGACAGATAGCTTGCGCCGAACAACTTGAGGTAACCTGCCGCGATCCATTCGAGCAGCGGCATATGCGGTTGAACGAAATCCAGGTACGGGCGCATCCCGACGCTCACCAGCCACGCGCTCTCGAGGTAGAAATCGTCCTCGACCCATACTTCAGGGTAGAGCATCCGCGCGATGCGCGGGATGAGCAGCACGACGATGAGCCACGCGCCGATGCGCGCGGAGTCGGCGACCGCGGAGTCGCGCTGCGATGAGCTCGGGGAAGTCATCGAAGCAGCCTGTCGCATCCGGTCTGCCGGAATCTAGCCGGGGTTTTCTGGGCTTCGCAGTCCTCTTTGCAATCGTGTTGCTGATGTCCCTCACGACCTTGTTCGCCGGCTGGCGGCGCGGAGAGGAACTGATGCCCTGGCCTGACGGACTCGAGTACGCCGCGGCGGCGATGAACCTGACAAAGGGGCGCGGGGCAGTGCTGCATTTCGGTGGATATACTTATCCGTCGCGGTATACTGGCGGCTACCCGCTGATCCTGGAATTCTTCTACCGCGTGAGTGGCGCGGATTTCCGGCCTTACACTTCGCTGATTCTCGGGATGCTTGCGGTGCTCGGCCTTTTCATGCTGACGCGCGCCCAGTTCCGGGGGCTGGCGGCGGCGATTGCGGCGCTCCTGCTCGCCCTCTCCCCCGTGTTCATCACGTATTCGTCGTTGGTGATGAGCGATGTCCCCACGTTGTTCGTGACGATTTGCGCCGCTGTGATGCTGATGGTTGCGACGTCGGACTACGCGAACCAATCGCCGAGCTGGACGCGAATGTCGGCATGGTTGATGTTCGGTCTGTTAGCCGGATTCTCGACGATCATTCGTCCCACGAATGCCGCAATCCTTGCCGGCCTCGCGCTGTGCGTCGTGATGGCGCCGCTGGAGAAGCGCGACCTCGCGAGTCTTCTCAAAGCAGGAGTAGCAGTGGCAATTGGTTTCGCGATTCCAGTCGCGTGGCAGCTGCATCAGAACTCGATCAACCTCGGCAGCGCGTTCGCCAGCGGCTACTCGTGGTGGGTGCCGGAAGTTTATGGCGCGGGCGGCAAGACCTTCAGCGCCGCATATCTGTTCGGTCCCACAATGCCGCGGAATCCGCACGGCAACGTGATCGTGTATCTGACGACGCTGCTCGGACTTGATGGGATGCTCGGCGATCGCGGCAATCCTCGGTACTTCCTCTACCCATTCGCAGCGGCGGTGTTCGCGATCGTCGGGTTCGTCGCGACTCTTCGCGCGCCTGAACGATTGGCGGCGCGCCGACTGATTTGGTTCGGGCTCGGATACCTCGTCGCACTGACTGTTCTCTACTGTTTCTATCTATTCACCGACGTGGCGTTCATCCTTCCGGGCGCGTTCATATTGTGTATCGCGGCGGGCGCGGGTGCGGCACTGACGAACAGATGGATGCGCGATGTGCTGCGAACCCAAAAACTGAGCGGTAGCCAGATCGCGGCGGCGGCTGGCGTAATCGTGCTCGACGTGCTGCTGGTCGTGTCGCTGGCGTCCGAGGTGATGGCGAGATTGTCCGCGCAACTTGCGAACTCCGTGATGGTGTCGACGCTGGAAGAATCGGATTCGACGATGCCTCCCGATGCGACCGTAATCAGCAACATCTCGCTACAATTTCTTGAATTGTATCTGCCATTGGGAGATCGGCATTTCGTTGGATTGAATTCACTAGACCCGGGCGAGCGCTTCACCGATTACCATCTGCATCGCCTGTATGAAAAGCGCGCGGCGGGATGGAAGGGCCCGGTGCCGGCGGTCGTGTTCGATGGCGAGCAGATGTCGCCTGCTGTGTCTGACTCGCTCGAATCGGGAATCGATGCGAAGACGCCGGTCTATCTGCTGCTCGCCGCGCCCGAGTCGCAACAATATGCTGACGTGTTGAAGAGCGAACTCGATCAGTTGCAGGGGAAATTCGCGATTGAAGCGGTGTCGCAGAACGAAGCGGTCGCACTGTATCGGCTGACCGCGCGGAAGTAGCGCGCTGGAGGCGCGTCCTCTCCCGGGGGAAAAGGTTTAGGGCTATCACGCAGTGATACTGGTCGGGGGAGGGTCGATTGGGGGAGGGCCGCCGTAGCGGCGGCGGCTGATTGCGTAGACGGGCCAAACGCATACGCCCAGCACGATGGCCAGGATGAAATCTCGCTTGGCGACGCCGGCTGAGATAGCCAATCCGAAAGTTGCGGCCCACGTCAGTATAGGAAGCACTACGACCAGCACGAGGCCGATGCGGCCGCCGCCAATCGTGAACATGCCGGTGCGATCCGGCATCAGCTGGCGCAGTCGCACCAGCGCGAACAGTTCGAGCGCCAGCGCCGCCATATAGAAGAATACGTCGAGCACGACCAGCGCGACGAACCCGACCGGCACCAGCAGTGTGAAGACGACGCAGCAGAGCAAGATCGATTTGCCCGGGGTCGCCGTGGTGGACCAGAGCTGCGCGAGCGGCGGCGACAGGTAGCCCTCGCGTGAAAGCACGAACGGCATGCGCGATACCCAGAGCATCGCGGCTTCGAACACCGCGAACGACATCACGGCGCA
>DATNLS010000246.1:0-5855 GCA_035602775.1 Candidatus Acidiferrales bacterium | reverse complement strand
ACTCGCTCGACCGACTGATGAAGCCGCTGCAAGCGACTTTGGTCGCGGTCGCCCTCGGGCTTGGAGACCTCGGCGATTAACTGGCCGACCACTGGCGTGAACGACGTGTCGGCGAAATCCTCGAACGACCGCGCGCGTGAGCGCATCGCGCTGGAGCCGACCGGCGGCAGCACCGGGGGCTCGGGATATTCGTCGTCGAGGTACTCGTTGATAACCGTCGAATCGTAGATGACGGTATCGTCATCGACCAACACCGGCACTCGTCCAAGCGGGTTCAGCCGCTGAAAATCGGGCTTGCGATTTTCGTGCTGGGTCAAATCGACATTGATGAGGTCGTAGGTCAGCGCCTTCTCGGCCAGCACGATGCGGACCTTTTGACCGAAGGGGCAGGACAGGAAGTCGTAGAGTTTGATCATATCGGGCAAGTCCTCATTCGGCTTGCGCCGCGACGGTAATCTTCAAGCTGGCTTCAACCTCGGAATCGAGCTTGACCGGCACCGTGAAATCTCCGAGCTGCTTGATCGGCTCGGGCAGGTGAATTTTGCGGCGCTCGATGTCGAGGCCGTTCTCGCGGAGCGCACGTTCGAGATCGATATTGGTCACCGAGCCGAAGAGCTTGCCCTCTTCGCCGGCGCGGGCATGGAGAGTCAGCACGAGCGCCTCGATTTTGCCCTTGAGCGAGAGCGCGTCGTTCCGCTTGGTCTCGCCGCGGCGGGCCGCGGTGCGCTTCTGATGCTCGAAGGCGCGGATATTCTTCTGATCCGCTTCGACCGCGAGCTTGCGCGGCAACAGGTAGTTGCGCGCGTAGCCGGCGCGGACCTTGACCACGTCGCCGGTCCTTCCCAAGTTGGGAAGATCCTCGTTGAGTATGACTTGCACGTTCATCGACTATACCGCCTCGTTGTCTTGACCGAAGTGTTTCCGCCCCACTCCTAGAAGAAATCACCCAGGTTGTTCGCTTCGGGGCTCGGGGGCTTGAGCCGCCGGAAGTCGATCCACATATCGAACACACCCGCAGTGCCCACCAGCGCAGCCACAAACGGCTGCGCGAACACGACGAAATAGATTATGCCGCGCACGATCGACGGGACCGCGAGCGATTGAAAATAGAATCCGATAATTGCCAGTCCCTGGCAGAAATAAACCGCCGCGATACAGATGAAGCCGTTGAGCGCGATATCACTGATCGCCCGAACCGGGATGAACAGCCCGAACCCGCTCGCCAGCAACAGCCACACCATCCATTCCGGCGCCGACCATCGCGAAAGATCGCCAAACAGGTTGTAGGCCAGCCGCTGCGGCCCGGCCCATCGCCAGAACACGCGCAGGTTTAGCAGCATCGTGCTCGCCGCGATCAGCAGCGCGAACGCCGGCGACAACTGCATCGTGAGCGAAATGACGCTCGCCTGCGTGTCGGGCGGAATCGCAGGCATCCCAAGCAGTTTGTTGAAGTCCTGCCCGCGCACCACCATTTGGGTAAGCGAGTCGTGGACGGTTTTGATGAGCGCGTCGGGGCCGCCGACCATCACCAGCACTACGACGACCGAAATCGCGACCATCACGCCCGCGCCGACCGCCGTGATCATTTCAAAGGACGATCGCCGCTCCAGCATGTAGCACATGATTGCAGCCGCGAGACCGAACGACACGAAGTAGGCCAGACCGCCAAGAGGTCCCCACAGAGCCGCCACGAATGCGGTCGCGAGCAGCACCGCGATAATCGCGCGCAGGTTGGGACTCGGACGGCCGACCGCGTAGATGAGAATTGGCGCAGGCGCAAGCATCATCAGGATGCCGCCGATGAGCGGTATCGCGCCGCCGGCGAGGAAGAACGCCCCCGCCAACGCGGCCGCACGAACCATCCCGATAACCGCCTTGCGCGTCACTGGATTACGCCGCTAGACCCCGAGCGTCGAGAACGGCAGCAACGCGAGTACGCGCGCGCGCTTGATCGCGACCGCAAGTTGGCGCTGATGCTTGGCGCAATTGCCCGAGGTGCGGCTCGGCACGATCTTACCGCCCTCGGTGATGAAGCTGCCGAGCGTGCGCACGTCTTTGTAATCGACCTTGAGCGTCTTGTCGGCGCAGAAGCGGCATACCTTGCGGCGTCCGCCCGGACGCCCGCGACGCATCCCGCCGCCGCCGCGACCCTCGCCAGTGCGGCCCTCGCCGCGGTCGTCGCCGCCGGGGCGCGGACCGCCGTAGCGTCCGCCGCCGCCCTCACGGGGCCGGTCGCCGCCTCTTTCCGATCTTTCCTCGTCAGCCATTTATCTTCCTTAAAAATATTTCCTTGGTGAAAGTTTCAGTCTTTATTCAGTTCACTCAATCGCGTCGGCGACAACTTCAAACGCGCCGCCAGTCTTCAAGTTGCCCTTCAGCGCCCTCATTCTCCCGATCACCTTAACCTGCCGGCCCGGCTCCAGGAGCGCTTTTGCTTCCATCACCGATTCACCGGCCATCACGATTCCGAGCCTGAGTTCCTCGCCCGGCGCGCCGCATTCGACCGTGAAGCGGAGGATTGGCGTGCCTGCGGGCGTGATGCGAACTTCGGGCTTGCCGAGCAACCGGCCTTCGAGCTCAATCCGGTTCCCGGTCACCTTCGGGCCCGGCGATTTCCTCGGCCGCCGCTTCCATTATCTCTTCGGGAGCGTCGGGCGTTTCCTCGACCCGTTCCTCGCGCGAGGCCATCAGAGCGGCGGCGCGCGCTTCCTGGGCGGCCTTGGCCTCGGCGATACGGCGGTTGCGCGCCTCGAGTTCCTCACGCGCCTTCGCCACGTCGGCATTGTCGTCAACCAGGACGGATAGGTAACGCAGGACCGCATCCGAGATGCGCAGGTTGCGCTCGACCTCGTTCATGACGGGGCCGGGCGAAACGTAGTCGAGACGAACGTAGAAGCCTCGGCGCTCACCCTTGATCTTGTAGGCGAGTTCGCGCGAGCCCCATTCTTCGGTTTCGATCATCTCGCCGGCACCGGCGGCGATGATTCCCTCGTAGCGTTTGATGGCTTCCTTGATTTGGGGATCGCCCGAATCAGGACGGAGAATAAAAATAGTTTCGTAGCGCCGCATGCGCTGGTCAGTCCTCCTTACGGATTGCAGCCCCAGGTTGGAGCAAGGAGCAATCCCGTACAGTACCATCGCGAGTATGCATCCTCAAGGCCGAAACGCGGTTATTTGACGGGTGGAAAATTCGAATCGCGCCGTTAGTCTTGCCATTAGCCAGCGGTCTGTTAAGAGAAAGATGCGGTCCGATCGAGCGAACTTCAGGAGAATCTGATGGCCAAGCCCAAAAAGAAAATGAAGAAAGCAGCACCGAAGGCCCGAAAAGCCGCTCCGAAAGCGGTAAAGCCAAAAAAACCCGCCGCCAAAGCCGTCAAGCGGGCGGTTGCGGTCAAGGCTGCGAAGCCGGCGAAAAAAATCTCCGGGCGCAAGGTTGCCGACGTTGTCACTGCAACCACGCGCGCATCGGTCGATCTCGAGAGCTCGATCGGACGGATGGAACGGGCGGCGGTGCGAAAAGTCGGTGAAATCGCAGCGCGGGCGACCCGCGCGGTACGCGATGCCATCTCTCCGCCAATCAAACTCCCCAGTTACGACGAGCTGCCGGTGCGGGCGGGCGCGCCGGCGGGTGCCGCGTGGGGCGTATTCGGCGACGACGACGAAGTCGGCACCATCAATCTGCTGACGCCCGAGCGCGTGATAGCGGCGACCTCGTCGATTCGCACCGGCAAAGTGTTCGCGCTCAATCTGCCGATCAACATCCCCGACCCGCCGCTGTTCACGCGCGGCAAGCATACGCACACGGTCAAGATTTTTCCGAATGCGGAATTCGTGCTCGACGACTTCCTGGACAACTTCTATCCGCAAGCGTCGTCGCAATGGGACGCGCTCGCGCACGTGAAGCATCCGATTCATGGCGCCTACAACGGCATCCCCGACAATCAGATGACCGGGCGCGGCGGGATGCGTCTTGGGATCGACAACCTGGCGCGGCGCGGAATCGCGGGACGCGGAGTGCTCGCGGATGTCGCGCGCTACCATGAGCGGGTCGGCAAGTCGATCGATTTCACCACCGCCAAATCGATTCCGCTCGAAGACGTACAGGCTGCGCTCGAAGATGAAGGCGTCGAGCTGCGTGCCGGCGACATCCTGCTGGTTCGCATCGGATGGACGAAGTTCTACCTGTCGGCGAGTGACGAGATTAAGGCGGAGCTGGCGAAGGAGACCGTCGTGCCGGGAATCGAAGGCAGCGAGCGGACCGCGCGATGGCTGTGGAACAATCACCTGGCGGCGGTCGCGTCGGATTCGCCGGCGCTCGAGGCGCTGCCGAAGCCGCCGGGCGAGGAGATGGAGTTTCTGCATTTCCACATGCTCGCGTTCTTCGGGATGCCGATAGGCGAGATGTGGAATCTAGAGGGGCTGGCGGACGATTGCGCGGCTGATGGCGACTACGATTTTTTCCTGACCTCGGCGCCGCTCAACATCCCGGGAGGCGTCGGCTCGCCGCCGAACGCGTTGGCGATCAAATAGGCCGCGCTTAGTGGCCGGCTTTTGTCAGAGCCTCGGTTGTGAAGAAGCTCTTGTCCACTGCGCCCATGTTGATGTACCAGCATTCGCGCTCGGGCGTATCGGGGCCGGGGAGATAGCAGGTCGTTGAGACGCCGGATTGGACGTCGATGCTCGAGGCAGCGACGATGAACTCGCGCTTGAAGGGATAGACCGCAATCTTCGCGTCCGGCACCGGACGGTCGCGATACGTATTCAGATAAATCTGCGTCTTCCACAGCTCGCCTTTCTGATCGTAGCTGTCGACGTACGGATTGAACCATCCCTCGCCATCGACGTACACGATCGTCTTCGACTGCAGCACGCCCTGGATTCTTTCCGGACGCGGCGTCACCTCGACCACGTACAGATGACGCATCTCCCAATCGTCGGCGCATGAGGTCGCGCCGCCGTCAGTCGCGCATGGATGCGCGGGCGAGTTCTGCGCGTGCACACACGCGAGCATGTTTTTGTCGCCGAGATATTTGAAGTTGTACTCTTGCGGCTTAGCGCCGAATCCGCCGGCGTGATCGGCGTCCCAGGTCGAAAGGCCCGGCGAAGAACTCAAGAGCACTTCATTCACCCGGCGCACGCGGCGCGTTCCCGCCAGGAATGCCCACGTGTCGTCACCCTTGTTCGCGTCCCAGTAGCGATAGAGGATTGCGCCGCTGCCGCGATCTTCGGCGGGCGCGAGCGTCGGATACGCCGCGGCACGCGACCAGATGCCGGTAGTCTGGAAATCTGGATCGGCCGGCATCGGCTCGACCTCAGTGCGTCCGATATCGGAGTAACCCGCCAGATGCCCGACCTCGGTCTGCGTCATCAACGACTGCTCGGCGCCGGGATTTTGCTTCGCTACCTGGCATTCGAAAAAGCGCAAGTCGTAGTCGTCGCTCGAGATCGGCTTGAAGTACTGGTTCCACATGATCTTGGTCGCGACTTCAGGATCGTTGGGATCGAGCAGCGGGAACGGCTGTCCCGCGACGTAGCCGAGCAGCTCGCGATGGTCCGGGGCGAGGCGCACCTGGCCCGAGTATTTTTCGGTCGCGTCCTGGAACGGCGGCGGCCAGGTGACGTGGCTCGGCGCGACGATATTCATCTCCATGCCGCGCGAGACCGCGATGAAGGTGCCCGGACTCACTAGCGCACGGACCTGTTCCGCGCTCTTGGCGGTGATCCGATCGCCGGGCTTAACTTGGGCGTGAGCGGGAGTGAATGGAATTGTCAGCGCGAAGAAAACTGCGATGACGGACAGCGGCGTGCGGAGTCCGTACGGTTTTTTCATATTCTAAAGTATCACTTTAACTCGA
>DATNLS010000001.1:0-2816 GCA_035602775.1 Candidatus Acidiferrales bacterium | reverse complement strand
CGCTGGGAGAATCGGCAGTTTGCGTGGGAACTTGGGACAATTGAGGGGGCTTACGCTCCGTCAGAATGATGAATCACCTGCGCGGTGGGCGGCAAGGGGTGACCCCTTGCGACCCAGTGTCCACACGCAGGATGCGGGGCTTCGCCCCTGTTAGAACTTTTCGAAAAGACCTGTCCGCAGGGCTTTTCGGTATAGATACTGGGTGCGGGGGTCACCCCTGCCGCCCACCGCGCAGGTGATTGCGTGGAATTCCGGGTCGGGAAACAATGGTCGTAGCGGAGGACTTCCATGGCGCAACAAACTAAGGATTCCGATCGCGCGCGGCAGGACGACCAGGCGACGCATCACGCCAGGCATCCTCACAATGAGAATTTTCTGGCGCAAGGCGGATTGATTGCGGTCGATGTGCGCGCGGAGATTGCGCGGCTCAAGAGCGAGCCCGCGTGGGCCGGCAACGATCGGCACGGCAGCTCGCTGGTGAAGGGCGACGGGATCAACGTGGCGCTGATGATGCTGAAGAAGGGCGCCAAGCTGCAGGAGCATCACACACGCGCGCCGATCACCGTGCACGTGATCGAGGGCAGAATCAATTTTACCGCGAAGGGTAAAGCGCAGCCTGTGAGCGCAGGCGCGATGGTCGCGTTGGATCGTGGGATCGAGCATTCGATCGAGGCGGTCGAGGAAAGCGCGATCGTGCTGACGGTTGGCGGAGAGCAGATGTAGATGGCGCTGTACGACCGGATCGGTGTCGGATACGACACGACGCGGCAAGCCGATCCGTATGTCCTCTCACGCTTGATTCATCATCTGCGTCCGCGCGCGGATGGCCGCTACCTCGACGTCGGATCAGGGACCGGTAATTACACAATAGCGATGCATCAGGCGGGCGTGCAAATTCGCGGGCTGGAGCTGTCGGCGACGATGCTCGTGCGGGCGAAAGAGAAGTGCCCGCAGATCGCATGGCACAACGCGCGCGCCGAGGCGATCCCGTTCGCGTCGGGCAGCTTCGACGGCGCGACCTGCACCTTCGTGCATCATCATATGGCGGACCCGGCCGCGGCGTTCAAGGAAGTTCATCGGGTGCTGACGCCGCACGCGCGCTTCGTAATTCTCAACTGCACCGTGGAACAGATCCGCCACTATTGGCTGAGCGAGTACTTCCCGCGGATGATGGAAAAGGCGATTGCGCCGTACGTGCGATTCGTCACCGTCGACGTGCTCGAGTCCGCGGGCTTTCGCATTGCGTACGAGGAAAAGTACGACGTCACCCCCGACCTGAAGGATTTTTTTCTCTGCTGCGGGAAGCTTCAGCCCGAGCGGTATCTCGATCCGCGCATCCGCAGCGGCATCTCGAGTTTCGCCGATGCGCCAGACCAGGACGAGATCGCGCGCGGCGTGCAGCGTATCGCCGACGACATCGAATCCGGGCACATCAAAGATGTGATCGCCAAATATCCGTATGACGGCGGCGACTACATGTTCACCGTCGCCGAGCGATAGCGCGAAGCCTACACGCGCGCGCGGAGTGCGCCGTCGACTGCGATCGATTCTCCCGTCACGAAGCCGGCTGCGGGCGAGCACAGGTAGAGCAGGGCGCCGCCGAGTTCCTCAGGCTTCACCAGACGATTGTCGGGCAGGTACTTGAGCAGATTTTTGCTGAACTCGTCGTCCTTGTTGGCGGGACTCGATTCGTCGTCGAGCCATCCGGCCTGAATAGCGTTGACGCGGATTCCCCTGCGGCCCCATTCGAGCGCGAGCGCGCGCGTGAGATTCAGCACTGCGGCTTTCGCCGCGCAGTAGAGCGCCGCGTTGGGGACGCCGCGTTCCGCCAGCACCGACGTGATATTGACGATGACGCCGCCGCCCTGTCGCAGCATCACGCGCGCGCCCTCCTGGCACGACATCCAGACCGTCTTCAGATTGTTCTCCATGATTCTGTCGAACAGTGTGTCGTCGCCGGCTTCGGCCGGGCCGTAGGCTGGCGTGTCGAGCGCGTTGACCAGGATGTCCAATCGGCCGAGCTGTTTGGCGGCGAAGTCGGCGGTGGCGGACAGGTCAGCGCGCATCGACGCACTCTGCACGCGAATCACGGGCTTGCCGCCGGCCGCGGTCACCAGCTTCTCGACCGCCTTGAGCTGCTTGTCGGTGCCGGGTTCCTGCGACGCGATGACGATTTTCGCGCCGGCTTCGGCCAGCGTCACCGCGGCGGCGCGGCCGACGGAATGCTCGGCGCCGACGACCAGCGCGCTCTTGCCTTCGAGCGAGAAATCATTCGACGCGTTCGAGGTGGCCATTTTCAGCTCCGCTGTTCGTTCAGTCTGGGTTCGAGGTTTCCGGTGACACTCCGGTCGGCGCGATACCGCCAGCAAGGCCGCCGCCGTCGATCGCGACCAGTTCGCCGTTGACGTGATTGGAAGCGTCGGAGGCGAGGAACAAGGCGAGCGGGCCGAGTTCGCTGTCTTCGCCGACGCGGCCGATCGGAATAAATTTGCCGCCCTTGAAAAACTGCATCATCTCTTCGTTGTGCGGGAAGATGCCGGGGACGATGCAATTGGTCTGGATGTTGAACTGCGCGTAGCTCAACGCCATCGAGCGCGTCAACTGGATCGTGCCGCCCTTCGAGCACGCGTACATGAAGTTGTGCTTGCCGCCGCGGAGCCCGTAGCCCGATGCGATATTTATAATCTTGCCGCGCTTCTGCTTGACCATCTGCGGAATCACGGCGCGGCATCCGTAGAACTGGCTGCTCAGGTTGGTGTCGATGCCGCGGCGCCATTCGTCGTCGGTGATTTCCGGGAGCTGCTTGCCGAGCGAGC
>DATNLS010000092.1:0-11877 GCA_035602775.1 Candidatus Acidiferrales bacterium | reverse complement strand
GATTGCTGTGCGCGGCCGACGTGCCCTGCTTATGCGGGCTGCCGTAACCGATAATCGAATGCACCCGAATCAGCGACGGACGGCTGGTCTCCGCGATTCCGTTTTCGATTGCCTTCGACAGCGCCGCGAGATCGTTCGCATCGGCGACATCCTGCGTATGCCACTTGTAGGCGTCGAAGCGCCCGACCACGTCCTCGTCGAAGCTGAGCTCGGTGTGCCCGTCGATCGTCACGTGATTGTCGTCGTAGAGAAAAATGATGTTGCCGAGACCGAGATGACCTGCGATCGACGCCGCCTCGCTCGCCACGCCTTCCATCAGATCGCCGTCGCTGCAGATGCCGAAGATGCGATGATCGAACAGGCCCGACTTGTCGCGCTCGAAGCGCGCCTCGAGATGTTTCGCCGCCATCGCCATGCCGACGGCGTTGCCGACGCCCTGGCCGAGCGGGCCCGTGGTGGTCTCGACGCCGGGGACGCACCAATGCTCGGGATGCCCGGGAGTTTTGCTGCCAAGCTGGCGGAACTGCTTGATGTCGTCGAGCGTGATTTCGTAGCCGGTGAGATAGAGCAGGCTGTACAGCAGCATCGAGCCGTGGCCGGCCGACAGCACGAAGCGATCGCGGCCGAACCATTTTGGATTTTTCGGATTGTGGCGCATGAAGCGCATGTAGAGCAGGTAAGCGATGGGCGCCATCGCCATCGGCAATCCGCAATGGCCACTGTTGGCCTTCTGGACCGCGTCGATCGTGAGCACGCGAATCGCGTTGATGCAGGTTTGATCCAGGTCGGACTGGTTCACTTTGATTTGCGCAGATGCAGTAGCCAAGATTTCACCAAGTATGGTTTGGGGCGGCCATCGAATCCGCCAGTTTCAATTTGATGGATGTGGCTAAGTCTATCGAGGGCGCGCGCGACTCGCCAACCCGGTCGCGGTTACCAATCTTTCTTGTCGTCGTCCTTGGTGTCGCCCGCCTTGCGACGCATCAGGTCCACGCTGGTTTTCGCGTCACCTTTGTGACCGCTACCCAAGGCTTCGGTGAATCGCTCAGCGATTAACCGCATCATGGCGCCCTCTTCCGGATCGAGCGTACTGCCGAGATTAGCCAGCCGTTCCATCGCGATCCGAATCGCGGCAATCGAGCCGGCCATGTCGCCCCGCTCGCGGCATGCGAGCGCGTCGCGCAGGCCCTCGCGCACGCCGGCAATCGCAGGCCGGGCGCGTTCTCCGATCACAATCTCGAGTTCGCCAAGATTCTGCGCCAGTTTGGTGAACGGATCATCTGCGGGATTGCTGAGCGTCACTCTTGGATTGTTTCATCGGTCCAACTTTAGATGCAAGCCGCGAATCGCAGCGATGCGCGATGACAAAATGCTCCAGCCGGCGTAAGCTCGCACTGCTGCGACAACGTGTCGGATTCGCGATGCCATCGCGCGGAGGGACAAGAAGCCATGACCGGAATCCGGTACCTGACCGACGAAAAGGGACGCAAGGTGGCCGTTCAAATCGACCTGAAAAAAACATCGCGAACTGTGGGAAGACCTCCAGGATGTACTTGTCTCGCGGTCGCGACGGCCTGAAAAGCGGATCCCGCTCGATAACGTAAAAGCGGGACTCATCAAGAGCGGCAAACTCCCGCGTGAGTAGCTATCGCGTCGCCTTAACCTCAAGCACGGAAAAAGAGCTACGCGCGCTGCCAACCAAAATGGTTGCCCGCATTATGCCCGGCTCGAAGATCTCGCGTCGGTTCCCGACCTCGAGGCTGCAGAAAGCTCAAGGGCGGCGAAAAGGAATGGCGGATTCGTGTCGGCGACTACCGGATAGTCTATGTCATTGATGACAAGGCCAGAACTGTCGACTTGACGCGGATCGCGCACCGCCGCGAGGTCTATGAGTAATTGAGACTTGCCTGTGCATTCGGCCATCCTGCATTCTCGACCGGCGAGGGTTTTTGATAGATGATTAGGTTTGATCTCGACGGAGGATGAGGGGCCTGATGAGACGAATGCTTGAGCGCCGCGTGGTGGTCACCGGAGTTGGACTGGTAACCCCGCTCGGAGTTGGAGTGGAAAAGAACTGGGACGCCCTGATGGCGGGGCGATCCGGTATCGGGCTGATTACGCGCTTCGATGCCTCGGAATTCCCTGCCCGCATCGCCGGCGAGGTACGGGATTTCAATCCCGAGGACTGGATCGAAAAGCGTGACATCAAAAAAATGGACCCCTTCATCCAGTACGCGGTCGCGTCGGCCGAGCAGGCGATGCGCCAGTCGGGGTTCAAGATCACGGAAGAAAACGCCGATAACGTTGGCGTGTTGATCGGCGTCGGCATCGGCGGGCTCTGCACAATCGAGGAGTACCACAAGGTCTTCATGGAGACCGGGCTGCGTCACGTCACGCCGTTTTTCATCCCCAAGCTGATAAGCAACCTTGCGCCCGGCCAGATCTCTATTCGCTACGGCGCGCGCGGCGCCAACCTTTCCACCACCAGCGCGTGCGCGTCGGGCAGTCATGCGATCGGCGAGGCCTACCGGATGATCAGGCTCGGCTACCTGGATGCGGCGATCACGGGCGGCGCGGAGGCGGCGATCACGTCGCTCGGCGTGGGCGGATTCGTCGCGATGCGCGCGCTTTCGACCCGCAACGAAGAGCCGGCGAAAGCCAGCCGTCCATTCGACAAGGAGCGCGACGGATTCGTGATGTCGGAAGGATCGGCGGCGCTGATCCTCGAGGAGCGCGACGCCGCAATCAAGCGCGGCGCGACGATCCTCGCCGAAATCTGTGGGTACGCCGCCAACAGCGACGCCTACCACATCACGTCGCCCGCGCCCGAGGGACGCGGCGCCGCCAAGTGCATGCGGATGTGCCTCGAAGACAGCGACCTCGATCCCAACGAAGTCGATTACATCAACGCGCACGGCACTTCGACCGAGCAGGGCGACCTCGCGGAGACCCAGGCGGTCAAGCACGTCTTCGGCGAGCGCGCCGCCAAGCTCTCGATCAGCTCAACCAAGTCGATGACCGGGCACACGCTCGGCGCGGCCGGCGCAATCGAGTCGGTGTACACGGTGCTCGCAATCGATCGCGAGATGATGCCGCCGACTATCAACCAGGAAGTTCCTGATCCCCAATGCGACCTCGACTACGTGCCGAACAAGCCACGCGCCGCGAAGATTCGCATCGCCCTGAATAATTCGTTCGGTTTCGGGGGCACCAACACCACGCTGGCCTTCAGGCCCGCGTAACCAGGGCTGAGCGATTCATCAATGGGCTCAAGAATTGTCGCCACCGGACGGGCCGTGCCGCGCACGGGTCTGACCAACAACGATCTCGAGCGGTACATGGACACGTCCGATCAATGGATTCGTTCGCGCACCGGAATCGGCCAGCGTTACCTGATGCGTCAGGGCGAATCGCTCGCGCAGATCGCAACCGACGCCAGCCGGGTCGCGCTCGAGCGCGCCGGTATCAAACCGTCCGATCTCGACGCCATCATCGTCGGCACGGTCTCCTCCGAGTACGGATTCCCGTCCTTCGCCTGCCAGATTCAGTACGGGCTGGGCATCTCGACGATACCGGCTTTCGACGTCGCCGCCGCCTGTTCGGGCTTCGTGTATGCGATTCAAGTCGCGGACGCACAGATGCGCGCCGGCGATTTCAAGCGCGTACTGGTAGTAGGCGCCGACGCGCTGTCGACGATGGTCGATTGGAACGATCGGCGGACCGCCGTGCTGTTTGGCGACGGCGCGGGCGCGTGCGTGATGGTTACCGAGCCGGGAAATCGCGGAGTGCTGTCGAGCCTGCTGCGATCGGCCGGCGAGTATTGGACGCTGCTCTCGGTCCGCGCGACTGGGACGCGCAGCACGATTGATTCGGAAGTGCGGCGCTCTCCCGACGACGCGATTCAGATGAAAGGCCCCGAGCTCTTCAAGATCGCCGTCAAGAGCATGGAAGAAGTCAGTCGGTTGGTTGCTGAGCGCGCGGGGGTCAAGCTCGACGACATCGATCTGTTCGTGCCGCATCAGGCGAACATGCGAATTATTTCGGCGGTCGCGGAGCGCCTCGGGCTGCCGCCGGAAAAAGTGTTTACCAACATCGAGCGCTACGGCAATACTTCCGCCGCGTCGGTGCCGATCGCGCTCGACGAGGCGCTCGAACAAGGCCGCATTCACGACGGCAACATCGTGATGCTGAACGCATGCGGCGGCGGCCTCACCTGGGGAGCAAACCTGATCCGCTGGTAATCTCTTTAATCCGGTTCCCCTTCCCACTATGGGAAGGGGTTAGGGGTTAGGTCTCCGGTCACCCGCAGAATTCTTAATCTCGTTTCTCACCTTCGCACAAAATGCTGAACGAAATCCTCGGCCGCCGCGTGCTGATCGTGCTCGGCAAGGGCGGGGTCGGCAAATCGACGCTCAGCGCCGCTCTTGCGAAGGTCGCGATCCTCTCGGGCGCCCGCGCGCTAATCATGGAATGCGACGCGCGCGCTCCGCTCGCGGCGACCTTTGGCGTCGCCTCGTCATTCGTGCCGACGCAAATCGCGCACAATCTCGATCTGATGACGCTCGACGGTGCGCCCGCGCTCGAGGAATATCTGCGGCTGGTGGTGCCCGGCCGGATGTTGTTGAAAGCGGTGTTCGCCAGCCGACTCTATCAATTTTTCGTGCAAGCCGCGCCGGGGCTGCGCGAACTGATGATGCTCGGCAAAGTTTTCTATGACGCCGGACGAACCGACGACAAGTCATTGGCGCGCAGCATCATAATCGTCGACGCCCCCGCCAGCGGCCAGGCGATGAGCCTGCTTAAGATGCCGACGGCGGCGCGCTCGACCTTCGGCGACAGCGTGGTCGGCAAGGAAGCGAGCAATATCTCGAAGATGCTGAGGGACCAGCGCAATTGCGGGATCATCCAGGTCACCACCGCCGACAGCCTTTCGATTTCCGAAACTATCGAGACTTACGCGCAGTTGAGCAGCATCCATCTCGCGCCGGCGGCGGTGCTGTTCAATCGGATGCCGTCGTTAGAGTTCGACGCGGCGGACATCGCAGCACTGACAACTCGCCGCGGCCCTCATTTGCGCAAGAAAGATCTCGAGCATCTCGCCGAGCTGGCAAAGTCTGAGCTGAATCGTGTGGCGGAAGCGCGCAAGGCGATCGCGAAAATCCGCAAACAGACGAGCGGCCCGGTGCTTGAAATCGCCGAGCACAGCGGCCTCTCGGGAATCGAGCTGATCGATCGCGTCGCCGCCGAGCTTGCCATCAGCCGTGAACATGAACCGGCGTCCCGCGCTGCGCATCGACGCTGACCTGACGAAGCGGGCAAGGCGCGCCCGCTCATCATGCCGACGAAGGGAACAACACGAGCGGAGGAAGGGGCTTCCGGACATCTACGTCCGCCGGCGACATCGGAGCCGGCTGCCTACTCACTGCGCCGCCGTCGCAACGGCTGAACTTTTCAGCCTGACCATCGAGGATTCAATTTGCTAACTTTGCGCCATGGATAACTGTCAAGCTGTCGGATGCTCGCCTTATTCACTAAAAATCGGGCGATGCCCGCTTTGGCCGAAAACAATTTTTGGCGGAACGAAGCTACCCTTGGTGGCGCGAGCGGGCTCAACCACAATGTATGGTATGGGGAGTAGCTAGCGATGACCACTCGTCGAGCAGAATGTTCGTGTGGCCGGCTTTGGGCAACGTGCACTGGAGAGCCTTTCCGCATAGCCGTGTGCCACTGCTTCGCTTGTAAGCGGAAAACCGGCAGCGCATTCGGCTTTGGCGCCTGGTTTCGCGAGAACGACGTGACAATTGAGGGGAAGGCGACTGAATTCGTTCGAGTCGGCGACGACGGCGGCCACATCACCAACCGTTTTTGCCCGAATTGCGGCGCCACCGTGCTTTGGAGCATCGACAAAATCCCCGGCGTCGTTGCCGTCTCGGCAGGCAGTTTCGCGGACATCTCCTTCCCGCCGCCAACCGTGTCCGTCTATCATGAGAGCCGGCGGTATCCCTGGGTCGAGATACGAGTCGAGCCGCTCGAGAAACGCGGCTGACGTACACCGGCTGGAATCCCGATGCCTCGATAACTAACCTTGTGACGATGCCTGAACCTGAGAAGAAATCGCGGCCGCCTCGTGAGCCCTGGATCATCCGCACCTACGCGGGCTTCGGTGACGCGCGCCAGGCCAATGAGCGCTTCCTTGCGAACTTAAAGCAGGGTCAGCGCGGACTTTCGATCGCGTTCGACCTGCCGACACAGAACGGTTACGACCCCGACGCGCCGGTCGCTCACGGCGAGGTGGGCGAAGCTGGCGTTTCGATTTGCCATTGGCAGGACATGGAGCGCCTGTTCGAGAACATCCCGCTCGGATCGATCAACACCTCGATGACGATTAACGCGACCGCGCCGTTCATCCTGGCGTTGTACCTGGCCGTCGCGGAAAAGCACAGCGTGCCGTGGACCGAGCTACGAGGCACCACGCAAAACGATCTGCTCAAGGAATTCGTTGCGCGCGGCACGTCGATCTTTCATCCCGAGCTTTCGTTTCGCCTTTCCACCGAGCTGATTCGATTTGCCGTCGAACGGGTGCCCAACTGGAACCCGATCAACTGTTGCGGCTACCACTATATGGAGAGCGGCGCGGGTCCGGCCGAGGAAATCGGTTACGCCTTCGGTAACGCGCTGCTGATTCTCGACGCGATCCGTCCCAGGCTCGACGCGGCGGCGTTCGAGCAGACCGTCCGCCGCATTTCATTTTTCATAAATAGCGGCATCGAGCTGGTCCCCGAGATTTGCAAAATTCGCGCGTACTTCAAACTGTGGCGCGATCTCTGCGCCACCGAATACGGCGTTAAGGACGTCATTTTCCGTGCCGGATGCCAGGTGCGATCGCTCACGCTCACCGAGCCGCAGCCCGAGGTGAATATCATCCGTATCGCGTACGAAGCGATTCCGGTCGTCATCTCGGCCGACGCGCGCGTCAACGCATTGCAGTTGCCCGGATTTCGCGAGGCGCTTAGTCTGCCCGACCAATCCGAGCAGACGCTGAGCTTGCGCACGCAGCAAGTCCTGATGCATGAGACGGGACTCGCGGGCTACGGTGACATTTTCGAGGGCAGCAAGGTTATCGAGAAGCTTACCGCCGAGACCTCGACGCGTGCGCGAGAAATCGCGATGCGGTTGCGTGAGGCCGGCTACTCGCGCGCCATTTCAATCATCAGCGGCGAGCTGACGCGCCAGCTTGCCGAGCGTCACCGCAAAGTCGAGTCGGGCGAGATCGTGCAAATCGGCGTCAATGCGTTCACCGGCGAAATCGGACTTGCGCCGCCGCCCAAGCAGAGCGCGGATCGCAGGACTCAAGCGTCGAAGGAAAAGGAACGGATCGAGGCGATCAAGCAATGGCGCGCGGCGCGCGACCAGTCCAGAGTGGCTAAAGCGCGCGAGGCGCTCGAACGCGCCGGTGCGAACGACGGCGGCGGCGGACTGATGGAGGCGACGATCGACCTCGCGCGCGCCGGCGGCACCGTCGGCGAATGGACCGATTCGCTGGTGCGAGTCGGCCGCGGACGCTACACGCCGCCGATCCTCGAGACCAGCGCGGCCGTCGGCACACTCAAGGTTCCCGTTGCGAAGCGCAAAATTCGTATCGCGCTTGGCAAGGCCGGCCTCGACGGGCATATCAACGCGATCAAGCTGCTCGCGCACGCGTGCATGCAAGCCGGGATGGAAGTAGTGCTCGCGGGATTCAAGCAGACGCCGGAGCAGATGGTCGCGACGGCCCTCGAGGAAGACGTCGACGTGCTCGCGATCTCGAGCCTGGCGGGCGCGCACATGTCGATCGCGCGCGAAACAATCGAGTTGCTGAAAAGCCGCGGCGCGGACGAGGTGGCGCTCGTGATGGGCGGAATCATCCCCGAGGCCGACCGCGGCGCGCTGCTCGAGCTCGGGGTCAAAGCGGTCTTCACGCCCAAGGACTCCAACCTCGGAGAGATTATCGGCCGCATTATCGCGATCGCAGACCGGGAACAATCATGAAAATTTTGAAGACTGCAACATGCTTCGCGATTGCGGCGGCGATAGCGACCCTCGCCGCGGGCTCGGCGTCGGCGCAAGAGGCGCGGCCGTGGCTATGCCGCGACAAGCCGGTGTTTTCCTACAATCATTCGATGCAATACCAGGCGACTGCCGGCCCCGGACGGCAATGGCGAATGTTCTTCATGCAGTATTCGCCCGACGCCGCGCACGACGGATTCGATATCGTCAACTCGCGCGATATTTCGTCGCACGGCGATCCGGCGGCGGGCGAACTCGCGGCGGGCCAATATTTCGCGGTCGCGCTGTACCGCGAAGGCGGCCATTGGATCTGTCCCGACTACACACACGACAACCACAATTCCAGGCTGGGCGAGGTGAGCAACCTCTGCTACGGCGATGACGGCCCGCCCTGCCTGGTCAGGTTGCTGGTGAAGCCGGCGACGCCGTCGGCACCCACGCCCTGATAAGCCGATGAGATTCCATAGCGGCGAAATCGCGGTTCAGGAACGCGCCGGAGTCCGCGATATCGCGGAGGACGTCGGCGAAGGAATCGTCGATCATCTTCCCCCGGGCGCCAGTGACTTTCTGGCACGCCGGCAGATGGCAGTGCTCGGCACCGTCGATGGTCGCGGAAACGTTTGGGCTTCTCTCGTCACCGGCGACCCGGGGTTTATCGAGACGGTCGACGATCACACGCTCAGAATCGCGGCGCATGTTCCGCCGAGCGATCCTCTGGGCCGCAATCTCGCAAGCGAAGGTCATGCCGCGCTGTTCGCGCCGGACTTCGTCTCGTCCCGGCGTGTGCGGGTCAATGGCCGCGGCGTTATCAAGGACGGCGCAATCTATATTCGAACCGAAGAGGTTTACGGCAACTGCCGCCGCTACTTGCAGGAGCGGATTTTTGTCGGCAGCCGGCAAACTGCGGCGTCGAATGAGCCCGCCAGAGCAAGCACCGCGCTGTCAGCCAAGCAGCAGGAACAGATTTCGCGCGCCGACACATTCTTTATCGCGACCGACAATCCCGATCGCCTTGCCGACGTCTCGCACAAGGGCGGCAACCCCGGCTTCGTGCGGATACTCGACGAGCGCCATCTCGCTTTCCCCGATTACAACGGCAACAGCATGTTCAACACGCTGGGCAACCTGACGGTGAATCCGCACGCCGGACTGCTGTTCATCGATTTCGATTCCGGCGCCACGCTTCAGCTCACCGGTCGCGCATCGATCGACTGGAGTCCCGACCGGGTACGCAAGTTTGCCGGTGCCGAACGAGTAGTCGATTTCGAACTCGAGCAGGTGATCGATACGCCGATGGGATTCCCGCTAATCGCGAAGTTCCGCCAATTCTCACGCAACAATCCGAAGGCCTGAGCGGCGCGCAATGGCTTGGAAACTTGGAGGCGGCGATCGGATTCGAACCGATGCATGGAGGTTTTGCAGACCTCTCCCTTAACCACTTGGGTACGCCGCCCCACGCGAGTCCTGGTTGCGACCGAACCCATTCAACTATCACGCGCGCGAAAGTGCATCAATTGAGCATCCCGCGCCGTAGTATCCGACATCAAGCGGGGGCGGCGAAGACCATCACGCAAAAGGCGACGATTACTTCAAGACGGCGCACACCCAGAAGTGACCCGGCTCGCTCTTACTAATCACTCAGAAGCAACCTGGACGGCTCGCATTGTTGGAGGACATGGTGAGGGCGCCAGTTGCGGTGACTGCACCTGCCAATGCCCGTCCGTTCACCGTCGCGCCGGCAGCGAGAGTGATTGTGGTATTTACCAGCATGCTCCCTTCGATGATGCAGCCGCCGGCGATAGTCGCGGAAGTGCCAACCTGCCAAAAGATGTTGGAAGCCTGCGCGCCGTTCACGAGAAGAACATCGCAGCCAGGTGCGGTCAGAGTGAGCGTCGAGGCGGGCATCTGGAAGACCCACACCGCCTTGGCGTCGCCTTGGGCGTCGAGAGTGAGGTTCCCTCCGGAGATCTCGAACGAGTTCGCGGCGGAGACATAGAGCCCGGGGGTGAGAGTTTGTCCTGCCAGATTTTCAACGATCGTCGTTGCTCCCGACAACCCGGCGGCATCGTTGTACGCGTCCGTCAAAGAGGACAGCGCGGCGATGGCGGCAGCATTGTCAAGCTGCATTGTCCCGTTCACGATTCCGGGCGGGAATCCGGTTATCGTGGCGCCCGGCGTCATACCAAGGTCGCCACTGACCACGGTCGCGCCGGCATTAGTGACGGAGGCCTCGGCGAAGAGGGCGAAGTTGGTGGCCGCGCCCAGGTCTATCGGCGACATACCGGTAGCCGTTGCGCCGGTGGTGAAGGTCCATGTGAAAGTTGCCAGCGGATTGGCCGCCAGATCCAGGGCTCCAGTAAGCATGGCAGTGAAGGTGGTGCCGGCGGCGAGCGGACTGGTCGGAGTGAAGGTCACTATCATGTCGGGAACATCATACGTGACCTGGCCCGTTACGACCGTTGCTCCCGGCCCCGTCACCGTGAAAGTCTCGGGATTGAGGGTCGAAGGATCCATCGCCTCATCGAAGGTGGCATTGATCGAAGCGTCGGTACCCACACCGGTGGCGCCATTAGGCGGGTTGGTGGAACTCACTGTAGGAGCGACCGTGTCGGTAGCGGACCCGGTGGTAAAGGTCCATACAAAGTTAGTTGCTAGCGTATTGCCCGCCAGATCCGCGGCCGCGGCCGTGATAGTCGCGGTGTAAGCCGTGCCGGCTGCGAGAGGACTGCCCGGCGTGAACGTGGCGGTGGCGCCAATCGTGGAGTAAGTCACCGTGCCGGCGATCACCGTTGCGCCCGGCCCGGTCAACGTGAACGTCGCGGGAGTGATTGTGGTGGAATCCATCGCTTCGCTGAAAGTGGCGGTGATGTTTTGGTTGGTGGCGACGCCGGTCGCGGTATCGACTGGATTTGTGGAGGTTACCAGTGGCGCCGTCGCGTTGGTGCTGGCGCCGGTGGTAAAGGTCCAGACATAGCTACTGGCCAGAGGCAATAGTGCGATGCTCTCGGCCGCGGTCGTGACCGTCGCCGTAAAGGTGGTGCTGGTTGCGAAATTCCCTCCGGTTGGCGCGAAGGCTGCGATGTTGTTGGTCGCATCATAGGTGACGGCTCCCGCTACGGGAGTCGCGCCAGGGCCTGTCACAGTAAAGGTTCCGGGGACGAGAATCGAGGCCGGGTTCATCGGCTCACTGAAGGATGCCGTGATTTGCTGATTGGTCCCCATCCCCTGTCCGCCACAGCCAATAGCTGCAGGGCTGGTCGAAATGACTAACGGTGGAACGGCAGTAGGAGTCGCCGTAGGTGTCGCGGTAACTGTGGCAGTTGCAGTGGCAGTGTCGGTTGATGTTGCGTTGATCGTCGGGGTGTCGGTCGGAGTCGCTGTCGTTGTCGCAGTCTGAGTGTCGGTGGCGGTCGCCGTTGCTGTCGCCGTATCAGTTGCAGTGGCCGTGACAGTGTCAGTTGGGGTTGCGGTGGCGGTCGGCGTGTCGCTCGGAGTCGCGGTGACTGTCGCTGTTTGAGTGTCGGTGGCGGTCATAGTGGGTGTCGCCGTATCAGTTGCGGTCGCCGTCGCAGTGTCAGTTGAGGTTGCGGTGGCGGTAGGCGTATCGGTCGGAGTTGCGGTGACCGTCGCAGTCTGGGTATCGGTGGCGCTCGCAGTTGGAGTTGCGGTCGCCGTCGCAGTGTCGGTTGATGTTGCGGTAGCGGTTGGCGTGTCGGTCGGAGTTGCTGTGGCGGTCGCTGTCTGAGTGTCGGTGGCAGTCGCAGTCGCCGTCGCCGTGGCAGTCTGAGTATCGGTGGCTGTCACAGTTGGTGTCGCGGTAGCTGTCGCCGT
>DATNLS010000002.1:0-3343 GCA_035602775.1 Candidatus Acidiferrales bacterium | reverse complement strand
AGCAGGGCGCGGACGAAAAGGGCTGGATCTTTTTGACTGGAGGTCCCGGGGACATCGACCAGGCGCTGGCGGGCTTCAAGCTCAGCCGGCAAATCGAGCCCGATGGTTCGGTCGGCCACCTGGTTGATATGATGCTGATCGGCCCCGATGGGCGGCTGGTGCGCGAATACAACGGCGAAATCGTGAAGGCGCAAGACATCGTCGACGACGTCAAGAAGACTTTGAACAAGGGTGGTGCAGCGTGAGACGAGCAATAATCTTTTGCTCCTCGTTCGCCGCGATCCTGGCGATCGGGTACCTGTGGCCGTTGGTGGGCGGCGGTTCGACGGTGAATGGCAACGCGCGCGGAGCGATGTGCGTCGCGGGTCATTGCTGCTGCCCGGGACTGGCGGAGGCGGCGGATACCAGTGCGGCGAGCGAGTCGCAGCCCCGCCAGACGCTCGATCCAAACCAGTTTGTCGGTCCGGTAAGGGAAGCGTACAAATTCGCGGAGAAAAATCCGGCGCTGCTCGCGCAACTGCATTGCTATTGTGGATGTGACAAGGCCGAAGGTCATCAAAGCCTGCTCGACTGCTACAAAGGGATGCATGCCTCGGCGTGCGAAATCTGCACTGGAGAGGTGCTGATGGCGAAGCGGCTGTCGGAGCAGGGCTCGCCGGTCGATCAGATACGCGATGCGATTCGGCGGAATTTCGCGCAGGACAATTGAGTCGCGCGGGCAGGGCTATTTGCGGCGCCGGGGTTTTCAATCACAATCGGCGTGATGCCGTTGAATGCCGAAGCGCCGCCGATTGATGGACGCCTGAAAAATACTGCGCACCGGGGCCGCATCATGATTGTCGCGGGCGAGGCATCCGGCGATCTTCATGGCGGCGATCTGGCGCGGGAAATACTCGCGCGCGATCCCTCGTGCGAATTGTTCGGAATTGCGGGCGAGAAAATGCGCGCGGCCGGCGTGCGCGCGATCGTCAAGACTGAGGACATCCACGGGCTCGGACTTTCGGAACTGGCCTCGACCATTGGACGAACCGTCGGCGCCTTTCGCGCGCTGCGCCGAATCATCCGCCGCGAGATGCCGGACCTGGTGATCCTGATTGACTATGCGGAGTTCAACCTGATCCTCTCGGGCACCGCGCGGCGCAATGGCGTGCCGGTGCTCTACTACATCACGCCGCAAGTGTGGGCGTGGCGGCGCGGCCGAATCGACAAGCTGGTCGATCGCGCGGACCGGCTGGCGGTAGTGCTGCCGTTCGAGGCCGAACTGTTTCATCGCGCGGGCGATCGCGTTTCGTTCGTCGGGCATCCGCTGCTCGATCGGGTGGCGACGATCCACAGCCGGGACGAGACGCTGAAGCGCCACGGATTCCTACCGCGCGCACGAGTCATCTCGATCCTGCCGGGCAGCCGCCGCGCCGAGGTGCGGTACCTGCTGGAGCCGATGGTCAAGGCGGCGCGGATCGTTGCGCGCGATCACAATCTTGAAATAGCGCTCGCCCTGGCGCCGACCCTGACGCAAGCCGAACTTGCCGAGGTTTCGCGCGCAGACCTGTCGGGAATACACATCGTCGAGAACGACACCTACAACATTGTCGCGGCGAGCGAGCTCGCGCTGGTCGCGTCTGGCACCGCCACGCTGGAGACCGCGCTGCTCGGATGCCCCGAGGTCATCGCCTACAAAGTGTCGCGCCTAACCTATATCCTAGGTCGGATGCTTGTGACGGGAGTGGATTTCATCGGGATGCCGAATATTCTGGCGGGCCGGCAAATCGTGCCGGAACTGATCCAGGGTGACGTGACGGTCGAGAAGCTGGTGCGAGCCGCCGAGCCGCTGCTGAGCGACTCGATCCGCGCGGAAACCGTTGCTGCGCTGAAGAGTTTGCGCGAGAAGCTCGGATCGCCGGGAGCGGCGGGCCGCGTCGCGACGATCGCGCTCGAGATGATCGCATCCAGGATGCCCGCATGAAGTTGCTGACCCCCTTGCAAAAACGCCTTTACGGCTACATCCGGCCGTACGTGGTTCCGTACGTGCTGCTGCTCGGCCTCGCGATGGTGGTGTTGTCGGCCGCGAGCGCGGGAATCCCGTTCATCATCAAGCTGGTGGTCGATCTGGTCACCAATCTGAAAGTCGGAAATCAGCTCGATGCGCATGGCGCCTTGAAGTTGCGCGAATACTCGCTGCTGCTGGCGGGACTATTTTTGCTCCGCGCGATTGCCAACTTCGGCGACGACTACTTGAGCGCTTACGTCACGCAGAAGATGGTGGTCGATATTCGCGGCGACCTGAACGAGAGTCTCCAGCGCCAGTCGCTTAGCTTTTTCAATCGCACGCCGACCGGCGTGATGGTTTCGCGCGTCATCAGCGACGCCGGCCTGGTGGTGTCGAGTCTGAGCAATGGCGTCTTTTCGATCTTCGGCGACGGCATGTCGCTGATAGCGTTGCTGGTGACGGCCTTCTGGCTCGATTGGCGGCTCGCGCTTATCGCGTTCATCGGTTTCCCGATAATCGTTCTGCCGATCGCCAGCCTCTCGAAGAAAGTTCGCCGCGAGACCAAGAATCAGCAAAAGCAGCTAAGCGGCCTGCAGTCGCTGCTGCATGAAACCTTCCAGGGCAACCGCGTCGTCAAGGCATTCGGGATGGAAGATTACGAGCGCGCGCGCTTCAATCACGAGCTCAAGCGGCTGTTCCGGATCTTCATGCGAGTGGCGCGGATCAAGGCGTTTACCGGACCGCTGATCGAGGCGCTCGGCGCGGTCGCGGTGGTCGCGGTGGTCTGGTGGGCGGTGGGTTCGCTGCAAACGGGCACGCGCACGCTCGGTCAATTCGCCGGATTTTTTACGACGATGATTCTGGTCTACCGGCCGTTCAAAGCGTTGGGCAAAACCAACAACAGTATTCAGCAAGGGCTGGCCGCGGCCGAGCGCGTGTTCGAGATGATGGATCTGCCGAGCGAGGTGCCCGACGATCCGAACGGAATCGAGCTGGAGCCGGGCCCGCACAGCGTCGCTTTCGAGAACGTCAGCTTCCGCTACGGCGACGAATGGGTGCTGCACGACATCAACCTGGAGATTGGAAAAGGCAAGGTCGTCGCGCTGGTCGGGATGAGCGGCGGCGGCAAGTCGACGATGGCGGATTTGATTCCGCGCTTTTACGACGTGCAACAGGGACGCGTCACCGTTGACGGGACGGACGTGCGCAAACTTCGGCTCAAGTCGCTGCGCGCCGAAATCGGACTGGTGACGCAGAGTACGTTCCTGTTCGACGATACGATTCGCGCCAATATCGCATACGGCAGCAGCGACAAACATCTCGAGCGCGTGATCGCGGCCGCCAAGCTCGCCAACG
>DATNLS010000190.1:0-15568 GCA_035602775.1 Candidatus Acidiferrales bacterium | reverse complement strand
GATCCGCCCACCATGAACTGGCGCGCTCTTCGAGCATCAATAGTTTTGCGCCGGCGGCGCCGCGGGCTCCGCCAAATTTATCGCGGTACAATTCCGGCATCGTGTCGTGCACGTCGAGCACGACTTTGCTGCCGAGGAACTTGGGCAAGATGGCGCAGACGATGACGGCATCGGGCATCGTGCAGACGATCACGACGTCGTAGCGCTGCTTCATCGACATCCGCGCCGCGCGTTGCGCCGCCATCGAAAAGAACCGCATGTAGCTTCTTAGATACGCCGCCTTGCTTTCGCCCCGATAACGCGACATCGGCAGACCGATCACATTGACGCCGTTGGTGATCGGCTGCTCGCCGGTCGCGAGGCAAATCACGTCCACGTGATCGCCGCGCTCCGCCAACGCCTCGGCGTGCCGCTTGACGCGGCCGTCATGCATGTAAGTGGTGTAGGCAATCATCAAAAAGCGCGACACTGCAATCACCTCAACGCGTTGAGCGGTTCGCTGGAGAGCATCGTTGCGACCGCACGCTCCGAGCCGGGTCCTTCGATCGACGGAGTGTCGCCGCGAACCGTCAGCCTCATTTGATCCCGACGACGCCACCACGCGGAAACTTCAGACGGCAGTGCGCGCCATGCCAATTGGAAATCGTTGAGCTGCTTGAGCAGAGTTTCGTATTCGGCGAAATATTCACCGGAGCCACAGTAGTCGGGATGAACCAGCGTCAGGATCATTCCGCCCAGCGACTCGATCCACTTCGCTTTCATTGACCAGATCTGCATCGGACTGCGATGCAGCAAATGAATCAGCGTGTGGTCCTGCGGCATCGTGTAGGGCAATTCGACCAGATGGGCGAGAAAAAAAGGAAACAGGCTGCAAGTTCCGCCCGGTTGAGGCTCATACGGATCTGAATCCGAGAAGCTGCAGTCAAAATCGAACGACATCCGGGTTATCCATTCGGCGCGCCGCAGCGTCGAGGGAGCGCGGAAACCCTTGAGGCCGTGCGTGCGCGCCCGCTGCTGGAGCATAGGAGCGAGCTCGCTGAAGTCGCTCTCGCTACGGAACAAGCGGCCGTCATGCGACAATCCATGTGCGCCGAACTCGAACCCGCGCTGACGGAGCCGCTCGATCAGATTCCAATCGATCTCATACTGAGCCAGCGGCAGGTTCCACGACGAGCGGAAGTTGTAACGTTCCTCGAGATCCGCCATTCGCTCCATCCGGCTCATTCCAAGCGGACCTTCGACGTCGTGGGTAAGCACGATGCAGGACTTCATCCCGTCGGGCCAAAATCCGATGTGCCACGCGTCGGTCTTTTTCAGAGTGTGCAGGCCGATTCGCAGCCAATCGCTCCAATAGTCGATGAGCGCGCTTTCGCACGGCCATCGCGGGAATTCGCGCCTCGCGCGCATTCTGATCGCCGCGGAGTTCAACCGATGACGGACGGCAGCCGGAATCAAACTTTTGATCCGATAGTAGGCCTGCATCCGGCTCGGCGGCTGCCGATCTTCGCTCGCCAGGTATTCTTCAAACAAATAGTGCTGGGCGATCGCCTCTGACTCGGCAATCTCGCAATCGAGCGCGGCGTGCCAGTCCTGCGGCGGCTTCCAGAATGAAAACGCGTCGTTGTGACCGGCGACCGCAAGACGCTCCTCGCTACGCACGGAAGACACGCGGGCACCGTCGATTAATGCGCTCACCGCCATAACGACTCCTGAAGGAGCAATCTGCGATGCTGATGACGGCGGATGAATCTGACCAGTTCGGGCTCTGCGCAGCGCGGTTCGCGGCGGATGTAGCCCTTGAGGAAGCCGGCCAGCAACAACGCGCCCTCGAGCGGCGATGGGCGCGAGAACGTCTCGCGCACCGCGCGCGCAAATATAAACAACGGTGAGTAGCCTACTCGGTACGCGGCAAAGCCGGCTTGCATCCGGGCCTTCATTCCCGACGCCTCGCCCTGCGGCCGATGATGTTTGGCGGTGATATGGCGGAAGCCGCGGGTATGAAAGCCGTGCAGCATCGCGCGCGCTTCGTCCAGCGTGTCCCATCCCACGTCGGGATCGAGTTCGCCAATCGCATTGAAGCAAGCCAGCGAGTACATCTTGGCCGGGCCGCGGGTGTGATATTCCGGCTGTCGAATCTCCTGCCACTCGGTGCCGTCGGGTTCGTACAAGGTCGGACTGGCGATCCCGAGCTTCGGGTCGCGCGCGAATTCCTCGAGCAGAAGATCGATCAACCCAGACTCGAAACTGACGTCGGCGTCGAGCCTCAAAACGTAGTCGTACTCCTGGCAGGCTGCGTGCGACAGGAACCGGGTGATCACACACTCGCCGCCGGGAGCGCGCGGACGGTTGCGCGGCAGATGATGAGGTTGAATCCACGGATACTTGCGGGCGGCCTCATCGAGAATCGCGGCCGTGGCATCGGCCGACCCGTCGTCGATGACGATCCAACGCTCGGGCGTCGGCTTCTGCGCCGCCATCGAGGCGATCAGCAACGGGAGAAATTTTTCTTCGTCGCGCGCCGGCGTGATCGCGATGTATCGAGTCATGCCAGGTACCTGTAGGTCACATTGTTGAGGACTCGAGCGACCGGCAGCGGCAAGTTTCGCCATACGCGGGAGGCGGTCTGCCACACGCCGGTCAAATTTTCGGCGCTGGTCACGGTCGGCATCCGCGGAAAATAGCTGTACGGCAAATCCGTCGCGCTGGCGCCGAGCTCGCGCTTGAAGCGCGAAAGGCCGCGATTGCGGCTGTCGGTGCGGCCGAAGTCGAGCGAGCTGGCATGCTGGGCGTGATGCTCGGCGATCGCCATGAAAATTAAGTGGCTGGCGCCGTCGGGACTGCCGGCCACGCGCGCGGACCATTTTGCGTGCAGCTCATTGCCGTCGCGCAGCACCACCACCGCGGCGATGCGTTTGCCCTGGTGCAGCGCGAACCATACTTCGATTGAGTCGAGTCGCGCGAAGACCTCGTGCACGGTCCTGAAAAACTTGAGCGGCTGCGACGGCACGCCGAGACGCCGCCTGCTCTCGAGCTGCATCGCGAAGAAGCAGTCCATCGCCTCGGCGCCGCGCGAGCACTCGACGCTGACGCCGGCCGCGCGAGCGCGACGAAGATGACGCCGGACTTCGCGATCGGCCGCCAGTTCGATGGCTTGAAACGGCAGCGACAAGTCGAGCGTCCAACGCTGGAAGTGATAGAGAACGTGCCACGGGTAGGTTCCTGCGGCGCCGCGCACCTCGAGCCGCGGGCGGTTTCGAATGACCGCCAACCTGGACAGCAGCGATTCGCGGGCAGAGTCGTCCGCGGCCAGCGGTGGACAGAAATCCGAAAATGGCATGGAGATGAGACTGCGCCGAATTGGATTGCCGCCCGGAGCGAGCAGGCAGGCCGCCCTGATCGAGTCAGAATCCTTGATGATCGCGACGGACGGACGCACGCCGAAACCGCGCTGCAAAACTTCGAGCCATGGCGCGCGATGATAAAGGGTCGCGTCGGGATGCGATCCGGCGAAAACGTCCCATTCGGCACGCACCTGCTCAAGCGGAAGAATCTTCAGCTCCGGCTCGCGCGAAATCACATGCAGTGTTGCTACCTGGTTCATTGAAGCTCCTGGGCCACGACGATCGGCGTGCCTTGGCCGCGACCGAACGTGTCTCCGAACATCCGCATCGCGGTCGAGGATTCGCGCCAGCAATAAACGATCGCGGGCGGTCCCATGATGAGCAGCAGAGTCGCGAGTCCCTGCGTGCCGCACGCGCTCGCCGTTATTTTTCCGGCAATCACAGCGACCGCGCACAACAGCGCCAGTCTGGCGCCCGGCAGGATTGCGACGACGAGATCGGTGAGTCCGATGCCGAGCAGCATGCATACGAGCCACTGCCCTGCGATGCTCATGACGACCTCGATTGCGCTTCTGCCCATGCTCACGCCAACCAGCCCGGTGCGTGCGAGGCCGAAGATGGTTACGACGACGAGCACGAGGCGGGTGGCATGAACGTAAAAATCGAATTCGGGATGATTTTTTGCGTAATAGACGGATCCAATCGCGAGGCGAAGACCGACCAGCAGCAATCCGCACGCGAGCAATTGCATCGGCGCCGCGGCGGGCAGCCATTTGGGGCCGTAAATGATCTTGATCAGTTCAGGAGCGGCAATCGCGGCACAACCGACTATCGGCAAAATGATCCGGGAGAGATATCCGGAGAAATTCAGGTAAGCCTTCGCGAGCTGATCGTTCTGATCCTGCAAATGGCAGAACGTCGGAAGGGTGACGCGGCCCGCGATTCGGAAAACACGATCGGGGATGAATCGCAGCAGGTCCCACGCCATAGAATAAAAGCCCAGCGCTGAACTTCCGAGCAATCGGCCAATCAAGACGAAGTCCACGTTGGACGAGAGCGCATCGACGGTTCGTCCGCCGAGCACCTTGGTGGCAAAGTGGCCCAAGTCGCGCGCGGCGGAAGCAGTCGGCAGGCCGAGCGGAGCTTTTCCGCCGGCCACCAGGATAGTCACCGCGTGTATCGCATAGCGCCCCGCAAGACCGCCGGCCAGGCTCCAGGTGGGCAGCCGGTACCAGAGCAGCGCCAGTGCGATGATCAGAAACGCGAACTCGGCGAATACGTCGGCGGCCGCGAGCGCGCTGAAGCGCAAGTCGCGCCGCAGCCGCGCGTTAGCGGTGACGGCCGCACCCTCGAGCAGAAACGGAATGCAGAGCAGGCGCATGCCCTGCCGCAACTCCGGCATCTTCATCAGATGCGCGAGCGCGGGCGCACCGCCGTAGAGCAGGCACGAGGTCAGCAGCGCCAGCCCGATGCTGATCCACCACGCGGTCGAGTGATGCGCGGGAGTGAGGTCGCGGCGCTGAATGAGCGCGTCGGGGATGCCGGCCTCGTTGACCAGCATTGCGAAGGTCGAGACGACGACCAGGATTTTGAACAAACCGAAATCATGCGGCGAAAGCGCGCGCGCGAGCACCACCATTCCGCCAATCCGGAGTGCCTGCACGACGAATTCCGCGACCATGTTGTCGCGCACCGATCGCGCGAACGCGCTCCACAGCCAGCGGTTGCGCTCGGCGTGCTCGATTGCATCGCCGTTCGCAGAGAGATGTTCGTTCACAGCCCCTCTCCCCGCAGCAGAACCGGAATGGTGCGGAAAAGAATCCTGATGTCGGAAACGAGCGACCAGTCTTCGAGATACTGAACGTCGAGCTTGACCATCTCGTCGAAGGAAACCTGGTTGCGGCCGCTGACCTGCCACAGGCCGGTGATCCCCGGCATCCCTTCGAGGCGGCGGCGATGCCAGTCCTGGTAATGCTCGACTTCGTAGGGCAGTGCGGGACGCGGGCCGATGAGGCTCATGTCGCCGCGAACGACGTTGAAGAGCTGCGGGAACTCGTCGATGCTGAAGCGGCGCAGAATCCTGCCGGCGCGGGTGACGCGCGAATCGTTGGCCAGCTTGAAGACTTTGTCGCCGTTGCCGTCGGCTTGGGCGGCGGCGTTGCGGCCGTTGGAGATCCAACGCTTCACGTATTGGCGATGGACATTATCGGCGGCGGTGGCTTTCATCGTGCGCAATTTCAACATTTCAAATCGACGCCCCTGTACGCCGATCCGCTGTTGCCGGAAGAAGATGGGCCGGCCGTCGAAAATAAGAATCGCGAGAGCGGCGATCGCGATGATCGGCATTGCGACAATCAAAATGAGCGTGGCGCAGACGATGTCGAAGCTGCGCTTGATCAGGTAGTTCAGGCCCTCGACGTTCGATCCGCGCCGTCCGACCAACGGAATCAGGCCGACGGTGTCGACGCGGAGTCCGGTCGGCGCGGAACGGTAAACCCACGGCACCACCCACCATCGCAGCCGCGATTCTTCGCACAGCTCGACCATCCGCGCCTGCGCGGCGAGCGGCGCGTCGGGAATGGCGATCGCGGCCTCGAGGCAAGGATGGACGCGAATGATGTTGGGCAACTGATCAGGATGTCCGAGCACGGGATAGCCGTTGTACTCGTAGCCCGAAGCGTTGGCGTCGAGGAAGCCGAGGCATTCGTACTGCGTCAGCTCTTCGCGAATGGTGTCGCACAGGAGGTGAGCAGTCGGGTTGAAGCCGATGATCACGATCGGGATCGAGATGCGCGGGCTCGAATAGAATTGGTGAATCAAACGCCGCAACATCCCGCGCATCGCCAGTTCAGTGACAATGCTGAAGGCGTAGAAGCTGGCGACGGCCACGCGCGAGATCTGAACGTGCACTGCGAAGCTCGCGAGCAACATCAGGCCCGCGGCGGCCGTGCACGCCTTGACCACCGCAATCATTTCCTTGCGGCTGCCGTTGCGCATGGTGAAAAGGTCGAAGGCGCGGAAGACGCCCACCCACAGCATCGCTGCGATGACGCCGCCTTCTGCCAAGGTTTTCGGATCGATGGCTTCAAGATGCGCCAGGATGGCGCCGTCCGGGTCGTGCAGGGTCAATGCGGTCGCGACGGCCAGCGCCAGCGCAGCGACATCGGCTATCGCGAAGAGCACCTTCTGTTTTTTGCATTCGCCGGCAAACATCGAAATTCACTCATGCGTCGGAGGATGCGCTCGAAGCCGCCGCTGAATTGCCGCGACGCTGCGCGCCGCCAATCTCACTCGCGGTCCCCAGTACGCTCGCCACCGTCTCGACCGTTCGCAGAATTTCCTGTCCGTTCAGATGCGGATGCATAGGCAGCGAGAGAGTCGTATCTGCCAATGCCTCGCTGGCCGGGAAATCGCCGCTGCGGTGACCGAGGTAAGCCAGCGCGGGCTGAAGATGAAGCGGCACCGGATAATGGATTCCGCACTCGATCTCCTTTTGCAGCAGTGCGTTCCGAATGGTGTCGCGCCGGGCGCTCCGAATGATGAACAGGTGGTAACAGGATTGGGCAGTCTGAGGCTCGAGGATCGGCTGAACGTCCAGCGGCGCGAGCAGCTCGCGATAGGCGGCGGCGATTACGCGACGGCGGTCGTTCCACTCGGCGAGCTTTTCCAATTTCGCGCGCAAAACGGCGGCCTGGATCGAATCGAGCCTGGAGTTGTAGCCGCAAATCTCGTGCGCGTAGTGAGACAGGCGGCCGTGGTTGCTGAGACTCGATACGCGATGCGCCAGCTCGTCGTCGTTGGTCGCAACCGCGCCGCCATCGCCCCACGCGCCAAGATTCTTGCCGGGATAAAAGCTGAAGCATCCCGCGTCGCCGAACGTACCCGCCATTTTCATCCCGTCGGCAGTGAGGACGCGAGCGCCATGGGCCTGGCACGCATCCTCGACCAGCTTGAGGTTGAACTCGGCCGCAATTTCTTTCAGCTCGACGATCGGCGCCGGCAAACCATATAGATGCACCGGCACGATCGCGCGTATGGCGCGGCGATCCTTGCGCGGCAGCGATTCCAGAAAGCTGCGCAGCGCCGGCACACTCAGGTTGCCGGTATTGGGATCGATGTCGACGAATCGCGGCCGTGCGCCGGTTTGCACGATGGAAGCCGCGGTAGCGATGAAGGTCATCGGTACGGTGATGACCTCGTCACCAGGGCCGACGCCAAGCGCCAGCAACGCGATGCGCAGTGCATCCGTCCCGTTGGCCACGGCGACGACGCGCTTCACGTTCAGAAAATCGGCGAACTCACGCTCGAAGCTTTCGACCTGATGGCCGCCAACGTAGGCGGTGGCGGAATGTACCGCCTCCAGCTCGCGCGAGACGCGCTCGGCGATTTCCAGGTTCTGGCCGGCCAGATCCACGAATTTAATTTTCACTGTGACCGCCTCTCTTTCGATGCGAAGGCTGGTTCATGCAGGCGCGCCGGAAAGCCCGCGACAATCGCGCCAGCAGGCACGTCTCGGACCACCATCGCGCCCGCTCCGACCAATGCGCCCTCTCCAATCTCGATTCCGCACATCACGATCGCACCGCTTCCGATCGACGCGCCTTTGCGCACCACGGTGTGTTCCATCTTCCAGTCCTTCTCCGTTTGCAGCGCACCGTCGGCGCCGGTCGCGCGCGGGTAGCGGTCATTGATGAAGATGACGCCGTGGCCGATGAAGACTTCGTCCTCGATGGTGACCCCGGAGCATACGAACGTGTGACTCGAGATTTTGCAGCGACGTCCGATTTTCGCATCGCGCTGAATTTCGACGAACGCGCCGAGGCGGGTGTCGTCGCCAATCTCGCAGCCGTAGAGATTTACGTATGACGCCAGCCGCACGCGCTCGCCCATGCGGACGTCATCCGCGACGCACGCGAATTGCGGAACCTGGCGCTGCTCACTCGCGTTGCTCATCGCAGTGCATTCCCAAGGGGCACCATCAGGCCGCCCCGGCGCAGTGAATAGTTGGCCGCTTCGAGCACGCTGACGACCCGGGCGCCGTTGATGCCGTCGGTGTTCGGCGTCTGGCCGGTCTTGATGCACTTGACGAAGTGCTCGCACTCGCAGAACAGCGGCTCTTTCTCCTCGATGCGGGGAATCTGGATGTCGCCGTAGCGATACGAGAACTGGAACTCGCCGAAAGTGTCGTAGTACTTCTGCGCGGTCACGCCCTTGTCGTAGATACGGATCTTTTCCTGCGGCGCGGTGTCATCGTAAACCAGCATCTTGCGCGACCCGACCACCGTGGTACGGCGAATCTTGTCGGGATCGAGCCAGCTCACGTGGATGAACGCGATCACGTTGCGTTCGAAGCGCAAGGTCAGCATCGCGACGTCTTCGACGCCGTGGCCGTAGTGACTTTCGCCCTGGCAGCTCACCGCTTCGGGCTCGCGGCCGCCCATCAGGTTGAGGATGATCGAGATGTCGTGGGTCGCGAGATCCCAGGTCACGTTTACGTCGCGCTGAAAAAGTCCGAGATTGGCGCGGACGGAACTGATGTAGAAGACGTCGCCGAGTTCGCCCGACGCGATGATGTCGTGCATCTTCTGCACCGGCGCGCTGTACTCAAAGGTGTGCCCGACCATCAGGATCAGGTTTTTCTCGCGCGCGGTCTTCACCAGGTCGTTGGCTTCGTCGTTCGACGTGGCCAGCGGTTTCTCGACCAGCACCGACTTGCCCGCTTCCAGCGCGCGCTTGGCCATCGCGTAGTGCGTGCCGACCGGAGTCGCGACCACGATCCCTTCGATCTCATCGTCGTTAAGCAGATCGTCGAAGTGGCTGGTAGTTTCGAGATCCGAGTACAACTGGCTGACGTGCGTTCGCCGCTTCAAATCCAGATCGCAGGCGACGATTCGGCGTGCCGACTGACTCTGATGGAGATTGCGCACCCAATTCGGGCCCCAGTAGCCGAGCCCGACGACGCCGACGCCGCTCAGTTGAGCGCGCTGGTCCCTGGCCGCGACGGTCGGACGGCGGTTCGTGGCCGGGCTCGGACGCCCGATCTCGATCGCGCCGTTGGCATTCGCGCCGTTGACGTTATCCGCTTTGACCGGACCGTTCGAATGCCCGTTTTTCGAAACGCCGTTGTGATAGCCATTTTCCACCGGCGGTCTTTTTTCATTGATCATGATGAAGTCATTCATTGGGGGAGTACTCCGCGGAAGAATTTCTTGGCCCGTCCGGCCGCGCATTGAGAATCACACCTGCGACTGTTCGGTCGGCAGCCCGCAGTGCGGCAGCGGTCGTAGCCAGCTCTTTGCGTTCGGTCTGTCCGTAGCGCACCACCAACAGGATCGGATCAGCGGGGCGCATCAGCGGCAACATCCGCGGATCGAGGCGCGCCACGCCTAGATCGATCACGGCGGCGGGAAAAGTACTGAGCACCACTTCGAGCTCCGCGATTGCGGCTTCGCGTTCGCCGTCATCGCCGCCCAGACAGCAGGTCGCCAGCGTCAGCCGCGGCCATCCGGTAGTGCGCAGTTGCAGCGAACCGTCCAGCGTAATCTGCGCGACGGACCTCTCAGCATGCGCGACCACGCGATGCAGGCTGGGAGCCTGGAGATTCGCATCCACCAGCAGCGTGCGCATGGAAAGCCGCTGGCTCAGATCCAGCGCGAGGGCGGCCGCGATCGACGATGCGCCGTCGTAGGGACGGCATCCTGAGATTGCGACCCGGCACGACTTCTCAACCGCTGCCGTCGGCGCCATTCGCTCGCTCAACTGCCGAATCGCGTCCTGCCGCGCCAGCATCGCCGGCAGATCGTGCGGGAGCGTCTCGGGCAGGAAAGTATTTTCGAATCCGATCGCGTCGGGACTCGGGGCGACCTGGCGCACTGGCGGCTCGATCAGCTCGCGAGTCTTGGAGACCAGCTTCGCGCGCGGGCGAGCAGGCGGCAGCGGCTCGCGCGTCGTGGCGAGGTTTCGGTTGATCGCGTCGTAGTATTTGCTCACTGCACTACTCCCGCCAGGTTAGTCGGTTGGCTTGATGGCAAATGAACCGTCTCGCCGACGTAGAGACTGTTGGGGTTCTTGATTTGCGGATTGGCCTTTATCAGGTCAGGTGTCCGATCTTTCGAGCCGAGGTACTTGGCCGCCAAATCGTGAAACGTATCTCCAGAGTGAATCTGTATGGTCTCGTCATGCGGCGCAGACACCGCTTCAATTGAATGAATCGGCATTGCGGCGGCAGATGCGTTGACGATCGATGGGGCATAACCAACCGTCGGCGCCAAAGTCTTATCGTCGGCAAGCGAACTGGAAGAAACTGCCGCGTTAGCAGAAGGCACCACGGTGGCGATCCGCTGGGCACTGCGATTGAACTCGTTCGACAGATTGGTCGTCTTCGCAATCAGGATGCTGCCGATGGCGATGACAGCGAAGGCAGCGCAGGTGGCGCCCACCAGTGCGAATCGACGGCTCGGCCGAATCAGAGGCTCAACGTCAATGGGAGGCTCGTCCTCAATCGGAGTCTCAAGGACAATCGGAGTCTTCTCGCTGACCGGAGTCTTCGCGGGGATCGCCGGCTTGACGGCAGCTAACGCGGGACGATCCGCGTTGTTCAAAGGAAGGAAGATACCCTCGTAGTCCTTGACGACCTCGCGCGCAACGTCGAGAGTCACCGTCTTTTGGTTCTTCGAATACGCGAGCAGCAATGCGTTGTGACATAAAACGTTGAGGCGCCGCGGAATTCCGGCGGCGGCCGCGATCAGATACTTGATTGCGTTGGCTTCAAAAATTTGCGCGGATCCGTTTTGCGCCTGCAGCCGGCAATCTATGTAGGCGGCGCTTTCGCCGTCATCGAGCGACAGCAGAAACACCTTGGTCGAGATTCGCTCTCGCAGTTGCCGCAGATGATGCGCGGAGAGATGCTCGAGCAGCTCCGGATGCCCCATCAGAACGATCTGGAGTCCGCAATCTTGCCCACTGTTGGAATTGGTCAGCAGGCGAAGATCCTCGAGGGTTTCGTCGGTCAGGTTTTGCGCTTCATCGACGATGATTGCGGTGCGGCTGCCCGGCGGACGATTTGCAATCACACGCTCGAACTCTTCCATCAATTCGAGCTTGCCGCGTTCCTTCGTCACCACGCCGAGCTGCGGCAGCACCACCCGCATGATTTCCTGGAAGCTGAGCTTCGGGTTGGGCACGCAGGCGAGCTGAAGATTCCGGGGCCGGCGCGCGAGGACCGTGTTCAGCAAAGTAGTTTTGCCAGTGCCGGTTTCGCCCAGCAGCACCATGAATCCGCATTGGTCGTGCAGCAGCGCCCACTCTAATGCGGCCAGGCATTCGCGATGAGCCGCGCCGAGATACAGGACCGCCGGCGACGGCGTGAAGCGAAACGGCGGTCCATCGAGTCCGAAATGCCGGTAATACATGGTCACACCCGCTCGCTCAGAATTGCTACGATCGGAAGTCCGGTGAGATTGCTCACGACGCCGGACGAATAAATCTTCGCGTCGCTCTCTTCCGCCCAGTACGCGGCCGCCACTCCAAAAAGAACGGCGAGGACCAGGCCGACCGCCAGATTGAACGGGATGCTCGGGAACACCGGCATCACCGGGACGATTGGCGGCCGCGCGACACTGACGTTGAGAATCTTGTTGCTGTTGAGCGCCTCGGACGCGCGCGCTTCTTCAGTCTTGCGAACATAGGCGAGGTAGGCATCCGAGTCCGACGTCTCCTGCCGCTGCAGGCGTTCGAACTCGACGCCATTGGTCACCAACGCCGACAGTTGCTGGTTGGCAAGGTCGATCTGTTTGTCGAGCTCGGCCTGAGTGGCTTTTCCGGAAGCCGCGTCGGTGCTCGCCTGCTTAAGGTTCGTCTGCAGGGTTACCCACACCGGATTGACGTCGGTCGACTGCTCGTCGACCTCGAGATGGTTCTCGCCGTCGAGAATCTTCTCCTCGGAGGCGAGCTTGGCGTCGATCTCCTTGATGCGCTCGCTGGTTGGCTGATAGCGGGTCAGCAGCTCGGCCCTTTCCGCGCGCAACTGCATCACCTGTGGCTTCAATTGCTGCAGCGCGAGGTTCTGGACCTGATGGGTTTCTTTTTCGATCCGTCCAGGCGTGCTGCCCAGTTGCGATTGCAGTGCTTGTGCCTGCTGCTCGCTTCCTGAAACCTGCGCGTCGGTTTTGGCGGCCGTGCCCTGCAGATCCGATATACGCGCGATCAGCGCCTTTTTCTGTTCGTCGAGATTGCCAATGCCGGTCTTGAGTTGATAGTCGCGGAGCTGCCCTTCTGACGCTTCCAGCCGGGCCTTCAGCAGGCTGGTTTGCTGCTGATAAAACTTCTCCGCCTGCGGGTCATGCGAGAGACTGGCGTGGAATTCAAGGTACTGGTTCATCAATCGATCTAGAAAGTCCTTGGTCCAACGCCGGTCGTGCGAACTGAATTCGACCTCGATGATGTTCGACCGCTTGATCACCGATGCATCGAGGTTTTTCTCGACGTCGAGTGCCCACGCGTCGCGCGGAGCGAGGTTCGGAATGCTGTGCAGGAGATGGTAACTCTCGAGCGGCAGCCGGACTGCGGCTTTGACCGCGGCCACCGCCATTCCCGATTGGTGCGAATAGGCTGGCGGCACCGGCAGGCCTTCGAGTGCGAGCTTGACCAGGTACAAGCTGGTGATCAGTTCGCGCTCGGAATTCAGATCCTGTTCCTCGACCGGGTTATTGACCGCGGCGGAACCCGGAGGAGAGCTACCCTGCAGCTCGGGCGAGACCAGCAACTGCGCGCGATTGTCCTGCACCAGGACCTGGCAGCTCGACGAGTACAGTGGAGGCAACAGCAACGTGCCGATCGCTACGACGCCGAATACCGTCAAGCTGGCGATAGCTGCGATGCGGCGGCGCCGCCACGCGATGTCGATCCAGTCTCTATAGTTAAGGTTAATTGGCAGCATGGTCCTATCGATTTCCAGCAAGCCTTCAACCGGCTAGAAGGTCGGAGATATGTACGGTTCCACCGGCAGAACGTCTCTTATGTGTTGCTTGACCCACAGATCCGCATTCGCAATCCCGCTTTTCGGCACGACCACCACGTCACGCGGCAGCAGGGCAACGTCTTCGGCGGAACCGGGATTCTTGGTAGCCGCGGCCAGATCGATTTTGGTTCCTTGCGCCCGTCCGCAGGCGTCGCGGCGAATCAAGACCGCGCTCTCGGGATCTGAGTTGTCAGTCACGCCGCCAGCCAGCGCCAGCGCCTGCACCGCGGTCATGCCAGGTTGCATCGGAAAGCCGCCAGGCTTCGTGACTTCACCTTCCACATAGATCTGTCTGCTCGGAAGCTCATTGAGATGAACTACCGCGCCGGGATTCCGCAGCTCGTTGCGATAGGCATTGTCGATTGACTTGGCTAGTTGACTCGGCGTCAGACCGGCAGCCTGTACCGGACCGACCATCCGCAGCTCGATTTTACCGTTGGGATCGACCGTGGTGGTGTCGTTGAATTCGGAGTTCATATAGAAGTCGAGCGCGAGTTGATCGCCAGGCTGAATTCGATAATCGGCGTCATGCTGCGCCACGCTCTGGGCGCTTTCTTCGATGCTGGCGTTAGCTGCGCACTGCTCGGGCGACATCGACTTCGACGCGAATTCGTCGTGCTCGCTCTGATTCTGGCTACTCTTCGAGGAGCATCCACCGACTGCGACAGCGATCATAAGCGCGCAAGCGAGGAGCTTGGCGCGGTTTGATATCTTGTCGTTGTTTGTGAAATTCAGCCTCATAGCAAGATGCGTCCTCACAATTTTTTGCGACGGCTCTTCAATCGACCCACCCCTGAACTTACTACCCGCGAATGCACGCGTTCGAGTTAGCAATGGCAACTCGCGTGCCATAGTGCCGACTGATTGAAACGATACTGAATCGGACTATTTGGAGTGGAAGCGGGCGCGTACTGTGAAAGGATTACAAACGTACACAGCTACAAATCGCCCAACAACGGCGCCGAAGGAGGAATTAAGAATAGTTTGGAGATGAGCTAACGCTTCAAATAGCGAACGGGCCCGCGCTCCGATTGTAGTAGCTACGATCCAAGCTACGAGCCCGTCCCTGTCAGTCCTCACCCCCGCGCACCACACTGTAGTTAGAGCACTAGTTACCTACTCCTCCGGGCTGCAGCCACGTTTGATCCGATAGATATCCTTGAACCTGCGAGATGTAACTCAAAGAACCTGAATCGTACCAATGGCCCGAATACCACCATCCGACACAGCCCCACATCATTTGCTCAGATGTGCCGTTGGGATAGGTCGGATATCCGGAGCTTGGTGTATCACTGGTCAGATAGCTGACCTGGCCTTCGAAACATGCTCTCTGCTGAGCCAGCTTATAGTCAGCCGCAAAGGCGGTACTGTTATACGAATAGCAATCCGAATTCGTAACATCTGAAGTATCCTGGCTCGACGCGACTGCCTCGCAGGTCGATGGGTAGTCCGACGACTTGATCTGCAGAATACCCAGGCTGGTACCGTTGCCTACATCTCCGATGTGGTTCTGAATCCAATGGGTCTCGTTGACCGCGGTGGCTCGCGTCACGTTTTCGTCAAAGCCCCACTTGCATGACGCCCACTTGAGAATCGCATCGGTAGTACCGGTAAACTGGCCATCCGCGCGCACCAGGTAACTCCCCGGAGCGCCGCCTTCGCCGCCAGTAGCCTCGGAAATGTATTTGGTCAGGTCAGAGGCGGTCGGCATGGTGTTGTTGGATGTGGCGTTTGCAGGCACCGGCTCAAACGTGTCACCCGCGGCACCAGTCGCGCACGTGCTATCGGACGGCAGAGCCGAGCCACTCGGCAAGAGTGAATAGTAAGGAGTGGCCGTCGACGACGGACTGGCGGTGGGCTTTGCCGTCGCACTGCCTGAGGGGGCGGGAGTTGGAGTGGGTGAGCCCGACCCATTTTGAACAGTCACATTCATCGCCTCCGTTGCGATCAACGCGTTGCTGCTGTTGTATCCGTTGACGGCGAGAGTATGCGTGCCGTTCGCCACGCTGGTCGAATTCCAGGCGAGGGTTAAGGGCGGCGAAGACGCAACGTAGGTTCCGTCGACGTAGAAGTTAACCCAATCGACGGGCGCGACGGTCGTCGCCGTAACAGACACCGTGCCGGAAACCGTCGCGCCTGACTTCGGCGACGTAATGCTGACTCCGCCCCCTGGCGAAGGAGTTGGCGCAGGCGTCGCAGTCGGTGTGGG
>DATNLS010000286.1:0-33030 GCA_035602775.1 Candidatus Acidiferrales bacterium | reverse complement strand
GTCACCAGGTACTCGGTCATGATGGTAGCGGTGGCGCCGTATTTTACCCGCACGTCCTCGAACGGAGCCGATCCGCCGGGATAGCCCGGATGATGATCGATCGCGATGTCGGCGCGCGGAATTTTCTCGCCGAAAAACGGCGGCTGCACATCGACCATCGCAATCTTGTCGAAGGCGCGCAGTTCCTCGGTGCTGGCCGGCTGGACCTGGATCTCGAGCAGATGCTCCATGGTGAGATTTTCCGGGCGGGTGACGGGCTTGAACGCGAAGAACGGCGTGGTCTGCCGGTTACGCCCGAGCAGGGTGCGCAGCGCCATCGCGCTGGCCATCGCGTCGGGATCGGGATCGTCCTGCAGTACGATCGCCACGCGATCGCCTTCGCTGACCATCGCGCGCAATTCCTTGATTTTCTGTTTGGTGAACGTCTGATCCATAAATGGTCGGAAAAATCCCGGGTCGCATCGAGCGACGACGGGCCTAATCAATAGTTTAGTCGCGGGCGGCTCGCGTGCAGGGATTCAGGAATCGAATAACGGGACCGGCGGTCCGAAAATTCCGGCAGTGGTCACGATCCTGGCGAATCGTCGTAAAATTCATCGGTGCAAGGGAAATATCACGGCACAAAGAGCTGAAGCAATGATATAGAATAACATCTACCCATGGATCCTTCAAATTCACATTCCGGCAAATTCCACTGCGCGATATGCCGCCGCGAATTCACCGAGTGGCTGCTGAGCATTTCGGTCGAAGATACGGCGGGCTTTCGCCAGCAGGCCTTTATCTGCGGCAACTGCGCGGTTAAACTGCGGCTCGCCTCGGAGAAAAATCGCGACTTGCAGATCGATCCGTGGATACACGAGGCGGTTGCGAGCGTGCTGCGCGGCAAGAATCCCGACAAGCCGGAAGACTAAAGAAAATTCACGAAATGGCGGGCGCGTCCAAATCCGATTCGCAATCCGGCAACGCGGCCGGCGCGGAATTATGGCCGAATGAAGAAGCGCGGCGGCTCGCCGAGCGGGTCGCGACGTACGAGCCCGCGCGTCCCGTGATTTTCCAGAGCGGCTTCGGCCCGTCAGGCTTGCCGCATCTGGGCACGATGGCGGAGATTCTTCGCCCCTCGTTCGTGCGCAAGGCGTTTCATCTGATCGAGCCCGCGCGGCCGTCGCGGCTGATCGTGTTCATCGACGATCTCGACGGACTGCGCAAAGTGCCGGAGAACGTGCCGAATCGCGAGGACGTCGAGCAGTACCTGGGCATCCCGGTTTCCAGGATCCCCGATCCCTTCGGATGCTGCGCAAGCTTTGCTGATCATATGATCGGGCAGCTCGGCGGCTTCCTGGCGCCGGTCGAGGTCGAGTATGAGCTGGTGCGCGCGGGCGAGATGTATTCGTCGGGACGCTTCGACGAGGGACTGAAGCTGATCCTCGAGAAGCATGCGGAGATCATAGCGATCATCGCGCCGACGCTGCGCCCGGAAAATCGCGCCGGCTGGTCGCCGTTCATGCCGATTTGCCCGAAGTGCGGGCAAGTGGTCGAGCGGGCGGTGACGGCCTATCACCCTGAGCGCGCGTCGATCGAGTTCACCTGCGAGAAGAGTGCCGGCGGCACGTTGGGATGCGGTTTTCGCGGCGAGCAGTCGGTGCTTGGCGGGATGGCGAAGGTGCAGTGGAAAGTGGATTGGGCGCTGCGATGGTACGTGCTCAAGGTCGATTACGAATTGTACGGCAAGGATCTCACCGACTCGGCGCGGCTCTCGGGACAAATTCTGCGCATGATGGGTGCGCGGCCGCCGCTCGGATTTCCGTTCGAGATGTTTCTGGACGAAGAGGGGCACAAGGTCTCGAAGTCGGTCGGCCGCGGCGTGACGGTCGATCAGTGGACTCGCTACGCGCCAATCGAAGTGCTCAAGATGTTCCTGCTGCTGAACCCGCGGCGCGCGCGCAAGTTGTTCCTCGAGGCGATTCCGCAATACGTCGATGAATACCTCGACGCGATGCGCGAATATGCGGCGGCGTCGGAGGAGCAACGGCGCGGATCGGCGCTCGAATACGTGATCCAGAGCACGACCCCGCGGCGTTTCAACTCGACCCTCAGCTTCGGGCTGATGATGAACCTGGTCGCTGCGCTGGGCAGTTCGGATCGCGATTTCATCTGGAAATATATCGTCAGATACGACGCATCGATCTCAGGCGATCCGGAAACCGAGAAGATGGGCCGGGCGCTGATGGAATGCGCGCTAAATTTTTATCGCGATTTTATCGAGCCGACGAAGAAGAACTACGCGCCGACCGAGGTCGAGCGCGCGCAACTGAAAGCGCTCGCGGCGTATCTGCGCGACAGTCAGGATGCGAGCGCCGAAGAGATCGAGAAAAAGATTTACGATCTCGGCCGCGAAAATTACGACAAGCCCGGCAAGATTTTCCCGCTGCTGTATCGCTCGATTCTGGGCCAGGAGCGCGGCCCGCGCCTGGGCGCGTTCATCCGGCTAGCCACGCCCGCGCGAGTCATCGAGCTGCTCGATGCCACCATCGCGCGAACCGCCTAAACAAAATCGGCGAAGACTGAGTCGGCCATTTCGAGCCCGCGATCGGTCAGCTTGATTCGGCCGCTATCGAGGGTCAGCAATCCGTTGTTGAACAGGGGCGTGGCGACTCCGCCGAAGATGCATTCGAAGTTGCGGCCGAAGCGTTCGTGAAAATCCGCCAGCGCGAATCCCTCGCGCAGGCGCAAATTCAGAAACACGAATTCACTCTGCGCCGTGGCTGCGTCGATCGTTTCGGCGCCGGCCTCGGCGTTCGCACGCTCTTCGATCGCGGCGATGTAGCGCGCCGGGAGCTTTTCATTCCACCATCGACGGCCACCTGTACCGTCGCCCGCATAGCTATGTGCGCCCGCGCCGACTCCCAGGTACGTCTGGCCGCGCCAGTATGTCAGATTGTGGCGCGCCTCGTGGCCGGGTGCCGCGTAGTTCGAAATTTCATACATCGCGTATCCGCGTCGCGGGAGTTCCTCGCGCACCGTCTGATACATCGCGGCCTGCTCGTCGGTCGCGAGCTGCTTGATCCGTCCCCGCTTCAGGTCGTTGAAAAAAGCGGTGCCTTCCTCGAACGTCAGGTTGTAGGCCGAGATGTGATCCGGTTCGAGCGCGGCGACCGACTCAATGTCGTAGAGCACGTCGGCTACCGTCTGCCCCGGAACCGCGAAGATCAGATCGAGATTGAGGCGATCGAAGCCGGCGCGATGCGCCATCCCGGCAGCCGCGCGGGTTTCGTCGGCACTGTGGATGCGGCCGAGAAACTTGAGCGTCGCAGCGTTGAATGATTGCGCGCCGAAACTGATTCGATTCACGCCCGCCGCGCGCATCCCGGCGAGTTTCGCGAGGTCGACGGTGCCGGGATTCGCTTCGAGCGTTATCTCCGCATCGTCTTCGATTCCGCAGACGCGACTGGCGGCGTCGATAATCTCACCAATAGATTTGGGATCGAACAGTGACGGCGTTCCGCCGCCAAAAAAAATCGTCCTGATGCGCTGGCCCGAATACGACGGACTGCCCGCCCTGGATTCGAGCTCCGAGATCAGGGCACGCGTGTAGTCCGCTTCCGGCCATGACGCCGCCGCGTGCGAATTGAAGTCGCAGTACGGGCACTTCGATTGGCACCAGGGAATATGGACGTAAAGTGAAAAGCTCACGCATCGATTGTAGCGCGCCGGCGACGCCCGCTACTACGCACTCAACACGGTCGGTATACTGCGTGCGTCAGAGGCAAATTTGTCGGAAGTCGCACCCAATCAGGATCGCATCGAACCGCGCCCCGCACGCGCGGGTGCGAGCGGTTCCGGCGCGAACGCCGCCGGCACGATCGCCGCCGGCGTCCTGCTCAGCCGCATCGCGGGTCTCGTCCGGGACAGCATCTTCGCGCATTTTCTCGGCGACTCGGCCACCGCCGACGCGTTCAAGGCGGGCTTTCGCATCCCGAACATTTTGCAAAATCTGTTCGGTGAGGGCGTGCTGTCCGCATCGTTCATTCCGGTTTACGGAAAACTGCTGGGCGAGGGGGACGAGGAAACCGCCGACATGCTCGCATGGGGTGTCGGCGCGATTCTGACGCTCGGCGTAACGGTGCTGGTCGCAATCGGCGTGCTGGTGACGCCCTATCTCATCGACGTGATCGCACCGGGCTTCGAGGGCGACAAGCGCGACCTGACGATTCAGATCGTGCGTATCCTGTTTCCCGGCGCGGGCTTGCTCGTGATGTCGGCGTGGTTTCTCGGCGTGCTCAACAGTCATCACAAATTTTTTGTATCGTACACCGCGCCGGTGGCATGGAACGTCGCGATGATCGCCGCGCTGCTCTACTACGGGCCGCGGCGATCGCAGGACGGGCTCGCGATCGCGATCTCCTGGGGTTCAGTGGTCGGCTCCGCTTTGCAGATCGCGGTGCAGGTTCCGCAGACGCTGGCGCTGCTCAGAAAGCATCGCATCGATTTCGCGCGCGTGGCCGCGCCATTGCGTGCCGTATTTCACAACCTGACGCCGGTGGTCATAAGCCGCGGCGTGATCAATCTCACCACCTACGTGGACAACGTGTTGGCGAGCCTGCTCCCGACCGGCGCCGTCGCCGCGCTCAACTACGGCCAGTTGCTGTACATGGTGCCGATCAGCTTGTTCGGATATTCGGTAGCCGCGTCCGAACTGCCCGCGATGTCGCGCGCCGCCGGTGCGATGCCGGAGCAGATGAGTACGATTCTCCGCACGCGACTCAACCGCGGACTGCGCCAAATCGCGTTCATGGTGGTGCCGTCGTCGGCAGCGTTCCTGATTCTTGGCGACGTGATCGTCGCCATGATTTATCAGTCCGGTGCATTCACTCGCGCCGACGCCGTTTACGTCTGGGCCGTGCTCGCAGGCTCCGGAGTCGGATTGCTGGCAGCCACGATGGGCCGGCTCTACAACTCGGCGTTCTACGCGCTGTTCGACACGCGCACTCCGTTACGATTCGCCATCATCCGCGTCGTCCTGACGGTGATTTCCGGCTATCTGTGCGCGATTCCGCTTCCGCACATGCTCGGAATCTCGCAGAAGTGGGGCGTCGCCGGACTGACGGTGTCGGCCGGCGTGGCAGGATGGGTCGAGTTCGCGATGCTGCGATGGGCGCTGAACAAGCGCATCGGATGGACCGGGCTCGAGCGTTCGTACCTGGCGAAGTTATGGGCGCTCGCTCTGGGAGCCGCCGCTGTCGGCTTCTTCATGAAGCTTCACATGGCGGGATTCGGGCCGCGCATCCAGGGACTCGCGATCCTTTCGACTTACGGCGGACTTTATTTGTTCGGCGCCTGGATGCTCGCGTTGCCGGAACTCAAGCAATTCACCGATCAGATCACGCGCCGGTTTTCCTCGCGCTCGCCGTCGAATTCATCCGATCGATAGTCGCGCTGGTCGAGCGTCCGCCGAGCAGCGGCGCCAGCGCCACTCTTCCTCCGCGCGACTCGACGAACGCCTGCCCGTCAACTTCTTTACCGCGCCAGTCCTCGCCCTTGATCAGAACGTCGGGTCTGACCGCGCGAATAATTTTCTCGGCGCGCGCTTCCTCGAACACCACGACGTAGTCGACCGCCTCAAGCGCGGCCAGGATTCGCGCGCGCTCCGCGGCGGGATAAACCGGGCGCCCGTCACCCTTGAGCTGTCGCACGCTGCGATCGCTGTTGAGCCCGACCACCAGCACGTCGGCCTGTGCGCGCGCGAACGCGAGACTCTGGATATGGCCGGCGTGGATCAAGTCGAAGCATCCGTTGGTGAAAGCGATTCGCCGGCCCGCGCGACGCTCGCGCTCGAGCGCCGTCTTGAGTTCGTCCGCCGAATGGATTTTGCGTTCGTAGCTGGCGTGCGCGGGACTCAGTGCGCGCGCGAGATCTTCGCGCGTGATCACTTCGGTTCCGATGCGCGTCACCTCGATGCTCGCGGCCAGGTTCGCGATCGTCGCCGCCGAGGAGAAGCCGAGTCCCGCGATTGAAAACATCCCGAACACGCTCAGCACCACGTCGCCCGCACCTGTCACGTCGTAAACCTCGCGCGGCACCGTCGAGACGTAGGTATCCTTGCCGCCGCGCTCCGCCAAGTACATGCCGTCGCGATCGAGCGTTATCAGACACGCCTCCAGCCCGAGCTTGCGCACGAGAGTCTCGGCCGCCTTGCGCCACGCGCCCCGGTCGGTCAGGCGTATCCCGGTAGCGACTTCGGTTTCGTAACGATTGGGCGTGAGCGCGGTGGCGCCGCGATAAATCGAAAAGTCTTCCGTGCGGCGCGGATCGACAATGACGGGGATGCCGCGCGCGCGGCCGCCGTCGATCAGCGCGCGCAAGACGTCGGGAGTCAAAATTCCCTTGTCGATATCCGAGATCAGCACGCCGTCGCAGTTGCGAATTTCCGCCTTGAGCCGCGAGATCAACTCGCGCTCGCGCGGCGGCTTGAGCGGACGCGGGTCTTCATCGTCAACGCGCAGCAGTTGCTGGGTCGCGCGATGAGCCGCTTGCACCGATCCGAGCATCCGATCTTTGACGATAGTAGGCCGGTCGGGATCGATCAGAACCGAGCGCGTGTCGATTCCGAGATCGGCGAAAATCTCCCGCAGCAGGCTGCCGTTACGATCCGAGCCGACTACGCTGAGCGCGCTTACGTCGGCGCCGAGCGCGCGCAGATTCGCCATCACGAAGCCCGCGTTGCCCGGCTTCTCCTCGCGCCGCTGCACGCGAAGAATGGGGATCGGCGCCTCGGGCGAAATTCGTGAGACGTCGCCCCAGATGTAGCGATCGAGGATCACCTCGCCGGCTACCAGCACGCGCAGCGGTTTGAGTGCCGGCAGACCGTGTTCGTGACGCGCCGGTTCAGGATGCTTGGGTGCGGGGGCAGTTTTGCGTCGGGCCATGATGCGGCATCTTACGCCGCGACGACGCCTGCGTTAAACGGCCTGCTTGAGTCGCTGGCCGAGTTCCGCGCGGCTCGCGAGGAACCAGACATCTTTGCCGCGATTGGACTCGGTCACAAAGGCGCGCAGGGCGGAGCTTTCAGCCAGGAAGCCAGAGATGTCGCCGACGATTGCGAGGCGCTGCCGATATTGCACGAATTTCTGGATCAGCTCGCCGGCGATGCGCGTGCTCAACTGGAAAAATTCGTCGTCGAGGCATTCAACCGGAATAACAATCAGCGTGGCGCGATTCTCGAATGACTTGCCGATCAGGTCGACAGCGTCGTTGTAGGTTCGCAGCTTCGTCCCGTCGGCTATCAATTCGAGGACGCGCACGCCCTGAAGTTCGTGAAATTTCGTCGATAACATTTTTTCACGCGTTGCTCACCTGATCGCATAGCCGCCGTCGACGTACACGGTTGAGCCGGTGACGAAGTCCGACGCGGGCGAGGCGAGAAATATCGCGGCGCCCGCCATCTCCTCGGGCTTGCCGAAGCGACCGGCCGGCGTGCGCATGATGATCTCGTCAAACATCGGTCCGCTCTGCGCGGGCGCTGTCATGTCGGTTTCGATCCATCCCGGCACGAGCGCGTTGACTTGGACGTTATGCGGCGCCAGCTCGATCGCCATGCTCTTGGTGGTCTGCACCAGCGCGCCCTTCGATGCGGCGTAAGGTATCACTGCCGGACTGCCGAACAGCGAATATTCGCTCGCGATGTTGATGATCTTGCCGTGCTTACGAGTGACCATCGACCGCGCGGCTATCTGCGAGAGAAAAAAGCATGAGTTCAGGTTCGTTTCGATCACACGGTCCCAATCCTCGGCGCTGAACTTCAACGCGCTGCGCATGATTGCGATGCCGGCGTTGTTGACGAGAATCGAGATCGGTCCCAGCTTGCGCTCGACTTCTTCCATCGCCGGTGCAAGTTGATCGCGCCGCGTCACGTCGAGCGAGACAGCAATCGCCGGCACGCCTGCCTTTGCGAGCTCGTCGACTACCGCGCGATTCTTCTCGTCGTTGCGCGCGAGGATCGCTACCGCCGCGCCCGCCTCGGCAAATCCGAGCGCAATGCCGCGCCCGATTCCACCGTTGCCGCCTGTGACGACTGCCACCTCGCCGCTCAAATCGAACATCTTCGGACTCGCCATTGGGCTTCTCCTTCCCAAGAGCTTTGCATAAACGCACGCTGGTGATGAAACAGACGTCAAAGGACCGCTGCGCGAATTCAGAAACCGGTACCGGCTTCGCTCGCGCGAAGCTGTCCGAGATCCTTCCTGCCGCTCGCGTTGCTCGCTTCGTCAGGATGACAGAAAGAGCCAGCGCATCAGAAAATTTCTTGTTGGACAGCGAATGCTTACCGCTTCTATATTGGCGTTTCGCGCATCCCGCAATCTGAACGCAATGAGCGGCGCGATCACCGACGAGGTTAAAAGTCACGATGGGACTACGGACGGCTGAACAATATAAGAGCTCGCTGCGCGACGGGCGCGCGGTGTTTTTTCGCGGCGAAAAAGTCGCGGACGTGACGACACATCCGGTGATCGGAATCGCGGTCGAGCACGCGGCGCTCGATTACCGGATGGCGCACGACCCGAAGTATCGCGAACTCGCGGTGGTGAAGGAGGGCGCCGACGAGTACAGCCGCTACTACCAGGTTCCGCAAAATGGCGACGACTTGCTCAAGCGCAGCGCGCTGATCGCGGCCTCGACCCGCGAGGGTGCGACGCTGGTCGTGCTGATCAAGGAAATCGGTACCGACGCGCTGCTCGCGCTGCGCATCATCGGCGAGCGCCTCGCGGCGGCCGGCAAGCCCGAGTATCGCGATCGCATCGCCAAGTACTGCCGCGAATGCCGCGACAACGATCTCGCGGTCGCCGTGGCGCAGACCGACGTCAAAGGCGATCGCGCGCTCGGGCCCACGCAGCAGGATCACCCGGATTACTACGTGCGAATTGTCGAGGAGCGTCCCGACGGCATCGTCGTGCGCGGCGCCAAGGTCCACACCAGCGTCTCGACCAATACTAACGAGGTGATAGTCCTGCCTACTCGTGCGATGCGCGCTGAGGACAAGGCCTACGCGGTCGCCTTCGCGCTGCCGATTAACACGCCGGGGCTGAAGCTGCTCGCGTCGCCCCACGGCAGCTCGCACAAAAATGATTTCGAGCATCCGATCAGCGCGCGGCACAAGATGATGGAGACGCTGACGGTCTTCGACGACGTGTTCGTGCCAAAGGAGCGCGTGTTCCTGCAGGGCGAGATCGATTTCGCCGGATTGCTCGCGCTGACTTTCGTGCGGTTCCATCGCTTCACCGCGGTCTCGTACAAACTGCCGCTGCTCGAGCTGATGGCGGGCGCCGGCCACGCGATTGCCGAGGCCAACGGCATCTCGCGCGCCGGCCACGTGCGCGACAAGCTCACCCATCTCGCGGCCTATCACACCACTGTGCGCGGGCTGATCGAGCATGCCGCGCGCACCTGCACTTACGAGGACGGCGTCGCAGTGCCGAACACGCTGCTCACCAACGTTGCGAAATATCACTTCGCGCACAATTACCATCAGGCCGTTCAGATCGTGCAGGACCTGGCCGGCGGTCTGCTGGTGACCGCGCCGGCGGCCGAGGATCTCACGAGCGAGGCGACGCGCGCGTACGTGCTGAAATACATGGGCGGCGCGAAGGGCTTCGACGCCGAGAAGCGGCTACGCCTGCTCAACCTGATTGGCGATCTGACGTCGTCTGATTTCGGCGGCTACCAGGAAGTGCTCGCGGTGCACGCGGAAGGCGGCTTCGAAGCCGAGAAGTTACAGGCCTACCGCGAGTACGACTTCAAGACGGTCGCCGCATACGCGCGCAAGCTCGCGGGAATCTGATCCCCGCCGATGCCCTTAGGCCTTGAGCTTCGCCGCGAACTCGATGACGAGGTCGGCGAACTGCTTGGGCGCTTCACCGTGCATCGAGTGCGGCATCGCCGGGAATGACCGGTAGTCAATCGAATTGCCGGTGAGCTTGACCAGCTCGCACACCCGCCTTGCCTGCACGTCCGAGGCGGCGCCCAGCAAGTAACCGGCATTCTCATCGACGCGGCGGAAGTGATGCGTGTACAGCACCGGGCATTTGACGCTGGCGATCATCCGCGCGTGGTCGCAGCTCGCGAACACTGTGCCCTCCCAGAACGCCCGCGCCCACTCGGGATCGTATTCCTTCATTCGCTGCGGGACCTGGCCGTCGCCGCTGAACATCATCGGGACGATCGTGTTCGCCAACCAGTCCGGAAGTTCCGTCTTCGCAGCTGCAAGCATTCCTTCCCAGTTGCCAACGCTCCACTGATCGCCGAGGTACTAGCTCATCAACGCAAAAGTCGGTCCGATCGTTTCGCGTATACCCTGGCCGCACGAGGTGTTGACCTCCGAGGAGAAGAACGGCGGATCTTCGTAGACGGCGCCGCGGATCGTGCCAGGCGTCGCGTACGCGGACAGCCACGCCGAGATGACTCCTCCCGACGAGAGTCCGCTGACTACCACCGGTCGCCCGATCGCCAGCGCGATGAATCGCACCAGGTCGTTGCCGAAATTGTCGACGGTGTAGCGCCCCGGCGTCCTGCTCGATCTTCCCTGCCCGCGCAGGTCTACGGCGAACGCCTGGAAATGATCCTGCAGCAGACCCATCGCCTGCTCGTATCCCCACCACGATTCCGTCTGCCCCGGGATCAGTAACAACGCGGGCTTATCGGGCGCTCCCGCGACTGCGTAGTTGATGACGGCCTCGCCAGTATCGATCGTTTTTTCCGGATAGGCGTGAGCGACGTAGGTTTCCGCCGGATGGTCGGGGCCGAACTGAACTGACTTCATCAACTGGTCTCCATACCTCTCAGTCGTGGAGTGAGCGCTTCGATGCGCATTGGGCGAGAAGAAGGGCGCTTACTTTTCGGTGCGCAGCTCGACGGTGTTGCCGTCGGGATCGAGGATCCACAATTGACGGCCCGCGCCCATGGCGGGACCCTCGAGAAACTCGATGCCCATTTCCTTAAGCGTGCGCTTGGTCTCGTCGAAGTCTTCGACGTCGAAAGCGACGTGCGCGCCGAGCGGGTCGGGCTTCTGCCCGCGATTCTCGCTCGAGATGATATGCAACGCATTGTTGCCGATGCCGTACCACGCGCCGCCGAAGCCGAAATTCGGACGCGGAATCCGCTTCAGGCCGACCACATTTTCATAAAAGGCCGTCGCCTTCTCGACATCGCTGACCCGAAACGCCGCATGATTGAATGCTTTCAACTTGACCATGGTGAGTTCTCCCGTTACCTGAGTTTCCTAATGCAGTTCGCCGCCGCCTGCGACGTTGATCGTCTCGCCGGTAATGTTTTCCGCGCGGCACAGATAGACCACCGCCTCGCCGATATCGTCCGGCGTTTGCTCGCGCTTGAGGAACGTATTGCGCGCGACAATTTCATCGAATGCCGCCTCGCGATTAACCCCGTACTGAATGCTGATGATCGGATCGAGCACATCGGTGAACATCGCAGTGCGCAGAAACCCGGGGCATACGGCGTTGACGCGAATGTTCAACGGTCCCAGTTCTTCGGCGAGCGATTGCGTGAATCCGACCACCGCGAACTTGCTCGCGCAATACGCGGACAAGCCGCCGTGACCGGTCTTGCCCGCCACCGACGCGATATTCACGACCGCGCCCTCGCGATTCTTCGCCAGGTGCGGGATGCAGGCCTTGGCGCACAGGAACGGGCCCTTCGCATTTACCGCCATCACGCGGTCCCATGCTTCTTCGGCAAAATCGCTCACCGGACCGACCGCGATAATTCCCGCATTGTTCACGAGGATGTCGATCGTGCCAAGTTTCGCGACGACCTCCGATGCCATCCGCTCGAGATCCGCGAATCGCGTCACGTCGGCCAGAAAAGGAATCGCTTTCACGCCGAGTCGCTTGACCTCCTCGACCGTGCGATTCAGTTCGGTTTGCGCAGCGAGATTGTAGGTGAGCGCGCGGTCGGCGGGACTTCCGAGATCGACCAGCGCCACGTTCGCTCCCGCCGCCGCCAGCTTCAGCGCGATTCCGCGCCCGATTCCTCGCGCCGCGCCGGTGACGATCGCGTTCTTCCCCTTCAGTTCCATTCGATTCCTTCTAGCACGACCGAGGGCGACCGCGGTAAGCGCCTACTCGAATGCGTTCTCGCCTGTGATATCGCGACCGAGGATCAGCGTATGCACGTCGAACGTCCCCTCGTAGGTGTTCACCGTCTCCAGGTTCAGCATGTGGCGAATTACCGGGTACTCGTTCACGATTCCGTTCGCACCCAGCATGTCGCGAGCGTCGCGCGCGATCTTCAGTGCTTCATTGACGTTGTTCCGCTTCGCGAACGACACGTGCTCGGGACGCATCTTGCCCTGATCCTTAAGATGCGCGAGTCGCAGGCAAACCATCTGAGCCTTGGTGATTTCGGTCAGCATCTTCACCAGCTTCGCCTGCACTAGTTGATAGCCCGCGAGCGGACGCGAGAATTGTTTGCGCGACTTGGTGTAGTCGAGCGCGCAATGGAAGCACGATCGCGCCGCGCCAATCGCGCCCCACGCGATTCCGTAGCGCGCCTGCGTCAGGCATCCGAGCGGACCCTTGAGCCCGCGCGCTTTCTCGAGGTGCGCAGTCCTCGGAATTCGCACGTCTTCCAGAATCAGTTCCGACGTGATGGACGCGCGCATCGAAAATTTCCCGTGGATGTCGCGCGTTGAGAATCCCGGCGTCCCTTTCTCGACCAGGAACCCGGTTATGCCCTCATCGACCTTTGCCCACACAATCGCGACGTCGGCGATCGATCCGTTCGTGATCCATCGCTTGGTCCCGTTGAGAATCCAGCCGTCGCCGTCGCGCCGGGCCCGCGTTTCCATCCCGCCCGGATCCGAGCCGTGGTCCGGCTCAGTCAGTCCGAAGCATCCGATCAATTTTCCCTTGGCCATTTCCGGCAAGTAGCGTTGCTTCTGTTCTTCGCTGCCGTTTGCATAAATCGCATACATCGAAAGCGCGCTTTGCACCGACGCAAACGACCGCAACCCCGAGTCTCCCGCCTCCAGCTCCTGCATGATCAGGCCGTAGGCTACGTTGTTCATACCAGCGCATCCGTAGCCCTTCAGGTTAGCTCCGAACATCCCAAGCTCGGCCATTTGCGGTACGAGATGCATTGGGAAGGTTTCGCTCGCAAAATTGCGCTCGATCAACGGCAGAATCTCGCGATCGACGAACCGTTTGGCGGTGTCGCGGGCCATTCGTTCTTCATCGGTCAGCAGGTCATCGAGGTGAAAAAAATCGAGGTCTCTCAATAAATCCGACATCTTGCGCTCCACGCGATTTTTGAAGGGTGTTTTAATCCTAATCCGAAGCCGCCGGTCGCCAAAATTCCGTCCGAGCTGATTGTTCTTTGGATGACCAAAATAATATTCCCAGTATTGTCACCTATTGACCCGCGCCCGTTCGTTCCGCAGGCTGATCCGTGATTGAAAGCTGCCTAATGGCGGCTACTAGTTGCCTCTGATTTAAGTATCACGTAGCCTTATACGTCAAGCTGTCAATATGCACATCGAAACGCTGAAGGTCTTCTGCGACATAATCGAAAGCGGAAGCTTTTCTTATGCCGCGTCGCAAAACTTCGTCACTCAATCGGCGGTCAGCCAGCAGGTCCGAAGCCTGGAAGAGAAGTACGACTGCCGATTGATAGAACGCGGACGAGCCGGAGTCAAACCGACCCCGGCCGGCCAGATCCTTTACACCGCGAGCAAGGAAATCGTGCGCCGTTTTCTGGAATTGGAAAATCGGCTGCGCGAGATCGGCTCGGTGGTCGCGGGCTCGATTCGCGTCGGCACCGTGTACAGTGTCGGCCTGCACGAGTTGCCGCCGTACCTCACCGAATTTCTTCGCAACTATCCGGCCGTCAACGTCCATCTCGAGTATCTGCGCTCGAACAAAATCTACGAAGACCTGATCGAGGGCAAAGTCGATCTCGGCGTAGTTGCGTACCCGGCCAAGCGCAGCCAGATAGTGTCGGTGCCGTTTCGCCATGACGAACTCGTGCTGGCGGTGCCGCCCGACAATCCGCTCGCCAAGCATTCGAAGGTAAACGTCGGACAGTTGGCGGGTCAGAAGTTTGTCGGCTACGAACGCGACATCCCGACGCGCAAGGCCAGTGATCGAATCCTGCGCGAGCACGGCGTCAAGCCGACCTACGTGCTCGAATTCGACAACATCGAGACCATCAAGCGCGCCGTCGAAATCGGCCTTGGATGCGCGATCGTGCCGCGCATGACGGTCGAGAACGAGGTGCTGCGCGGCACGCTGCGGATGCTCGAATTTCAGGAAGGCACGTTTCTGCGCCCGCTCGCGATCATCTACAAGCGCGGCCGCGAGCTCTCGCCAGCGGTGCGCAAGTTTATCGAGGTGCTGACCACCAGCAATATCGTGCCCCGCGCACGTGGCGACAAGACCGGTGACAAGCCCGAGCGCGCGCCTCGCGGAGAGCGGGCGGATCGCAACAGCGACGCAATCGAGAAGGCGGAGAAGACGGCGTAGCCGCCAACCAATCCATCATCGACGCCAAACGGCCGGGCTGTGATATCTCGGCCGTTTCTATTTTCAGGATTTGTGCTACGGGGATGCCATGACTCCAGAAGCAAAGATCCTGCTCGGTTCCATCCGCGACCTCGCGCCCTCGATCAGTGCACGCAGCGCGGAGATCGATACGGCCCGCCGGCTTCCGCTCGATTTGCTCGCGCAACTCACCGCCGCCGGATGCTTCCGGATGTTCGTGCCGAAAAGTCACGGCGGCCTCGACATCGACGTTCCCGCCAGCATGGAAATCATCGAGACGCTTGCCAACGCCAACGGCTCCGCCGGATGGGTCGTGATGATCGGATCCGAGACGCCGATGCTGCTCGCGCTCCTCGCTCGCAAGCACTTCGATCGCCTGTACGCCAACGGCCCCGACGTGATTATCGGCGGCGCCTTCGCGCCTCGTGGACAGGCCGAACTGGTTGACGGTAATTATCGCGTCAGCGGGCGATGGAGTTTCGCCAGCGGATGCGAGCATAGCCATTGGCTGTTCGGCAATTGCATGGTGACGGAAAATGGAACTCCGCGCGCCGGTGTGATTCCGGGCACGGCAGAAGCGCGCGCGGTGATGTTCGCGCCCGACCAGGCGAAAATCATCGACACCTGGTCGGTGAACGGTCTTCGCGGGACCGGCAGCCACGACATCGCGGTCGAAAATCTCACGGTACCCGCGGACGACACTTTCGATATTTTTTTCGGTCGCCCGTGCATCGAGACTCCGGCACTGGCGGAGCCGCTGCTGTATGCTGCGCTGCACATCGGTGCCGTCGCGATAGGAATCGCACAGCGCGCACTTACCGAGATCGTCGCGATCGCAAACACCAACAAGCGCCGCCTCTACGCGAGCGCGTCGCTCGCCGAGAGTCCGCTCTTTCAGTATCGGGTGGGACACGCGGACGCGAGTCTGCGCGCCGCCCGCAACCTTCTCAGGAGTCAGGCCGACGCGGTGTGGAATTCGGCAGTCGCGGGGAATCCAGTTTCAATCGACGGCCGCGCACCGGTGATGGCCGCGATCACCTGGGCGGTCGCGACCTGCGCCGCGGTAGTCGACACCTGCTACAAAGCGGGCGGCGGCACGTCGCCGTACGACAGCTCTCCGCTCCAGCGATGCATGCGCGACATCCAAACCCTGACCCAGCACGCTGCAGTCGCAGAGTCATGGTTGACGACGGCCGGCGCAACAATCCTCGGCCGCCCAACCGGCTTCGCCGTGTAACTTCTTAATACTGGGTGCAGGGGTCACCCCTGCCCAAGGAAGTGTGAAACCCACGGCGGGCTTCACATACAACTAAGTTCTTCGCTCACACCGGAGGTTTCTGATACCCGCCCAGCGCCGACTCAGCGGCCTTCGCGACTGCGAGCACGGTCTCCTCGCCGAAGGCGCGCCCGTTTATCTGAAGTCCGATCGGCAAACCCTCGCGGTCTTTTCCGCACGGCACAACAACCCCGGGCAGGCCCGCGCAGTTGCCCCATGCCACCGGCCATCCCGCGAGAAAGTGCGGATACTTTTTCCCGTCGATATCGACTTCGGTGGCGCCGTGCTTGAACGCGGTCACGCAGAACGTCGGCCCGAGTATGATCGGATACTTCTCCATGAACTCGGCAAGCTGTACGCGCCATGCGTCGCGTAACATCGCGATCTTGAAAAACTCGGCCGCAGATTTCCCCTCTCCCTTAACCATGAAATTTCGCAGCCGATCGCGCGAATGCTTCAAGCCTTCACCGAGCAACTCGACCAGCATCTGGTTGCCGTCCGCGCCGGCGTACTCCCACCACAAGCGCTCGCCGTCCTCGATAGGCGGCTTCACCGCTTCGACCACGATTCCCATCTTCTGCAGCTCACGCCCCGCATGCTCGATTGCAGCGCGCGTGTCGGAGCTGACGGGAACGTTGCAGGCGTCGGTAAAGATCGCACATCGAATTTTCTTCAGATCAACTTTCTCGGGGTGCGCGTCAGGAGTCGGTACAGTGTATGGCGTGCTCGTATGCGGTCCCTTCACGATGTTGTAGGCGAGCGTGAGATCGTCGACGTAACGCGCCATCGGACCGATCGTCGCCATGTGCGAGATGGGCGGCGGCGCTGCAACCCCTGGCGCCATATGCCCGCTGCCGGGAATCGTCCCCCAGGTCGGCTTGAGCCCGACGATACCGCAGAAATGGGCAGGAACGCGGATCGATCCGCGATAGTCAGAACCCATGCCAAGCGGCGACATTCCCACTGCGAGCGCCGCGGCCTCACCGCCACTCGAACCACCGGGCACACGCTCGTGATTCCACGGATTGTTGGTCTGCCCGAACACGGGATTGTCGCAGTCGTAGTCCATCGTCATTTCGGGTGTGTTGGTCTTCCCGATGATAATGGCGCCCGCTGCGCGCAGCCGCGCGACAGTCGGCGCGTCCTGCGTGGCCACGTGATGCTCGAACATTTTCATGCCCCAGGTCGAGCGCACGCCCTCGGTGATGATCGAATCCTTGATTGTGATCGGCAGCCCTTCGAGCGGCCGAACCTCGCCCTTACCGCCGAGCCGCTTGTCAGAGTCCTCGGCCTCGCGCGCCGCGCGTTCTTCGACGAGCGTGACGACAGCATTGAGGCCGTGATTAACCGTCTCGATCCGTTCGATAAAAGCATCGACCATTTCGACCGAAGAAACGTCGCGCGCCCGCAGCATCGCAGCCAGTTTGTGAGCGGGAGCGAAAAAAAGATCGTCAGAAAATGCCATGAAAAAACACCTCGCCTGCTTCAGGAAATAGCATCGCGCGTGAGGTATTGCACGTGCGGCAGTTCTAGTGTTTTTCCAGTCATGCAGCGAAGGCCTCAGCCTTTCGCGTTATTGTCAATAGTAACATATGTGTTACTGTAATCGATGGTCGACGTTCAGAATATCTCGACAGCAGCGGTCGAAGCCCCTTCGCTGCTTGGTTCAACCGCCTGAACGTCGAGGCCGCCGCGAAGGTTGCGACGGCGTTGACTCGGATCTCGCTAGGGAATCTTTCGAACGTCAAGGGTGTTGGCTCGGGAGTTTTCGAATACAAGATCGAGGTTACCCGGTTACCGGATTTACTTCGGCAAAGACGGCGAGACCTTTGTCATCCTGCTGCTGGCCGGCGGAACCAAACAGCGCCAGCAGCGCGATATAAACTCCGCGTTGGCCTACTGGCAGGATTACAAGCGAAGGAAGTAGGAGACGTAGCATGCCGTTGACTCGCGATTTCAAGGAGACCATTCGCGCTCGTGTCGAGCGTGATCCCAGATTCCGAAGAGAGCTTCTTCGGGAAGGAGTCGAAGCCATGCTCGGCGGCGATGTAGCCACGGCGAAAACTATCCTGCGGGACTACATAAACGCGACCGTCGGATTTACGGAACTGTCTGATGCGACACGCATATCTCCCAAGAGCCTCATGAGGATGCTTGGACCCTCGGGGAATCCGCGTGCCCGCAATCTGTTCGAAATCGTCCGCGTTCTTCAGCGCCGCGAAGGGGTTCGTTTCGAGATCAAGGCCCGCGCGCGCGTATTATCGCATCGAGCCTGAGCGCCACAGCGCGCCAAGCGCCTCTAGTTCAACGCGGCGCGCAATCGGTCGCGATCAAATCCCGCGATCATTTCTTTGCCCGCCACTATGATCGGTCGCTTGATCAGGTTCGGCTCTTTCGCCATCAGCGCCAGCGCCTGATCGGGCGTTAGCGATTTGCCGGCGAGGCCCATCGCCTTGAAGGTCGGGCTGCGCTGATTCAGGAAATCGCGCGGGTCCCGGCCTGCGAATAGGTCTTTCAGTTCCGCTGCACTCAGCGGGACCTTCGCGTAGTCGCGCTCATCGAGAACGGCGCCGAGATCCTTACGCAAGAAACTTCTTGCGTCGCGGCACGTCGTTCAGGTCGACTTCCAGAGAAAACGGATCTTCTTCATGCGCGACGCTCCATCTCCCGCTACTCGATATTCGCGCCCGAGGGCGAGCCGGGCGCGGGACCGGCGCCGTGATCGAGCGGCTGTCCACCGGCCGACGACGACGCACTGGCCGACGTGCCCGACGGCGGTATCGGCGTTATCGGTGCGATGCCACCGGAGCTCGCGGTCGTGGTCGTCATGTTCGAGGACGAGCTCGTCGAGGACGCCGGGACATTTGGCGGCGTTGTCGTCGGCCCGCTGAAGTTGATCGGCTGTGTCCCCGCGAGCATCTGCGGCGTCACCACGTAGTCGCCGCCGAACGCGCTGCGCCAGACGGTGTTGGCAGCCTGCTGATTGCCGGCGGTCACCAGGTAGGTTCCGCCGCCAACGACTCCACCGAGAATCGCGTAGGTCAGCTTGGCCGGGATGTAAAGCACGTTGCACAGCAGGGCGCCCGCGCCGTAGCCCGCGCCCGGCCAGTTGACGTTATTGTCCGGCGGCTGCGGAATCTGCGATTGCCCCGCGCTGCCGACAGCCGGCGTCTGTGCCGCGGCGTACTCTGCGAGCGGACCGGCCGCCATCGCGAGCATCACCGCGAGTCCGATTGCGCTCACTACGAATCTGAAATTTCCTTTCCTCATGATTTCCTCCACCACCACTACAAACGTGAATTGCTCACTCCGTTTTGACCACTGCCTCGGCCGGCAGCAGCCCCATCAGATGACGAAACGCGCGCTCGAGGTAGGCCGCATTCTTCGACTCGAGCGTCAACTTGACGCGGTAATCGGGATCTCCGATCCGCGGATACGATCCCAGCATCAACTCCGGAAAATTGCGCATGCAGTCGTTCAGATGCTCTGCGATCACGCCTTCGTTCGCGCTCAGGTAAATCGTGCGCATGAAAAACGGGTCGGTCGCGAAGCGGCTGCCGAGCGCGCGCAGCTTGGACTCGAATAGTTGCGGGATTCCCGGCAGCACGTACACGTTTTCGATTTGCACGGTCGGAAACCGGATGTCGCCCGCGTCGTTGAGCACCGCGCCCTCCGGCACCTGGGCCATCCGCAGGCCGGCCTCGAGCGATCGCTCGCGGAAATGTTCGCGGACCAGAGCCTCGAGCACCGGATTCATCACGAGCCGCCGCTTGAACGCGCGCGCGACGCCCTCCATCGTGAGATCGTCATGAGTCGGGCCGACGCCGCCCGAAGTGATCACGAAATCGAAGTTGCGCGAGCAGTACGCGACTTCGCCCGCGATCAGATCGAGTTCATCTGGGATAGTTGCGATACGCGCGAGCGCGACGCCGAGCTTGCGCAGCTCGCGCGCCGCGAAGTACGCGTTCGAATCCTGGACTTTGCCGGAAAGAATTTCGTTACCCACCACCACCAGCGCGCAACTGCGTTCTCGCATCGACGTGCAGCTCCTTGCGCGATCCGCCTCGACCGCATTATCGCAAGCGGCACCTATCAGCGGCAATGGGGTAGATAAAGAATGCTTACGACGGCCCGGAGCCCTCGACGTCGGGCGCCGACGCCTCGATAAACTCTTTCAGCCGCCGCTTGAGCCGAGTTTCTATCTGCCGCACCCGCTCGCGGCTGATTCCGAAGCGCGCGCCGATTTCCTGCAACGTCTCGGGATCCTCCGCCAGCAAGCGCGCATCGAATATCTCCCGCTCCTTGCCTGTGAGCGTGTCGGCGAACTGCTTGACCTTGTCGCGCGCAAAGTCGCGCCATTCGCGATCCGCCGTCTCGGTCTCGGGATTGTGCCCGGCGTCGGGGATCACGTCGAGCAGCCGCGTATCGTTGTCCTCGCCGCCGCCGGTCGGCTGATCGAGCGAGACCTCGCTCTGCCCCATCCGCTCCTGCATCTCGCGCACGTCGCTCTCGCGGACGCCCATCCGATGCGCCAACAGCAGCGGCTGCGGCTTGAAGCCTTCGCGCTCGAGCCGTTCAGTCTCCTTGCGCAGATTGAAGAAGAGCTTGCGCTGCGCCTGGGTAGTGCCGATTTTCACCAGCCGCCAGTTGTTGATCAGGTAGCGGTAGATGTAGGCGCGCACCCACCACACGGCGTACGACGGAAAGCGGATTCCATGTTCGGGGTCGAAATTCTTGACCGCTTCCATCAGGCCGACGTTGCCCTCCTGGATAAGGTCGAGCACGTTCCTGGTCGCGCGCGCGAACTCGTACGCAAGCTTCACTACCAGCCGCAGATTGGCGGTGACCAGCCGGTACGCATCCGCGGGATCCTTGTCCTTCACGTAGCGGCGCGCGATCACCGCCTCCTCCTCGCGCGAGAGCAGCGGGAAGCGGCGAATCTCAGTCAGGTAGCGGCCGAGCGGATCGGTGGCGACCAGCGCGCCGCCTTTTTTCTCGGCGTCCGCGTCGTCAACGTCCGGATCGGCGGATTCGGCCGCCGCATCTTCGCCGGTGCTTTCTACCGGACGAAACTCGGAGACTTCGATTGGCGTATCGTGATCTTTGTCGTCGACAGGCTCGGCGTCGTGCTCCAGCTCGGATTCTTCCGACGCGACCGGCTCAGCCACGACGCGTCCGCGACGAACCTTGGCCTCGCGCTTCGGTGTCGTCGTGCGCTTGCGAGCTGTCGGTTTGCCGGGTTTGCGCGCCACGGTATGGCTCTGCTCGAGCCGTCAGAGGCCTCGAGCCGTGTCGGTTTGATGTCGGATCGATCGCGCTCGGTCAGGCGTCGGGTTCTTCGATCGTGACCTTGCCGGCCGCGATTTCGCGCAACGCCGTGACTACTTCTTTGTTGTCCGATTCCACCAGTGGCCGCGCGCCCTTGAGCAGTTGTTTGGCGCGGCGCGCCGCACCGAGCACAAGCTCGAAGCGGTTGGGGATATTCTCCAGGCAATCTTCAACGGTAATTCGTGCCATTTGGTGATGATTGTCCGGCGCGCGGAGGTTCTTGTCAACGCGGTCAAGGGGAAGGGGAGATCACTTCACCTAATGTGAAACCCGCGGTGGGTTTCACGCTTCCTTCGGCATGGCTGAGCCCTGCACCCAGTATTCAGAAAAAGAAGATGCGGGGCTCAGCCCCTGTTAGAACTGGTTAGCGGAGGACGATCCTCTCTCCGCGTCCGGTTCCCCTTCCCGCTCGGGAAGGGGTTAGAGCTTAGGTTGTGAGGATCTACCTCTATGCTCGCCGCATGCTAGTCGGCCGCCTTCGCAGCCCACGGTCCAACGCCAGTGAAACGTTCCGGCGCGATTCGGGTGACGAAGCCCGGAATACTGCGCATCGATGCGGGCGGGAAGTCCGCCTTCGGCCCGAGGTAAATTTTCGCGAGGCGCTGCAAAAGGGGCACTGCGGCACCCTCGGTTATCCGCGCATTGCCGTAAGCCACCACGTATTCCCGCATCCCCTGCGCGTTGGTCTTATCGCTGAGCAGAGACAACGCGACTCGCGGATCGCGCCGGATGTTCTTGACCTTCTGATGCACCGCCATGTGGCCGATCACGAACTCGTCGCCTTCAATCCCGACCCACACCACGGTGACCTGCGGACTGCCGTCCCGATTGAGCGTCGTCAAATGAGCGTAGGGTCCTTTTTCGATCACTTCGCGTAACGATTGTGGAATCTTCATGACATGTCTCCGTGGATTCAAAGATTGCTGACCAGTTTATCGTAATCGACGTACGAGCCAATCCAAAAAAACATTTCACGTCATGAAGCTATATCTGTAGAAACTTCCTCAGACTTCACACTCTGATTCCCACTCCTGACGCCAAATTCTCTCGGAATTCCTTACCTACCCGAAGAAGGTCTCGAATTTGCTTGTTACCCGACCCCCGCACTCGGGTACGGCGGGGGCACTGGGAGGAACCACATGATGACTGTCAGTCATTTTTGCCGTGTTGGCGAGCACCGCAGGCGAGTGCTTGCCGGTCCACTTTTCGCTGCCTTTGCGCTCGCGATACTAGCCGGATCGGCGGGTTCCGCACCCGCGGCAACCGGATGTAGTCCGTTCGGAAATCCTCCGCAGACCTTAATCATGAATGAGGTGCCGACGTGTGCAGGGGGGACGCTGCTGGGGCCTTGGAATGATTCCGACGGCACTGCCCGCTATGCGTGCCTGTACCAACCGGCGTCCGCCTCAGCGTCGAACAAGTTGCCGCTACTTGTATGGTTGCATCCTTCGCTGGTGACGGCAGACTCAATCATCTCGACCAACATCCTGTCGTTCCAGAACAGCTTCAGCCTCGCCGCCGGCACCACGGGCTTCGTGGTTCTCGCTCCCGAGGGCCGCGATACGACGCATTTCTATCCCGCCCCGGACAATGAAGGCCCCGGATGGGACAACTGGTACCGGCAGTTTTCTCCGGGAACCGTAAAAGTCGGCGGCGTGAGTTATCCCGAAAATGTCGACGTTGCGACCATCGATCATTTCATCGGCGTGGTGCAGGCGGCGGGCGCCGTGCTCAACGACCGGACCTTCGTCTCGGGATGGTCAAACGGCTCGGCGATGTCGTATATCTACGCGCTCAACCGGCCCAACGTGAAGGCGATCGCAGTGTATTCGGCACCCGACCCGTTCCAGGCCTTCAACGATCCATGCCCGCAAACGCCAGTAGAGGATCATCCCACGACCGTCGCGGAGATTCGCGTGTCGAATCCGAAAATCCAGGCCTACCAGGTGCACAACTCTTGTGACATCGCCGGCCTATGCCCCAACAGCGAGATGATCATCAGCCAGGTCGCTAACCTTGGCGGCAACCCGGACGACGACGTGATAATCAACGACCTCAAGCAGGAGGTCGGCTCCTGCGATCCTACTTGCGGCACCGACCCCGACGGCAGCAGCTCCAATATCCCCGGCACCACGGTCGGATCGCTGAATCACATCGAATGGCCGCTCACTTGGACCGAACCAATGCTCGACTTCCTGGCGACGCATCCGTAGCAAAAAAGAAGGAGCGGGGATTCTTCCCCTTCGGCTACGCTCAGGGCTTCGGCTACTGGAATCGGAGCAATTCAGACGCGCTCTGAATGACACCAAGATACTGGGTGCCAGGGCTCAGCCCTGCCGAAGGAAGCGTGAAACCACCACGGGGGGAGCCGCTTTATCATTCCTATTCGCGCCCGCCGCTGTTACTTGCTCGGATCGGGCGTGATGCGCAGGTACGGCTTCACTGCCTTGTAGCCCTTGGGGAACTTCTGCTTGATAACTTCAGGATCCTGCAACGCCGGTACGATGATAACGTCCTCGCCCTTCTTCCAGTCGGCCGGCGTCGCCACCTGGTACTTGTCGGTCAGTTGCAGCGAGTCGATCGCGCGCAGGATTTCCTGGAAATTGCGCCCGGTGCTGGCGGGGTAGGTGAGCGTCAGACGGATCTTCTTGTTGTGATCGATCACGAAGACCGAGCGCACCGTCAGCGTGTCGTTCCACTCCGGATGAATCATGTCGTAGAGCTTGGCGACCTTCTTGTCGCCGTCGCCGAGGATCGGGAAGTTCAGCTTGGTGTTCTGCGTCTCTTCGATATCGCCGACCCACTTTTTGTGCGACGGCACGTCGTCGACGCTCACTCCAATCGCCTTGATATTGCGCTTGTCGAACTCACCCTTGAGCTTGGCGACGGTGCCGAGCTCAGTGGTGCAGACGGGCGTGAAGTCCTTGGGATGCGAAAACAGAATCGCCCACTTGTCGCCAATCCATTCGTGAAAATGAATCGGTCCCTCGGTCGATTCCTGGGTAAAATCCGGTGCCACGCTTCCGATATGAAGTGCCATATTCGTTACCTGCCTCTCGAGGGTTTTTAATGGTTCGCCGCCGCTAAACTCAACGGCAGAGCCCTTTTTCGATTAATATGATAAAAAAGACTAACTAAGTTATCTACCGCAAAACTTAGCCTCAAAGCGCCGCGTCGGTCAAGACAGAACCTAACCTTTCGCCTTCTTGAAATTCGGTTTGCGCTTTTCCAGGAACGCCGCGACGTATTCCTTGTGCTCGGGGCTCACGTAGCACTTCTCGAGCGCGAAGCTCTCGAAGGCCATTGCGGTTTCGAGCGTGCCGTCGAGTCCCTGGTACAGCGCCTTGCGCGTGAAGGCTAGCGACGTCGGCGAGCATTGCAGCATGTCGCCTGCCAGCTCGTGAGCAGTCGCCATGAGATTCGCCAGCGGCACGACGCGGCTCACCAGGCCCATCGCAAGGCATTCGGCGGCCGCGTATTGGCGGCCGGTCAGCATCATCTCGGCGGTGCGCGAGAGGCCGATAAGCCGCGGCATCAGGTAACTCGATCCCAGCTCGCTCATCAGGCCGACACGCGGAAAGATGACGCCCATCTTCGCGTTGTCCGACGCGATTCGCAGGTCGAACAGCAGCGGTATCGTGCATCCCACGCCGAGCGCGTAGCCGTTGATCGCGGCAATCGTTGGCTTGGACAGATTGCGCATCACCTGCGGCAGCGAGACCACGGCGCGTGCGCGACGCTCGGTCACGGCCGGCTTTTCTTCGCGCGTCTTGATATCCGACGCGAACATCGACATGTCGGCGCCCGCGCAGAACGCGCGATCGCCAGCGCCGGTCATGATGACAACACGGACGCTGTCGTCGGCGTCGGCGCGCAGCATCGCGTCGGTGATCTCCGCGCCCATCTTGGTGGTGTACGCGTTCATCTTGGCGGGACGATTAAGGGTAACCGTCGCGATTTCGTCCGCCACGTCATAAAGGAGCGTCTCGTATTCCATCGCCAACTCCAATTCTGTCCCCTCTCCCTGTTAGGGAGAGGATCAAGGTGAGGGTCCAAATACAGCGCCCTGCGCGACTCAAGATTCCGTCTCCTCTCCTAATCCTATTCCCCTCTCCTGAAGGGAGAGGGGCTAGGGGAGAGGTTCCGCGCGCGACTCCCTTCCGCATCCGGTTCCACTTCCCGCGCGGGTAGGGATTAGGTTCCTATCTCTTCTTCCGCGCCTTCTTCCTCGACTCCCTGGTCTTCGCCTGCAGTCTGGATTTTTTCCGTTTGCGCCGCCGCTTGATTTCTTTTTGTCGTTCGCTTGCCATCTAACCTCTCTTGATCTCCTTCTTAGTCCAGCGGGACCGTCCGTTCCACCTTTGCGCCGGATTCGAGATGGATTCCAGCGGAGGTCGCGTACGGCTTGCCCTTGCCCGACCGATTTTCCACGAAAACGTCGTAGTCGCCCGGGTCGAGTTGGAAGCGATGCTCGCTGCCGGGGTCGCTCTCCGCCACTTTGGTCTGCGTGCCCGCGTGCAGCACGACCACGCGGGTCGTGTTGTCGATCACGATCTTCGACATCACGGGCTGCACCAGCAAGTCGGCCTTCACCACTTCGCCCAGCGTCAGCACCGCGTGACGGCCCGGCGTGAGCGTCAGTGCGTGCCAGTCATAGCCCTGCGGCGGCGCATCGACGTGCACGTCCACCTGGGTCGGCGCGAACAGGTACTTGTCGCCGGAAATAAAGCTCGCGACCTTGGCATGCGGCAAGTCGGTCGTGGTTACCGTCACGCCGAAGCCGGGATCCTTTCCGCTCTTGTCCTTCACGCTGACCTGCATCACCGCGACATTGGTGATGAGCACGGTATGAGTGCGCCCGGCCTCGACTTGTATGCTGTCCTTGACGATCTGCCCGCCAATGATCGGCAGCACCAGTTTGTATTCGCCGGGCGGCAGCGCGACCGACGAGCCTGCGACGACCTGTCCGGCCTCCTTGCCGTTGGGCGCGATCACATGCGCCGGATTCTTCGCCCCGGCCCCCTCGTCACCCAGCACATCGAGCTTAAGATTCCCGGTCTGCGCCGCGCGCGCAATCGGAACGACGGCGAGCAAAGCAGCAACGACAAGTAATCGAGTCAGTCTCCTTTTCTGACCCCCTCTCCAGAAGGGAGAGGGGTTAGGGGAGAGGTAGTGGAGAGGTCTCGTCATCGGCGAATTGGTATCTTACTGGGCGTCGCGCATCGCGCGCTAGGCTTTTCGTCAGGATGACAGAGCTTGCGCTCGCGTCGCTCCCGCAAAGACTCCGCTCGCGCTGCTCGCTACGTCAGACTGACGAAATACCGCCGGAAGTGCCCTCATCCGCACCATTTCCACTTATCCGCGCGCCGCGTTAGGTTGTCTCTATGCCCACCTCGAGCGCTCGCGTTGAAGCATGGAAAGCCGCCTGGGAAAGCCGTGATCCGGCGCGCGTCGTCGCGCTCTACACTCGCGATGCGACTCATCAGAGCGCGCTCATCGCGAAGATTTATCCGGAGCTGCGCAGGCTGTCGCTGCAAGGCCATCATGAAATCGGCGTGTACGCGCGCCGCGGGCTCGAGCGCTACACCGAGCTGCGCTTCGAAATCCTCACCGTCACCGAATCCGGCGATCGCGCCGCCGTCGAATACCGGCGCCATTCGAATCTCGACGCCGCAAATCCACCGCACGTGCTCGAGCTGATCGAATGGCGCGACGCGCTCATCAGCAGCGTTCGCGTTTTTCATTTCGCCGCATGACGGTTCAGCACCACCTGGGATGAAACTATCGACCCGACTGCTCGGCAAGTCCTACCGCTTCCGCTCGGTCAAGGAATTGCTCGCGCGCAGTAACGAAGCGCGCTCCGGCGACGAGCTGGCGGGCATCGCGGCGCGCTCCGAGCAGGAACGAATCGCAGCGAAGACCGTGCTCGCCGATCTCACGCTGAACGATCTGCGCGAGAATCCGGTCATTGCGTACGATCGCGACGAAGTGACGCGCGTGATCGACGACGCGCTCGACCTCGCCGCATTCGCCGCCGTCCGCAACCAGACCGTCGGCGAGTTCCGCGAATGGCTGCTCGACGACGCGACCACCGGCGACGCGCTCCTCGCGACCGGCCGCGGAATCACCGCGGAGATCGCCGCCGCGGTCGCCAAGCTATGCTCCAACCTCGATCTGATCACGATTGCGTCGAAAATTCGCGTCGTCACTCACGCCCGCACCACGCTTGGTCTAGCGGGCCGGCTCTCGACGCGGCTGCAGCCTAACCATCCGCGCGACGATCTCACCGGAATCGCAGCTGCCACGTACGAAGGCCTCGCCTACGCAACCGGCGACGCTCTCATCGGAATCAACCCGTGCGTCGACGATGCCGACACCATTCGCCGGCTGCTCGAACTCACCGCCGACATCATCGATCGCACCGGCGCGCCGACGCAGAACTGCGTGCTCGGCCATATCACGACGCAGATGCGCGCGCTCGAAGCCGGCGCGCCGATGGACATCATGTTTCAAAGCCTCGCGGGCAGCGAGAAAGGCAACGCCGGTTTCGGGATTACGGTCGCGATGCTCGACGACGGCTACGCGATGATTCGCGAGACGGGCCGCCTGCGCTCGCCGAACCTGATGTACTTCGAGACCGGGCAGGGCTCCGAGTTGTCGGCCGGCGCGCACGAAGGCAGTGACCAGGTGACGCTCGAGGCGCGATGCTACGGCCTCGCGCGACGCTACTCGCCGCTGCTGGTCAACACCGTGGTCGGATTCATCGGCCCCGAATATCTGTACGACGCGAAACAGATCACGCGCGCCGGCCTCGAAGATCACCTCATGGGCAAACTGCTCGGCGTCCCGCACGGCGCCGACGCCTGCTACACCAATCACGCGCGCGCCGATCAGAACGATTGCGAGAATCTCGCGGTGCTGCTTGCGGCCGCGGGATGCAACTACTTCATGGCGGTGCCGATGGGCGACGACGTGATGCTCTCGTATCAATCGACCAGCTACCACGACGCGGCGGCGTTGCGCGCGGTGCTCAGTCTGCGGCCCGCGCCCGAGTTCGAAGATTGGTGCGAGCGCACTGGAATTCTGCGCGACGGCCGTCTCACCGCGCGCGCCGGCGACGCTCGAATCGTAATGGGACAGCGTTGAAGAAAATCGAACCCGGCGCGAACAGCGATTTCGACGCGATGCGCAAATCGACACCCGCCCGCCTCGGCCTCGGACGCGCGGGTCTGCGCTACACGACCGCCGCGATGCTCTCTCTGCGCGCCGATCATGCGCGCGCGGTGGACAGTGTGATGACCGAAGTCGCGCCCGATTGGCCGCGGCGCAACGGCCTGCTCGAGCTTCACTCGCAGGCCGCCACACGCGAGGACTACCTGCGCAATCCGGAGCGCGGCCGGCGTCTCACCGACGCCGACGCGCGTCGTGCGTCGCGGCTGAAGCCGCGCGTCGGCGCAGGACAGTCGGCGAAGCCGACTGTCCTGCTATGCGTCGGCGACGGACTCTCGTCCGCCGCCGTCGAGAAAAACGCCGCGCCGCTCCAGCGCGCGCTCACGCGCGCGCTCGCGTCGCGGCACCGCCTCCTGAAACCGATCTTCATTCGCAACGCACGCGTCAGAATCGAGGACCATCTCGGCGAGATACTGCGTCCCGACGTAGTCTGCTTGATCGTCGGCGAGCGCCCCGGCCTCGTCACAGCCGAGAGCCTGAGCGCCTACGTCATTTATCGGCCCACGCTCAAGTCGATCGAGCCCGACCGCACCGTTATCTCGAACATCCACCGCGGTGGAATTCCAATAGCCGCCGCCGCCCGCAAAATCGCAACCCTGATCGACGACGCAATCCGATTCCATGCCTCCGGCGCCGCGCTCGCGCAGAAAACCTCGCCCGCGATGACTCCGGAGTCGCTGGCGCTTGATCATCGGAAAAACTACGCTGGAAAGCGTAATGTCAGATCGTGAATCAGTGCTCGCCGCCAACCGCGCCTTTTACGACGCCTTCGAAAGTCTCGACGCGGAAAAAATGGAAGCGGTCTGGCTGAAAGACCCGCGCATCATGTGCATCCATCCCGGATGGCGCAAACTTTCCGGATGGGGCCCGATCATGTCGAGCTGGGAGCGGATTCTCGACAATGTGTTCGAGATGAAGTTCGAGCTCGGCGAAATCGAGGTGATGATCAGCGGCGACCTCGCGATCGTCGTGGTCGAGGAAAACCTGACCCAGCGCGGCTACGAAGGCACGCAGCGTTCGAACGTGCTCGCCACCAATGTCTTCGAGCGTGTCGGCAACGCGTGGTTCATGGTGATGCATCATGGGTCGCCGGTGATGGCGCCGTCCGACGACGAGCCGCCGCTCCAGTAGCGCGGGGAGGAAACTTCGACGATGCTCAAACGCGTTGACAGAATCCAAATTGCGGTCGCGAACTGTACTGCGGCCGAGACGGTCGTCGCGGACGTTTTCGGCGGTGAGCTGGTGCGTCGCGATAAATCCGCGCCACTATGCGCCAGCCGATCCACGATGCAAGCGGGATCGAGTCTCCTAGAACTTCTCGAACCCGACGGCGCCGGAGCAGTCCAGGATTTCGTTTCCAAATGGGGCAGTGGACTTTTCGGCGCAGGATTTTCCGTGGACGACCCCGACGCCGTCGCGCATCATCTGACCAAGAGCGGCGTCAACTTCGAGCAATCAGCGGGACAACTGTATCTCGACACCGGCGCGACATTCGGGATGCGCGCCGTCATCTCGCAGCATCAAGAACGCGCACCCGTCGGCGCGATCAAGTGGGCCTACGAAGTCACCAACGTCGTTGCGAATTGGCGGACGGCGTCCGAGCGCTACGCGCTCATCTTCGGCCTCGACGCGGCCAGGTTCAGCCCAATTGAGAGCAAGCAGTTCGGCTACATCGGCACGCTCACGCTGTTCGATCCGCCCGCGCGGCTCGACCGAATCGAGATCGCGCAGATCACTGACGCGAACCTGGCGATGGGCCGCTTCCATCAACGCCGCGGTGATTCGCTCTACATGTTTTTCGTCGAGACCGACGACGTCGGCGCACTCGAGAATCGCCTGCAAGCGCGCGGCTCGCGTTTCGCGGCGCATCACAGAGACGAAGCCGGCCTCGCGGAACTGTTTATCCATCCATCCGCATTTCTGGGCGTGCTGGTCGGAGTAAGCCGCACCGAGCACGCCTGGACCTGGTCCGGCGACCCCGAGCGAGCCAAGCGCGCCGCCCAAGCAAGGGCAGCACAGATCTGAAAGACTGGTATCCTTAGTATCTTGTCTGATATCCTTACCTGAGGTAAGGAATCTATTCAGGGGTAAGGAATCATGGCGACGTCAACGCTAACAAGAAAGGGCCAGACCACGATCCCGGCAAAGGTCCGAAACCATCTCAAGCTTCGGCCCGGCGACAAAATTGAGTTCGTTATTGAGCGTGACGGAAGGGTCGTGCTTACCCCGAAAAATATAGATGTGCGTGAACTGAGGGGAATGCTCGGTCCGGCCACGCGTCATCTGACCATTGAGCAGATGGACGAAGCGATCAGAAGCAGATTCGGACGGCGGTGAAGGGGATCGATACAAACATATTGGTCCGCTTTCTTATCCGCGATGATCTAAAGCAGCTTCGTGCGGCGTCTCGGTTCATCGAAGATGATTGTTCAGAGCAAGAGCCGGGATTTGTTAATCAGATTGTGCTGGCGGAATTGGTTTGGGTGCTCGAGCGCGGATACAAGCTCGAACGTTCAAAAGTGGTCGCAGCGCTCGACGCGCTACTGCTCGCGAGGCAGCTATCGATCGAGCATCCGGAGGACGTACGGGCAGCAATCCGAGACTATATGAACGGCGAAGATTTCGCTGACAGCCTTATCGTGGCATGGAATACCCGACTCGGCTGCGAATACACCGCAACTTTTGATCGCCGCGCCGCGGGGCGTAGCGGATTTCGTCTCATCAAATGAAAAAGCCGGCGATCAGAAGACCGCCGGCTTGCATTGTCAAATCACTGGGCGCGATTTACTTGGCGTCGCGCATTGCTTGCACCAGGATTGTCGCCAGCTCCGGGCGCGTGAATTCCGGCGGCGGCGCTTCGCCTGCACGCAGCAGCTCACGGACTTTCGTGCCTGACAGGATCACGCGGTCCGCGTCCGAGTGCGGGCAGGTTTTGTACGACGCCATCGAGTTGCAGCGCTTGCAGTAAAAGGTGTTCTCGAACATCAGCGGCGTGATTCCCAGCTCGGCCGGCGCGAAGCGCTCGAAGATTTTCTGCGCGTCGTAGCTGCCGTAGTAATTGCCGACGCCGGCGTGATCGCGCCCCACGATAAAATGCGTGCATCCGTAGTTGCGCCGCGCGATCGCGTGGAGGATCGCCTCGCGCGGGCCCCCGTAGCGCATATGCGCCGGGAACACGCCGATCATCGCGCGGTCCTTCGGGTAGTACGCGTCGAGCAGCACCTTGTAGGTTTCCATCCTGACCGCGGCGGGCACGTCGTCGCCCTTGGTCTCGCCGACCAGCGGATGAATCATCAGGCCGTCACAGATTTCGAGCGCCGCCTTCTGGATATATTCGTGCGCGCGATGAGTGGGGTTGCGAGTCTGGAAGGCGACGATTTTTTTCCATCCACGCTCGCGAAATGCCGCGCGCGTCTGCTGCGGCTCGCGCGGAAATTCCAGAAACGTGCGCCCCGGTATCTCCTCGATCAGCGTGACGCTGCCCGCCAGACAGTACGCTGGCATCGAGGTGACGTTCTTCGCCCCCGGATGCGCGTCCTCCGAGGTGCCGAACACGTTCTGCGCTTCGAGTTTGCGATCGACTTTGTAAATTTCCGCGAGCTTGAGAATCGCCAGCCGCTTGCCGTCTTCAGTCGCGAGCGCGATCTCAGTCCCGGTCTTCAGTGATTTCGCGATTGCCTCATCGACACCGAGCGTGATCGGAATCGACCACGGCACGCCCGACGCAAGCCGCATTTCGTCGCGCGCACGAGTATAATCCGCCTCACCCATGAAGCCGGTCAGTGGCGAGAACGCGCCGGTAGCGAGCATCTCGAGATCGGCGAGGTCGCGCGCATTGAGCGTGACGCTCGCGAGTTTCGCGGCATGCGCCGCCAGTGCAGCGCGCTCGGAGGCCGGGGCCTTCAGATCGACGAGCTCGCCGCCGCCGTGCGCCGAGATTGCGTCGTCGCGAACGCTCATCGACGTGCTCCCTTGTTGATGTAGTTCAGCTCTTCGAGGCGGCCGAGCAATTTGCCGAGACTCTGCTCGACGGTCTCGGTGCTGCTATCGACGACGAGCTCGGGCTTCAGCGGCTCCTCGTACGGGTCCGACACGCCCGTAAAGGATTTGATCTCGCCGGCCAGCGCCTTTTTGTAGAGTCCCTTGACGTCGCGCTCGACGAGCTTGTCGATGGTGCAACGAACGTACACCTCGAAGAAGCGGTCGTGATTGCGCCGCACCTCGTCGCGCACCTCGCGGTAGGGCGATATCGCCGCGGAAATCGCGATTACGCCGTTGCGTGCCAGCAGATGGCAGACGTAGCCGATGCGGCGGATGTTGATGTCGCGATCCTCCTTGGAAAACCCGAGGCCCTTGGAGAGATTGGTGCGGACTTCGTCACCGTCGAGGATTTCGACGCGATGCGCGCGCTTGCGCAGTTCGTTGGCGGCCAGGTTCGCAAGCGTTGATTTCCCCGCCCCGGACAGGCCCGTAAACCACAAGGTAAACCCTTGATCCATCGGCTAAAACTGATGCTCCCTGAAGAATAGATTACTTAATGAACTCAACAAGTTACTTAATCTAATCGAACTAAACAAGGCTGCAAATCGAGGGAGAAATCAAGCGCGCGCAGTGGGCGAGTTCAGGTGAATCGCCAGAGCGGCGGGCGAG
>DATNLS010000005.1:0-5067 GCA_035602775.1 Candidatus Acidiferrales bacterium | reverse complement strand
CCTGCACCCAGTATCTATACCGAAAAGCCCTGCGGACAGGTCTTTTCGAAAAGTTCTAACAGAGGCGAAGCCCCGCATCTTTCGCGTAGATACTGGGTTGCAAGGGGTCACCCCTTGCCGCCCACCGCGCAGGTGATTCATCATTTGTCGCATGAGTAAGTCCGCAGTCCCTTCCGCGAACCAGATTATTGAGTACTCGAACTTCGCGTCGGTCGTGACCGGCGAGGGCGACTGGATGCCCGCCGGCTTCCCGCTGCCCGACGGCGGCTTCTGGCAATATCGCGAGCCCGACGCGGTCGTGATCGTGCAGGACGGTTTTCTGCGCGTCGCCGCGGTGCCGTACACGCGCGGCCACGACAAGATCCAGTTCCTGGACAACGCCAAGCACATGTATTTCAGCACGCGCACGTTCGCATGCCCCGACGGCGGCGCGATCACGTTTTCGATCGATCTCGCCGCGACGATCGTCAGCGGCGCGGCGGGCGATCTCTACGACGGCTTCGTGTCGTTCAACGTGCTCGATTTCTCGACTGGCGCCGCGCTCGATTTCTTCGTCGGCAATGAAACGATCGCGACTGTGTACGGCAAGCTGCCGTTTCCCGGCGTGCCGGTCGTCGATCCCGCGCATGGCCCGCGCCACTTCTGCTTGTTCGAGGAAATTCGCGACGCGACCGCGCCCGGCCAGCTCCATCATTTTGAAATCGCGTACGACTCCGCCGCCGACCGCGTGACGTTTTCGGTTGACGGCCGCGAGGTGCGCCAGTATTCGAATGTTCCGTTCAAGCTCGGGTCGTGCACGCTCGCGCTCGGCCTGATGAGCGAAAAAGATATCGCGCCCGGCAAGGGCAGCGTCTCATGCCACGGTCAGGGCGCAGTCGGCAAATGGGGCAACATCCGAATCGCAACCACCGCCCCCCGCTAAGGTACTCAAATGGAATTCGCAGGCTTTGGACATATCACGCTGACGGTCAGTAACTACGACGCGTGCCTGAAATTCTACGACCGCCTGATGACGCATATCGGGATGCGCCGTTACTTCGAGTCGCCGCTCGGCGTCGGATGGTTCGCGGACGAGTACATGTTTGTCATGGGACATGCGGCGCCGGCCGGCGATCGATTCTCGCAATGGCGCACCGGCCTGCATCACCTGTCATTCCGCGCGCGCAGCCGCGACGAAGTGGACTCATGCTACGCGATGCTCAAAGAAATCGGCGCAAAGATTATTTTCCCCGCCGAGCCCGGTCCGTTCTGGCCCGGCTACTATTCGGTGGTTTTCGAAGATCCGGACGGCACGCGGCTTGAGATGAACTACATCCCAGTCGAAGGATGGAACGCAGTCGCCGCGGCGGCCGACGCGATCGCACGGGGCAAAGCGCAATCGGAGTAATCCAGGTGTCATGCGTACAATTCTGCGCTGCCTAGCTGCGACGATTGCAATCGCAATAGCAGGATGCGCGACGTCGTCCGCAGCACCGCCTCCCGCACAGAATATCAGCGCGCCGCTAAATTTGTGCGCGCCGAGCGGTTCGCCTCCGAAAGAGATCGCGGCTCAAGCAGGCGACGTTCAATACGAGGTCACGGTCACCGACGCCGCGGGAAATCCGGTAAGAGGTCTGAAGCAGTCGGATTTTGTGGCGTATGTCGGTAATCAATCGTTGGCGATCAAATATTTCCGCGACGATCAAAGCGGAGCGCCGCAGTCGATTGTGATGGTTGTGGACGAGTCGGGCAGCATGCTGCGGAAGCTTGTCGTGCAGGACCCAAGCACGCTGCAGAGCGTACGCCAAGAACTTGGCGAAGCGGCAAAGAGGCTAAACAGATGCGACGAGATCGCTGCGATCGCGGTGGCAGGCCATCCTGACAAGATTAGGGTTATCCAGCCGCTAACAACCGATCACGCACTGGCGCTGGGGTCGATAACTGCGCAGGTCCCGTGGGGACAGACACCGCTCTACGATGGGATTAATCAGGGACTGGAATTGATCGAGTCGGCACACTACCCCGATCGCATCCTAGTCATAATCACTGACGGTCTCGACAACAGCAGCGAAACGAAATTGGACGAAGTGCTCACGCGCGCTAAGAAAGACTCGGTTCCGATCTACATGATTGGTATTGGAGATCCGAGCCTCCCGCCCAGAGCAATTGAAATCTTGTTAGGACCACTTGTGATGCGCGATCGAGTCGATACGAACACCCTGAAGGCACTGTCTGTGCCGAGCGGCGGTCAATACTACGTTGTATCGGTGCTCGCAAAAGACGATGGCCGCGGGCTTGTTGCTGCGATCGGTGAAGTGGCAGATGCGCTCGGACATAGCTATGCGATTGGAGTGATTGGTCCATCGACAAGCGCGTCGGAAGAGCAGCCTGTCAAGATTGGTTTGGCCAATCCAGGCACTTTCCTCTTGAGCGCACGCAAGGTGGAAGCAGCAGCCAACTCCGGTCCCTGATTTATGCAGAGGCGTGTTTTCGCGCCGGCCGTTCAAATGCGCCCATACGCGCGCAGGCAGAGAAGCGCCTCGAGGGTTAGCCGTCCACGCCATTCGATCGCGGCGCCATCGCCCGGGGCTTGCCAGGTGATCGGCCAGCCACCGTCGGGTTGCTGGCGGGACGCTAGATCGTCTAGGTGCGCAGCGATCAGATCGTCCGAGAAAGCCGCGCGCCCGATTGACCTGGGCGTCGGGCAGAGTCCCAGCGGCGTCACGCCGTAATCCGAGGTTCCGGCGCGCTCGAGAAACCACTTGGTGCGCGGCGCCTCGCTGCACAAACGGATCGCTAATTCGCGCGCGCGAGCGGGCTCCGGCGCATACTCGAGAAATCTCAGCGCGGTTGCAATCTCGTGCGCGTCCGTGAGCGGACGCTCCAGCCGTTTCCAGCACCACTCGTCGGCCTGCGTCAGCCATCGATGACTCGCGCCCTGGTAGTGAAGCAGTCCGGCAATGCCAGCGGTCGGATTGGGAGAGTCCGACCCGAAAGATGGCGAATTCCAATGCGCGGCGCGTGGGTAGTCGAAAATATGCGGCAGCGTCGTTTCGACGCGACCGTCCGGCTCCGCGACCGAGGCCAGGAACTCGCAGATTCCAGCGGCCAGCGCGGGGTCGCGAATATCGGCCTCGCGCAGTGCGCGGAGCGCGTTCTCGCACGCGAGCGGCGTACTGCCGGGCGCGCGGAGGTCCGGCTCGAGCGCATTGCCAAATCCGCCATCCGCGTTACGGTAGGCCGTCAGCGCCGCGATTACCGGCTCAGTCGACCCGTCAAGAAACGCACGCACGAAGATCGCCCGCTCCAACAAACGCGCGTTGCGCCAAATGAAATCCGCGGCGCGCTCTACGACGACCGAACTCTTCTTGCTCATTTTTTCATGCGCCTCTGCTGAGTGCGGTGTGCGTTCACTTCACGCCCGGGAAACTCAACGTGAAACCTCCGTCTACCATGATCGTTTGCGCGGTCAGGTAGCTGGCCGCGGGGAGACAGAGGAGGCACGCGACGGCGGCGATTTCGTCGAGCGTTGGCAGGCGTTTCAGGGCCGAGCGCTCGGCGCATCGGCGCTGGAAATCTTCGTAGTTGTCGCCCAGATAGTTGGCGTAGAAGCGCGCCGAGTCGGTGTCGATGTAGCCGACGTTGAGGCCGTTGACCGTGATGCCGCGCGGGCCGAGCTCGAAGGCGAAGTCACGCACCATGCTCTCGAGCGCGGCCTTCGCGGCGCCCAGCACGCCGTGGCCGGGAAGGTTGCGAATTGAGTCGATGCCGGAAATCATCAGCACCCGCCCGCCGTCGCGCATCACCTTGTTCGCTTCCTGCACCGCGGCGACGAATCCGTTGACGCTGAGCGCGAAAGTTCGCGCGAGATTATGCGGCTTGGTTTCGAGCAGCGGTTTGAATGCGGTCGCGGCGGCGTTGGCGATCAGAATATCGAGACCGCCAAGTTCCGAGGCGGCGCTCGTGATCATCGCGCGCACCTGCGCGTCATCTTCGAGGTCGGCCTTGATGAGAATCGAACGCGGGGCGATCGCGCGGACTTCTGCGAGAGTTTTTTCGGCGCTCGCTTCGTCGCGCCGATAGTTCATCGCGACCGTCGCGCCGAGGCGCGCCAGGCCGAGTGCAATTGCGCGGCCGAGTCCGCGCGTGCCGCCGGTTACGATTGCGATTTTGTCGTTGAGGTCGTGATCGTTCATCAGACTTATGAACTCAGGTGCGCGTAGAGTATTTGCCGGATGTCTTTGGCGAGCGAAGTGCCGTCGGCGCGCAGCTTGCGCGAGTTGAAGTCTTTCAGCTCGACGCTCACCGTCAGCTCGGCGTCGGCGGCGTCGGCCGGCGTTGCGAACGCGACGCGGCCGCTTTCGGGCGTTCGCGTTTCCGCGATGACGGCGTCGCCCCGGCCGTGTAGCGTGACGCGCGCGCCGGCCAGCGGCGGATACTCGCCGTCGGGCAGCGCATCATTGTCCAGCACCATGACGCGGATGCTGCGCAAGTCGCGCGCGCGCTCAATCTCGACGCGCAGGTCGCGCAAATAGATCATCGGCTCGGCGAACACGCCCTGGATTCCAGCGCGCTGCGGCTCGCGCGCAGGATTCGCCTCGAGCTCGACGCGCTGCGCCGCCATCCCGTGGTCCGAAGTAACAACGAACAGCGTCGAGTCGAGCAGGCCGCGTGCGCGGAACATCTCGAGCACCGCGCCGATTCGGCGGTCGGTGCGATAGAGCGCCTCGCGCATCCCCTCGTGATGCGGGCCGTAGTCGTGACCCGCGCCGTCGGTCAGCACGAACTCATGCGCGACAAACGCCGGCGCCTTTTCGTTGTCGCCGCAATGCTCGAGCAGAGTGATCAACTGCGCCATCCCGCGAATGTCGACGACTTCTTCGCGTGTCATCCCGGGCATGTCATCCACGGCCCATCGCGGGCTCACGTCGGAGAGCATCTCGACCGTCAGCGCCTTGAGGCGCGCCTTGTCGCCCACGATGCGCCGCTCGAACGCCGCGTGATCGGCGCCGCGTCCCTGCGGTTCGTGGATCGACGCCGTGATCGTCCCCTCGCCGCCGGCGCGCTTGAACGCCTCGTAGAGCGTCT
>DATNLS010000008.1:0-6318 GCA_035602775.1 Candidatus Acidiferrales bacterium | reverse complement strand
GACCCGCGCCGTGCTCGCGAGCGAGCCGCCGCGCTTTGTTGGACTACCGGTTCTCTTGCTCGACGTTTCAGTGGACAGCGCGCTCGATCGCGATTTTATTGCGGCGCTGGCCTCCCGCGCGCCCTCGATTCTCGCGACGATCCCCGCCGGCGACACGCCCGTGCAAACACTCCTCGAAGATGCGCTCGGCGTGCCTGCTACTGTGTTGTCGCCGACTGTTGACGAAAATATCGCGCCCTCGCTCGAGCGCCTGCAGACACATCTATTCGCCGATACTGCTCCAATCGAGCGCGACGTGGACGAAACCGTGACAGTGATTTCGGCGCCTGGCGAGATGCACGAGTGCGTCGAGATCGCGCGCCGAATCTATGCCGAGGCGCGGCGCGGCGTCCCCTTCGATCGAATCGCCGTGCTGCTGCACGACCCCGTCCGCTACGCGCCCTACCTGCAGGAGGCGCTTGCCCGCGCTGATATCCCAGCTTACTTCGCGCGCGGCACGCGGCGCCCCGAGCCCGGCGGCCGCGCGATGCTCGCGTTGCTTTGCTGTGCCGCGGAAAATCTCTCGGCGCGCCGCTTCGCGGAGTATCTTTCGCTCGCGCAAGTGCCCGACGCCGATCGCCCGCGCGAAGACGAGTCGACAATTGCCGCCGATGCGGAACTCGCGCCGGTGCCGCTCGAGTCTGATCTTGAAGTTGAACGCGATGCGCCTTCGGTCGAGAGCACGGACGTCTCCGATCCGGTTCCCGTGATTGAAGGAACGGCGCGCGCGCCGTGGCGATGGGAGCGATTGCTGGTCGACGCGGCGGTGATCGGCAGCGCCGATCGGTGGCGTACGCGGCTCGCGGGTTTGGGCAACGAGCTCAAGGCGCGTCTCGCGGAAGTTGGCGATGACGAAGCGCACGCAGCGAGCATCAAGCGCCGAATTCTTGACCTCGCCCATCTCGGCGAAGTGGCGATTCCGATTCTCTCGATGCTCGAGGCGGCGCCGCGCGACGCGACTTGGGCCGACTGGCTGAAATTTCTGCGCGCGCTGGTTGATCTCGCGATTCGCGATCGCGAACCGGTGCTCGCCGCGCTCGCGGAGCTCGAGCCGATGGCGCCGGTCGGCCCGGTCGGACTCGACGAGGTGCAGTTGGTGCTGAACCATCGGCTCGGGCGCCTCGAGGCTCCGCGCCGCGTCCGCCGCTACGGCGCGGTGTTCGTCGCTCCGCCCGATCGCGCGCGCGGAATGGATTTCGACGTCGTAATCGTCCCCGGTCTCGCCGAGCGGATGTTTCCGCGCAAGCTGACCGAGGATCCGATTCTTTCCGATGCGGCGCGCGCGCGCCTGAGTCCGTGTCTCGCGCGCGTCGAGCGTCGCGTCGGCGCGGAGCGGCTCGCGCTCCGAATTGCGGCGGGTGCGGCGCGCGAGCGTGCGATGTTTTCCTATCCGCGCGTCGATCTCGACCAGGGCCGTCCGCGCGTGCCGTCGTTCTACGCGCTTGAAGTTTTGCGCGCGGCGGAAGGCCGCCTGCCCGGCTTCGACGAGCTCGCGAGTCGCGCGTCGTCGCAGCCGGCTACACGTCTTTCGTGGCCGGCGCCGGCCAATCCCACCGACGCGATTGATGACGCGGAATTTGATCTGGCGGTGCTCGACAAACTGGTCGACGCCGATCCGCAGACCACGACCGGCGCTGCGAACTATCTGCTCGGCGCCAACGTTCATCTCGGACGGGCTCTGCGCGCGCGGGCGCGGCGGTGGCTGCGGCGATGGACCACGGCCGACGGGCTGGTCGATCCGGACCCGGCGGCGCTGGCCGCGTTGGGCAAGCATCAGTTGAGCGCGCGTTCGTACTCGCCGACGGCGCTGCAGAATTTCGCCGCGTGCCCGTACCGGTTTTTTCTGCAAGCGGTGCATCGGCTGGAGCCGCGCGAGGAGCCCGAGGCGATCGAGACCCTCGATCCGCTCACGCGCGGCGGCCTGTTCGCGGAGGTGCAATACGAAATCCTGTCGGCGCTACGCGAGCTCGACGTCCTGCCGGTGACGCCGGACGATTTGGATGACGCGTCGGGGCTGCTCGACGAGAAGCTCGAGGAAGTCGCGCAACAGTGGCATGAGAATCTCGCACCGGCGATCGAGCGCGTGTGGCTCGACGGAATCGAAAGTATCCGCGCCGATTTGCGCGAGTGGATGCGGCGCGCGGCCGAGGACCCGGAACATTGGCGGCCCGAATGGTTCGAGCTCGGCTTCGGGCTGCGCGATCGCGATCAGGCGGATCCGCATAGCTCGGCGGACCCGGTCGCGATCGAAGGCGGCCTGAGCCTGCGCGGGTCGATCGACTTGCTCGAGCGCGATCCAGCCGGCCGAATTCGCGTGACCGATCACAAGACCGGCAAGGTACGCGCCGAGAAGAACTTCGTGATCGGCGGCGGCAAGACGCTGCAGCCGGTTTTGTACGCGCTCGCGGCAGAAAGCGTTCTCAAGGAAAAGGTCTACGCCGGGCGGCTCTACTACTGCACCGCGGCCGGCGGCTACGAAGAGCGGGTGGTTGAGATCGACGACGAGGCGCGCGCAGCGTCGCGAAAATTTGTCGCGATCGTTAAGCAAGCGTTGGAAGCCGGATTCTTTCCCGCCGCGCCGGACGCTCGCGAGTGCGACTGGTGCGACTACAAACGCGTGTGCGGCCCTTACGAGGAGCGGCGCTCGAAAATCAAACCATCGAAACCGCGGCTGGACGCCTTGAACCGGCTGCGCGAGATGCCATGACGCTCGCGAATTCAGCGGCCATTTCCGATCAGGCGGTGCGCGACCGGATTCGCGATGACCTCGATGTCACGCTCGTGATCGAAGCGGCGGCAGGCACCGGCAAGACCACTGCGCTGGTGAATCGGATCGTGTCGGTGATCGGGTCGGGGCGCGGCGAGCTCGCGCGAATCGTCGCGGTGACCTTCACCGAGAAGGCGGCGGGTGAGTTGAAGCTCCGGCTGCGCGCGGAAATCGAACGCGCGCGCCAGAATACCGAACCTCTCAGCGCGGCCCGCGCGCGTTTCGATCTGGCGCTCAAGCAACTGGAAGAAGCGCGAATCGGGACTATTCATTCGTTCTGCGCCGACCTGTTGCGCGAGCGGCCGGTGGAAGCGCAAGTCGATCCGATGTTCGAAGTCGCGCCCGAGGATGTCGCGGGCGAGATGTTCGACGCCGCGTTCGAGCGATGGTTCGAGAAAATCCTTGATAGTCCGGGCGAGGGCATGCGGAGATTGCTGCGGCGGCGCGACCTGTCGGCGCGCTCGGGGCCGCGCGCGATTGCGCGCCGCGCGGCGCTCGAGCTGATGAACTGGCGCGACTTCGATTCGCCGTGGCAGCATTCGCCGCTCGCGCGCGACGCCGAAATAGACGCGATAGTCGCCGAGGTCGAAGCGCTTGGCAAACTTGCCGAACTTGGCGCGGCCGACGACTGGCTGGCGAAGGGGCTGATCGCTATCGCGCGGCCGGTGGCTGAGGCGACGCGACTCGAAGCCGTGCGCGGACGCGACTACGACGCGCTCGAATCAGTATTGATCGCGCTTTGCACGGGCCGGCGTTGGGAATGGAAAGGATACGGCGGCAGTTTCGGAAACGTCGAGCGCGAGGACGTCTTCCGCCGCCGCGCCGAGCTGCGCGCGCGGTTGGAGAAGTTTCGCGCTGATGCGGGTGCGAATCTTGCTCCCCTGTTGCGCGACGAATTGTGGCCGGTGGTCGCTATCTACGAAGATCTGAAACGGCGCGCAGGGCGGCTCGACTTCCTCGACCTGCTGCTGGTCGCGCGCAACCTGGTTCGCGACAATCCCGCGGTGCGCGTCGAGCTGCAGAATCGCTTCACGCACATTTTCGTCGACGAATTCCAGGATACCGATCCGTTGCAGGCGGAAATCATTCTGCTGCTATCGTCCGCCGATCCCGCCGAAACCAATTGGATGAGAGTCAAGCCGATCTCCGGCAAGTTATTTATCGTCGGCGATCCGAAACAATCGATTTATCGTTTCCGCCGCGCCGACGTTTCGCTCTACCAGGGCGTCAAACAATTGCTGCTGATGCACGGCGCGCAACTCGAGCATCTGACCGTCAGCTTTCGCGCGACGCCCGCGATTCAGACGATGGTCAATGCCGCGTTCGCGCCGCTGATGAGCGTCGAGTCGGGCACGCAGCCGGCCTACGCGCCGCTGACGCCGTATCGCGCCGAGCCCGCGAATCAGCCGTCGATCGTCGTGCTGCCGGTGCCCGAGCCGTACGGCGATTTCGGCCGCGTCGTCAACTGGAAAATCGACGACTCGATTCCCGAGGCGATCGCCGCGTACGCGCGCTGGCTGGTGCATGAAAGCGGATGGACCGTGACCGAGCGCGAGGCGCCCGAGGTGCGCGTGCCGATTCGCCCGCGCCATATCTGCATCCTGTTCCGCCGCATGAATTCATTCGGCCGCGACATCACCAGGTCGTATCTGCGCGCGCTCGAGGCTCGCCATCTACCGCACGTGCTGGTCAAGGGTGGATCCTTCAACGAGCGCGAGGAAATACTCGCGCTGCGCAATCTGCTTGGCGCGATCGAGCGGCCCGACGACGAGTTGATGGTGTTCGCCGCGCTGCGCGGTCCGGTGTTCGCGCTGTCGGACGCCGCGCTGCTCGAATTCCGCATGACGCTTGGCAGCCTGCATCCGTTTCGCAAGCTGCCCGACGACTTGCCCGACAGCCTCAAGGAAGTGAAGGGCGCGCTCGACGTCATTAAAAATTTGCATCGCGGTCGCAATCGACGGCCGATTGCGGAAACGATTGCGACGCTGCTGGCGACGACGCGCGCGCATGCGGGATTCGCGATCTGGCCGACCGGCGAGCAGGCACTCGCGAATATCATGCGAATCATGGATCAGGCGCGTCGCTACGAGGCCCGCGGCGGGACCACGTCCTTTCGGGCGTTCGTCGATGAGCTTGAAGCGCGCGCGGAACGTGACGAGGCGAGCGAGACGCCGATCGTCGAGGAAGGCACCGAGGGCATCCGGATAATGACGGTGCACCGCGCGAAGGGTCTCGAGTTTCCAGTCGTCATCCTCGCCGATATCACTTGCAACGAAACTCGTGCCGACGCGTCGCGCTATATCGAGCCCGCGTCAAAGCTGGCGGCGATGGAGCTCGCGGGATGCGCACCGCGCGAACTCCAGGAGCATCAGGTGAAAGAGCATGACCGCGATGTCGAAGAATCGATTCGCCTGCTGTACGTGGCGGCGACTCGCGCGCGCGACCTGCTCGTCGTGCCGGCGGTTGGTGACGAAGAGAGCGACGGCTGGCTCGCCCGGCTGAATCCCGTCGTCTATCCCGCTAATACCGAGCGGCGCGCGCCCGCGTCGACGCATCCACCAGGATGCCCCGAATTCGGCGACGACAGCGTGCTGACGCGGCCGCCCAAGGCGCCGGGCAAAGTGAAATCGGTCGCGCCGGGATTACATCGCGCGCAAAAGGGCGACCATCAAATCGTATGGTGGGATCCGCGGCTGCTGATTCTCAACGTCGAAGAAAAGATGGGACTGCGGCAGGACAAGCTGTTGCAAGCCGACGAAAACAAACTCGTGTCGGACCGCGGCGCCAGGCTGCACGAACAATGGAGCGCGAGCCGGACACTGATGCTCGCGTCGGGGACGACTCCGCGGATAAATGTCGCGACGGCAACCGAGCTCGCGGTCGCCGCGCCGGCGGACGGACCGGCGTCTGCCGAAACGATCGCGATCGAAGAAACGCTCCGCGACCGCGGTCGGCCTCATGGCAAACGCTTCGGCACGCTGGTGCATCTCACGATGCTGCGTGCGCCGTTCGACGCGGACGCGCGCGAACTCGGCAGAATTGCGGCCAGTGGCGCCAGGATGATCGGCGCGCCGGACGACGAGCTCGCTGCCGCCGTGACCGCGGTAAAGGCCGCGCTCAAGTCCCCGCTGATGCTTCGCGCGGCTGCCGCGCAGACCGTGATGCGTGAATGTCCGCTGATGATCCGGCTCGAAGACGGCACCGCAGTCGAGGGAATCGCGGACCTCGCGTTCGCGGAGAATGGCGTCGACGGCGCGGTCTGGACGGTGGTCGATTTCAAGACCGACGTCGAGGTCGCGCCGCGGCTCGACGAATATCGCACGCAGATCAGGTTCTATGTGCGCGCGGTGCGTGAGAGCACGGGACGGCCGGCCAGCGGGGCTATATTGTGGATATGAGGTATAGAAAATTGCACGGTTGGTGCGTGTCGCCGGTTTGTGCTGAAATCCCGGCGCGAGGCTAATCGAAGATGGCGATCGATATTATCTATGGCGAACGAGCGAATCCCGGCG
>DATNLS010000103.1:0-8112 GCA_035602775.1 Candidatus Acidiferrales bacterium | reverse complement strand
GGACGGAAAGCCGGTGGCCGGCTATATGGACGAGGAGGGCATCGCCAAGAATTCGCGGATCGAGACGTTCGTGGCGTTGAAGACCTATATCGACAACTGGCGATGGTCGGGGGTGCCGTTTTTCATTCGCACCGGTAAGCGGATGAAGCGACGGGCGAGTTCGATTTACGTGCAGTTCAAGGACGTGCCGCAAATTTTGTTCAATCGCGGTTCGAAGGTTCCGGCCAACGGGCTGATGATTCGGATTCAGCCTGACGAAGGCTTTTCGTTCGACGTGATGACCAAGCGGCCCGGATTGGACCTCGTGCTGCAGCCGGTGCGGATGAATCTGAGCTACAACGCCGCGTTCGGCGCCGGCGCGTCGCCCGAAGGATACGAGCGGCTGCTGCTCGACGTGATGGACGGCGACCATACGCTGTTCATCAGCGCGCAGTTCGTCGAGAAGTCGTGGGAGTTCGTGCAGGGAATTCTGGATTCGTGGAGCGATGGCGCGAACGTGCCGATCGTCGAGTATCCAGCGAACAGCTGGGGGCCGAAAGAGGCCGACGAGTTGATTGGGACGGCGGGACGCGTATGGCACGAACCGTAGAGGGAGATTTTATGACCAACGACGGATGCTGCGGTGCTGAATCGCCGCTGGCGTGCGACCTCGACGCGATCTCGGCGAGCGATCGCCCGCGCTACAACGAGTTGCGCCGGATGCTCGCGGCGGCGGTCGCGGGCAAGCGCGAGCTAGCCGACGGAATCGCGGTTCGAATCTCGGCCGAGCGCATGGCGTTGGCGCAGGTGGCGGAATGGATCGCCTTCGAGCGTAAGTGCTGCCCGTTTTTTGAGTTCAAGGTCGACGTCGCGGCGGAGTCGGGGCCGGTGTGGGTGAGTTTGACTGGGCGGGCGGGCGTCAAGGAATTTCTGGCGCAAGCGTTCGGCGCCGGCGCGGCTTCGCTCTGAATGACGAAAAACGGAGGGCGGGAGAGAGTGAGTGCCTTGGGTTTTGTGATGTGGCCCGGAACCCTCACCTACCCGCGGCTGCGCCCGCCGGCCACCTCTCCCGTGTAACGGGCGAGGTAAGAGTCGGAGGCTCGCGCCTCTGCCCCAAAAGTTCTAACAAGGGCGCAGCCCCGCATCTGGTATTTTCTTTTCCTGATACTGGGTGCAGGGCTCAGCCCTGCCCAGGGAAGTGTGAAACCCACGGCGGGTTTCACTGCAATTACCTCGTCCCTGCCTGTGGCATAGCTGACTGACCTCGGCTAACATCTCTCGCCGCTACTGCGGCTGCGAAATCATAATTCCACGAGGATCGGAGAGCACTTGGCCGACAACAACAAGGTCGTAATTATCGGCGCGAACGGCACGATGGGCGCGGGCGCGGGATGCGTGTTTGCCGGCGCCGGATACAACGTCACGATGCTGGCGCGATCGCCGGAGAAAGCCGCGGAAGGATTGGCCGATGCGCAGAACGACGCGCGTGCGGAGGCGATCGCGGAGCGAATCTCGCTGGGAGCGTACGATGCCGACCTCGGTCGTACGGTTGGCGAGGCCGCGATCGTGTTCGAGTCGCTGGCGGAAGACCTGCCGCTCAAGAAGGAGTTCTTCGAGCTGATCGACAAGAGCCGGCGGTCCGAGTCGATCATCGCGACCGGATCGTCGGGATTGTCGATTGCGGAAATGGCGCGCGGCCGCAGCGATTCGTTTCGCCGCAATTTTCTCGGCGTCCATCTGTTCAATCCGCCGCACGTGATCGTCGGCACCGAAGTCATTCCGGGACCGGACACCGATCCCGCAGTCGTGAAGAACGTCGTCGCGATGCTGACGAAGCGGCTGGGGCGCAAGGTGATCGTCACCAGGGACATGCCGGCGTTCGTCGGGAATCGGGTCGGCTTCAAGGTGTTGAACGAGACTGCGCAGCTGGCCGCCGAGCACGGTGTCGCATACATCGACTATCTGATCGGGCCGCATACCGGACGCGCGATGGCGCCGCTGGCGACTGTCGATCTGGTCGGATGGGACGTGCACAAGGCGATCGTCGACAACGTGCACGCGAATTGTAAGGACGAGGCGCACGAGTCCTTCGCGATGCCCGCGTACATGAACGCAGCGCTCGCCAAAGGATGCCTCGGGGACAAGACGCCCGAGCGTGGCGGTTTCTATCGCCGCGCGGGCAAGGAAGTTTTCGTGCTCGATCCCAAGACGGGCGGGCACGAAAAGTTCGCGAAGCCCGCACCGATCGAATTCGTCGAGAAGATGAAACAGTTACATCACGTCGGCCGCTACGCCGACGCGTTGAAGGTGCTGGTTGACGCGAACGGCGCAGATGCCGACCTGTGCCGCCGGGTCGTGCTCGGTTACGTCAGCTATGCGCTGAATCGGGTCGGCGAAGTGGCCGCGAGCGCGGCCGACGTGGACACTATAATGTCGTACGGCTTCAACTGGGCGCCGCCGACCGCGATTGTCGATTTGATCGGCGCCAGGAACACGATAGCGATGCTGGAAAAGCTGAAGCTGACGGTGCCCAAGACCGTCGAGCAGGCGGCGTCGCGCGATGCAAAGATGTTCGCGGGCGGCGTACTCGAATACGGCCGGACTTTTGTTGGATGATTGAACTCCCCGGTTGGATGGTTAGATTGTTTGTCGTAAGATTACGCTAGTAATCAATAGGAGCTGTGCGATGACGAAACCAGCGCCGGTGTACGTATTGGGTGGAGCGCAAACCGACTTTGCCCGCAATTGGTCCAAGGAAGGGAAGCATTTCGTGGCGATGATGCGCGAGGCGACATTGGCCGCGCTCGAAGCGACGAAGATCGAGCCGCGCGAAGTCGAGACCGCTCACGTCGGCAACTTCGCCGCCGAGCTATACGCCAAGCAGGGGCATATCGGCGCGTTTTTCCTCGAGATCGATCCAACGTTTTCGGGGCTGCCGACCAGCCGTCATGAGGCGGCCTGCGCGTCGGGCTCGATCGCGCTGATCGCGGCGTCGGCGGAAATCGAAGCCGCGCGCTACGACCTGGCGTGCGTGGTCGGCGTCGAGCAGATGAAGACGGTCGATTCCACCACTGGCGGCGACTATCTCGGCACCGCGGCGTGGTACGAGCGCGAGGCCAAGGGCATCGAGTTCCCGTTTCCGAAACTATTCGGGCGGCTCGGCGACGAGTACGACAAGCGCTACGGCCTGAAGGACGAACACCTCGCGCACATTTCGGCGGTGAATTATTCCAACGCCAAGCGCAATCCCAACGCGCAGACCCGCAACTGGTTCATGAGCGAGAGTCATGCACAGCACGAAAGCAAATTCAACCAGGTGATCGGCGGGCGGATCAAAGTGAGTGATTGCTCGCAGGTGACCGACGGATCGGTCGCGGTTTTCCTCGCGTCGGAAAAATTCGCGAGCGCGTGGGCCAAGCGCAACGGGATGCAGCTCGCGGATATCCCGCGCATCCTCGGATGGGGCCATCACACGGCGCCGCTCGAATTCGACACCAAGGTCGCCGAGAGCCGCGACAATGCGTACGTGTTACCGCATACGCGGCAGGCGATCCTCGACGCGTTCAAGCGCGCGGGTCTCGGATCGGCGGCCGAGCTTTCGGGAATCGAGACGCATGATTGCTTCACCACCTCGGAGTACATGGCGATCGACCACTTCGGAATCACCAAGCCGGGCGAATCGTGGAAGGCGGTCGAGGAAGGCGTGATCGAGCTCGGCGGCAAGCTGCCGATCAATCCGAGCGGCGGACTGATTGGCGCGGGGCATCCGGTCGGCGCGACCGGCGTGCGTCAGATGCTCGACTGCCATCGTCAGATCACGCATAGCGCGGGCGACTACCAGGTCGAAGGCGCGAAGAAGTTTGCGATGCTGAATATCGGCGGCAGCGGCACCACGAGCTGCGTGTTCATCGTCGGCAAGTAAGCGCACGATTTAGAATTGTCGAAGCGGCGGTTCGGAAACGGAGCGCCGCTTCTTTTTCTGATTGGCTCGCGTGCGGCGGCACGGCACAATTTCCGGATGTCCAGAAAAACTCCCTTCATCCTCGTCGACGTTTTCACGTCGCGGCCGTTTGGCGGCAATCAGCTCGCGGTATTCACCGACGGGGCCGCACTCAGCGCCAGCGAGATGCAGGAGCTGGCGCATGAGATGAACTTCAGCGAGTCGACATTCGTGATGCCGCCCGAACCCTCAGGCGCGCGGCGCGTGAGGATTTTCACGCCGACACTGGAAATTCCGATGGCTGGACATCCGACGGTGGGCACGACGTGGGTGCTCGCGAGTCGCGGTGAGATCGCGCTCGATTCGGCCAGCGTCGATGCGACGTTGCAACTGGGGATCGGGCCGGTGACGGTGACGGTCGAGAGCGCGGGCGGCAAGCCGGATTTTGTCTGGATGGCGCATCGGGAGGCGGAGTTCGGCGCGAAGCGTACCGATGCCGAGCGGTTCGCGGAGGCGCTCGGAATTGATGCGGCGGACATCCGCAGCGATTTGCCGATTCAGAGCGTTTCGACCGGCTTTCCGTTCGTTTTCATCCCGCTTCGCACGCTTGAAGCGCTCGGAAGATGTTATCCCAACAAGGTTGCAATCGCGGCGCTTTTCAAGGCGGTGCCGCGGGAGCAGCCACCTCTCTTATATATGTTTGTCGCGGAACGGTCGGACGAATTCTCGGTTCGGTCGCGGATGTTCGCGCCGTTTAACGGAATTGCGGAGGACCCGGCCACTGGAAGCGCCGCGGCTCCGTTCGGCGCGTACGCTGCCACTTATGGATTGATCAAACCCGAGCCGCGAACTTCGTTCCTGGTACAGCAAGGGGTCGAGATGGGACGGCCGAGCGAGATTCGGGTCGAGGTCGCGCGCAAGGACAGCGGCGCGTTCGGAATCCGAATCGGCGGGCGATGCGCGATCGTCGGCGAAGGCGCGATGTTCCTCTAACGCGCCAGCGCGGCTATTGTTGTCTCATGGATGAACGCCAAATCCCGTCGGTCGGCGAAAAAGCTCCCGAGTTCGCGATCGCCGACTCGACCGGCGTCGTGCGCAGGCTCGATGAGCTGGTCGCCGGCGGAATGTGCGTCGTGGTTTTCTACCGCGGACACTGGTGACCGTTCTGCCTCCGCCAGTTGGCGGACTATTCTGGGCATCTCGAGGATTTTCGCGCAGCCGGCGCCGGTTTGGTCGCGATCTCGGTCGACGACGCCGCTCGCGCTGAGACGGTCCGCCAGGAATTCGGATTAAAGTTTCCGCTGCTATGCGACACGCGGCGCGAGGTCGTCAAGGCATACGGCCTGCTCAACAGCGGCGAAAAGGGCGGTATCGCGTTTCCCGCTTCATTTGTAATCGATCGCAAGCGAGTGGTGCGCTTCCGCGCGCTCGAAGCCGTCGCCTCGCGCGTCAGCGTGGAGCAATTGCTCAAATTCGTGCGCGAACTCGGTCGTGGCGCCGAACCGCAGACCAAACCGCGCAACAGCGGCGTCTTTCCGGGACTGATGTTCCTTCGCGCGACCATGAACGCACTTCGCCACGGCGTCCGCTCGCCAAATAAGTAACTTCACATCGCAGCGCGCCGGGCCTATGATTCAGCGCGCGAGGTCTGGAATGAATCGTAAGTATATTGTTCCGCTGTCGTTTTTCATTGCGGTCGCGATCAGCGCGTGTGCGGGCGGCGGTGTGACCGAGACGCCGCCGGCTTTCGTCACCACTCCGCGGGGGAACCGCGTTGAAGCGCTCGCGATGACGACGCCGCGCGCCAACGCGGCCGCGATTCGGCTGCGAGACGGACGCGTGTTGATCTGCGGCGGCACGGCGACCGGAGAAATCGGCGGCGTGCTATCGAGCGCCGAGCTTTACGATCCAGTTGCGCGCACCTTCACTGCGACGGGTTCGATGACGGCGCCACGGACAGGACAGACGATTACGATGCTGCGCGATGGGCGCGTGCTGCTGACCGGCGGAGATCGGAACGCCGGCTATCGATCGCAGCTCGCCAGTGCCGAGATTTACGATCCTGCGTCCGGCACATTCAGCGCGACCGGATCGATGTCGACGCCGCGCGAAGGTCACACGGCGACGATACTTCGCGATGGGCGCGTGCTGGTTGCGGGCGGCAGTCCCAACGGAATCCAGGCTACTGACAGCGCCGAGATTTACGATCCCGCCGCCGGCACGTTCAGCCGCACCGGGCATCTGCATCAGCCGCGCGTCGCGCATGTCGCGGCGCTACTCGGCTCGGGCAACGTGTTGATCGCGGGTGGCGGGCGCGGCGGCATGCCGGGCGGCTATATCTCGTACGACACGGCCGAAGAATACGATCCCAACAGAGGCAGATTCACCACGGTTCGCGCGCATATGAAGAGCGATCGCGTGGGCGCGGCCGCGGTCAAGCTGAACGATGGGCGCGTGCTGATCGTTGGCGGCAAGAGTGGGAGAATCATGACGAGCCGGATTCGCAATCTCGGTTCGCTCACGCCGCTCAATACGGCGGAGATTTTCGATCCCGAATCCGGCACCTTCATCAAGACCGGCGACATGAGCTCAGCGCATTACCTGGCGACGGCGACGATGCTCAATGACGGCAATGTGCTGGTCGTCGGCGGATATCTGATACAGGGGCCGATCGTTGTCGGAATGCATGACGCGGAAGTGTACCAACCCGAGACCAATCGCTTTGCCCACGTCGGTCGTACCAGCGTCGCGCGGCTGACGAACACTGCGACATTGTTGAACGACGGCGAGGTGCTGATCGCGGGCGGCGTCGCGGACAAGGCGCTGATAACCGCGTCGGTCGAGTTCTATTCTCCGAAGCAGCATCGATTTCTGATGCTTCCGGAAAATTCCGCCGCCACGGAGTGAACGGCTCGACGAAAAATTTGTTGCCCGCCTTCAAGCTGCGCGACGCGCGCGGAACGGCGCGATCATTTCCGTCCGCTCGAGCCGCCCTGCTCTGCTTCGTCAAGGAAGATTGCCCGACATGCGTAATGACGATGCCGCTGATCGAGGCGGCGCATCGCGCGTTCGGCGCGTCGGTCGACGTGTGGGCGATTGGCCAGGACAGTGAGGGCAACGCGAAACTCGTCGAGCGACATGCGCTGGCCGTTCCGATGCTCGACGATTCCGCGCTGAAGGTTTCGTTCGAATGCGACCTCGACACGGTTCCGACGATCATCCTCGCGGACGCGCTCGGCCATGAGCGGCGGCGGTTCATCGGCTTCGGACGTGATGACTGGCGCGAGATGTTCGCAGAGCTGGCGCGAGTGTCGGGCGAGCAGTCGCCGGCCGTCGATTGGAATTCATATCCGGAGTCCCGGCCGGGATGCGGTTCCAAGTCAGTCGAGCCGGGAATCGCGGAACGCCTCGAGGCGAATGCGCGCGGCGACAAGCTGACCGCACGTCGAATCGAGCTGGGCGATGCCGAGGACGTTTTCGAATTCATGTTCGAGCGCGGGCTGACCGACGGCTTGCCGGTGGTGCCGCCGACGCCGGAGCGCGTGATGTGGATGCTGACGGGGACGCGGCGCGATCCGCGCGAGGTCGTCGCTACCGCGCCGCCGAACCTGGCGCCGGTGACGGTCGAGAAAGTTGCGGTCAACGCCGTGATGGCGGGATGCAAGCCCGAATATCTGCCGGTCGTGATCGCGGCGCTCGAAGCGGTCTGCACGGACGAGTTCAATATCCACGGCATCATGTCGACGACGTGGGGCGCGACGCCGGTGATCGTCGTCAACGGCCCAATTCGTCATCGCCTCGACATGAACATGGGCATGATGGCGCTGGGCTACGGCACGCGATCCAACGCGACTATCGGGCGGGCGCTGAAGCTGGTGCTGCGTAACGTCGGCGGCGCGCGGCCCGGCGAGATCGAGCGATCGACGCTCGGCGCGATCGGAAAGTTCACGACCTGCTTCGCCGAGTGGGAGGAGCGCAGCCCGTGGGAATCGCTGCACGTCGAACGCGGCTTCGGCAAGGACGAAAACGTCGTGACGGTGTTCGGACTCGAGGCAGGCTCGCGACAGATTGCCGATCAAACGTCGCGAACGGCGCGCGCGCTGGCCGGCAGTTTGGGCATGGGCCTCGAAGCATGCTGGCATCCCAAGCAGCACGGCAGCGGCGAGATCCTGCTCATCATTTCGCCCGAGCAT
>DATNLS010000028.1:0-16268 GCA_035602775.1 Candidatus Acidiferrales bacterium | reverse complement strand
TGCTGACCATCGCCATCTCGCTGCGCAGCTGGCGTTTGCCTTGCGCGGCGAATCCCGCGGTCAGCGCGGTGTTGAACAGCGAGACATCGCCGTCGGCAATCGCAGGCGCCATCTCAGGCGCGATCACTTCGTTATCGTCGGGCAGGTCGGCGCGGCTCGGCGGCTCGTACTCGGCGCGAATCTTCAGAAACTGCTCCGGCTTGAGGTAGGCGAACACGCTCTGCGCGTCGAAAAAATCGGGAAAGCCGCGGTCGTTCAGGCGCGCGCGGCGAAACTGGTAAGCCTCTTCCTCGAGCTCGGCCTCGACGCCCCAGTAAATTTCCTCCATCAGGCCGGCGAAGTAGTTGTAGTCTCGCTCGAACGCCTCTTCGATGAAGTCGGAAATGTGCTGCGAGATCGCGTCGTGGCGGATGAACTCGATCAGATAATTTTCGTCGTACTGCGCGAAGCGATTCGCGGTCGCGTCCGGCGAGGACGCCGCGTCGTCGATTCGATGCACCTTGATATAGCCGCGCAGCAGGATCGACATCATCTCCATGTCGAGCCCCATCAGCGCGTCGGCGAGCTTGCGGCGCCCACCATCGGCCATCGCCTCGATCCACTCGCGCATGCGATGCACATTGGGGCGATCGCGGTTCCAGCAATCGAGATCGAACAGCGACTTGACCTGCTCGGGCATCGCGAGACTGAGCAGGTCGCCGGCGTCGGCACTGCCGATTTCCTTAAGCGTGTAGAAAAGCGTCTCGGGCGAAAACGATTGCACCAGGCGCTCGGCCTCGGGCGCGGAGAGAATCAGGTCACGCTTCTGGCGCGCGGGCAGGCCGTACAGGAACTCGAGCTTCTCCTGGAACGGAAGATTGAGAAATTCCGATTCGCCTCTTACCGCCATACGCCTCGCCGCATTGGTTGCATCACAACGCAAAGTATCGCGCGCTTCCCCGACGGATCAACTAAGCGCCCGTCTTTCGCCCAATTGCGCCGTCAGATAAGATCTATCACATCGCATCAGAGCCAGGTTCTTGGCCTCTCTCAACTCGAACAACTCGAAACATCCGGTCGCGCTCACTATCGCGGGCAGCGATCCCGGTGGCGGCGCCGGACTGCAAGCTGACCTCAAAACTTTCGCCGCACTCGGCGTGTACGGCTATTCCGTCATCACCGAAGTGATCGCGCAGAACAGTTTTCGGGTCGCGGACGTCGAAGACGTATCCGTCGAAATGGTCGAGGCGCAGCTATCTACGCTGGCCCTGGAATCCGCGCCGCGCGCGGTCAAGACCGGCGCGCTCGCGAGCGCGGATGTCGTCAAGGCGGTGGCGCGCGCGCTCGAGCGGCTCAAATTGCCGGCGCCTGTGGTCGATCCCGTCATCGTCTCGAGCAGCGGCGCGTTGCTGATGGGTCCGAAGGGCGAACGCGCGATTCGAAAACGGCTGCTCCCGCTCGCGCGCGTCGTCACGCCCAATATTGCCGAGGCCGAAGTGCTGTCGCGCATTCGAATCGATTCCGACGCGGCGATCCGCGAGGCCGCAATCAAGATAGTCAAGCTCGGCGCGCGCGCGGTGGTCATCAAGGGCGGCCATCGCGAGGACCGTGCGTCGTCGACGGATCTGTTTTACGACGGCCGCCGCTTCATCGAACTCAAGAGCCGGCGAATAAAAGGCGGCGGCGCGCACGGAACAGGATGCGCCTTCTCGGCAGCGATCGCGGCGCACTTGGCGCGGGGCACGAGCCTCGAGGACGCGGTCCGCGGCGCGAAACGCTACGTGACCGCGGCGCTCGAGCACAGTTTCAAACTGGGGAAGGGGAGGGCGCTCCTCGATCACTTCGCGCGCGGCTGATCAACTCGCGCGATCTCGCGGCACGCTGAATTCCTTCAACGCGGCGCCAAGGTTGTGGCTCGGCGTATCCGCGTCGCCCATCTTCATCAGCGCGAATCGTTCGTCACTGTCGAGTCGTGACCACGTTTGGACATTCAGATCGAAGCCCTGCGCGCGCGCATTCGCCACGACTCGACTCGGTGGCGACGCCGGCGGTTCCGCCGACGCTCTTTGCGCAGCGGTCAGACTTTTCGGCTCGACGCCGAATCGGCGCTGCATCGCCTCGCGGATAAACACGTCGAGCGCGTCTAGCTCCTCGCCAGAGTCGACCGGTAGATGGCAGATAGCGAGCCGCTCGCCACGGTCCAGCGATTTCCACTGTTCGAGCCCGATTTTCAGGCCGACGCGATCGAGCTTGCGCCGCACCGCCATCGGAACGCATTGCAGACTTTCGTGCATCTCGTCTTCGAATTTGAATTTGCGGATCATCTGAACCTCGGAACCGTCCGCACGCTTGGCGTTCGTTGTACGAAGTCGTGTCTGTTATGCTTTGCAAGAATGATATCAGACGTCAGCACTTACGACATTCACTTGCGATTCGGGACAGTGCCGATATTTGGTGCATGAAGCCCCGCCACGCAGGCGCGCTTGCGCTTATGGGCTGGTGTTTAATGCTGCCGCCCTCGGACGAGGACCTAAAGCCTCACCCCGATGCCCCCTTATACCAATGGCGTGTTTTGACTCAGGCGTTTTCAACTTTGGCGGACTGTCAAGCCAACAAGGCCTCGATGGAGCAGCTTAACTCGAAGGACTCCGATACAAGGGCGAGCGGCGACATTGGCGGGATGTTGCGCAATTTCGGTCAAGCCTTGAAAGACGCTCAATGCATAAAGACCGACGATCCTCGCCTTCAAGTCCGGCCATCAGAATCTCCTACTCCCGCCGTTCCCCCCCTCAAGTAGGACACTCGCAGCACTTAGGACATTCAGTGGCATTGAGGGCGTCGCCGGCGCGATTGTTCGGTTGCAATATGCAACCGCGGGGATCAAGATCAGCAGCCTCAATCGTGGTATAGCGATTCTTAGTGACTGCGACGAATTCCAGAAACGGCAGTGACGGCGGCAATGACGGCTTTGACGCGCGCGTGATTAACGAAGTCGTCGCCGGCCTCGCTGACAAACCCGGCGCGTTGATGCTTGCATTGCACGCGGTGAATGATCGCGTCGGCTACATTCCGGTCAAGGCGGTGCCCGCGATCGCGCGCGCTCTCAATCTTTCGCGCGCCGAGGTCCACGGCGTCATCAGCTTCTATCACGATTTCCGCACCATGCCGGCCGGACGGAAAATTATTCGCGTTTGTCGCGCCGAGTCGTGCCAGGCGATGGGTGCGGTCGCGCTGGCGGCTCATATTCAAGAGCGGCTTGGTATCAGATTCGGAGAGACCAGCGACAACCGCGATTTCACGCTCGAGCCGGTGTACTGCCTGGGCAACTGCGCATGCTCGCCGGCGATCGTTGTCGGTGACGACCTCTACGGCCGCGTCAACCCGGAACGCTTCGACCAGATTTTTTCCAGTGTCGCGCCATCGAGGTCGTCGCGATGACGGCCGTCGTGTACGTCCCACGCGACTCGAGCGCGGTCTCGCTCGGTGCTGATGTGATCGCCGAGGTGATTCGCAATGAAGCTGCCTCGCGCAAGCTGGACGTAAAGATCGTGCGCAACGGATCGCGCGGGATGTTCTCGCATGAGCCGCTGGTCGAAGTCGCGACTGCCCGGGGCCGCATCGCATACGGACCGGTCGCGGCGCGCGACGTCGCGTCGCTGTTCAATTCGAGCTTTCTCGACGGCAGCGAGCATCGCCTGCGCCTCGGCGTCGCCGATGAAATTCCGTGGCTCAAGTCGCAGACGCGCCTGACATTCGCGCGCGCGGGCGTGACCGATCCGCTATCGCTCGACGACTTCATCGCACACGGCGGATATCGAGGCCTCGCACGCGCAATCGAGCTGGGCGCAGATCGCGTCGTAGCCGAGGTCACCAAGTCAGGTCTGCGCGGCCGCGGCGGCGCGGGATTTCCTACCGGCATCAAGTGGAAGACGTGTTTGGACGCGGCGGCGACGCCGAAATATGTCGTCTGCAATGCCGACGAAGGCGACTCCGGCACCTTTTCCGACCGCATGATCATGGAGGGCGATCCGTTCGTGCTGCTCGAAGGAATGACTATTGCCGCGCTCGCAGTCGGCGCGACTCAAGGCTACATCTACCTTCGCTCTGAGTATCCACACGCACGACGCGCACTCGACCAGGCAATCGCGACTGCCTATTCGAGTGGCTATTTGGGCGCGAACGTACTTGCTACTGGCAAGTCATTCGATATCGAGATTCGGCTGGGCGCGGGCGCGTACATCTGCGGTGAGGAAACCGCGATGCTCGAAAGTATCGAGGGCCGCCGCGGGATGGTCCGCTTCAAGCCGCCGATTCCCGCAATTGAGGGACTGTTCGGCAAACCGACGCTGATCAACAACGTGGTCTCGTTCGCGACGGTGCCAATCATCATCGAGCGCGGCGCTGAAATGTTCCGCGATTACGGAGTCGGCAACTCGCGCGGCACGATACCGTTCCAACTCGCTGGCAACAGTAAACGTCCGGGCCTGATCGAAACGCCGATGGGCGTGACGCTTCGCGAAATCGTCCACGACTACGGCGGCGGCACCGCCAGCGGCCGAGCCGTCCGCGCAGTGCAGCTTGGAGGGCCACTGGGCGCCTACTTCACGGACTCGATGCTCGACGTGGTGCTGGATTTTGAATCGGTCGCGGCGCGCGGCGGAATCCTGGGTCACGGCGGAATCGTCGTCTTTGACGATACAGTCGATATGGCGCGGATGGCGCGCTATGCGATGGAATTCTGCGCGATCGAATCTTGCGGCAAATGCACGCCGTGCCGCATCGGCTCGACTCGCGGCGCCGAGCTAATCGACGACATTATCAATCGTCGCCACCCGCGCGAGAATCTCGAAGTGCTCCGCGACCTGTGCGACACGATGAAGTTTGGCTCGCTCTGCGCGCTCGGTGGCCTGACGCCGCTGCCCGTTCTGAGTGCGCTAAAATATTTTCCGGAGGACTTCGGTCTCGCAGCCAGTGATGTTGATTTTATCGGCGCGGATCTGACGATCTCTACGGCAGGGAGCGGCAATAACCATGCGCTCGCGTAGCGACAGCGATTTCGCCACACCGCTTCGATTCGGCGCGCGAAGCGTCCCGCTCGACATCGACGGACGCGTCGTCGAAGTACCCGAAGGCACGTCAGTGATTCGCGCGGCCGCCGAGGCCGGAATCCACATTCCGAAATTGTGCGCGACCGATTCGCTCGAGCCGTTCGGCTCGTGCCGTTTGTGCCTGGTCGAAATCGAGGGCCAGCGCGGCTACCCGGCGTCGTGCACCACGCCGGTTCGCGCCGGAATGAAAGTGCGCACCGAAAGTCCCGCACTCGCGCGCATCCGCCGCGGCGTGATGGAGCTGTACATTTCCGATCACCCGCTCGACTGCCTGACCTGTCCCGCCAACGGTAATTGCGAGCTGCAGGACATGGCGGGCGCGGTCGGCCTGCGCGAAGTGCGCTACCGAAACGGCGATGGCGCCAACCATCTGCACGCCGAGAAGGATCACTCGAATCCGTATTTCACTTTTGACCCATCGAAATGCATCGTGTGCTCGCGATGCGTGCGCGCGTGCGAGGAAGTGCAGGGCACCTTCGCGCTGACGATCGACGGCCGCGGATTCTCATCGGTGATCTCGCCGGGACAGAACAGCGCGTTCTCTGCGTCAGAGTGCGTCTCATGCGGCGCATGTGTGCAAGCGTGTCCGACCGCGACGTTGATGGAAAAATCCGTGGTCGAACTCGGCCAGCCCGATCACAGCGTCGTCACGACCTGCGGATACTGTGGCGTCGGCTGCTCGTTCCGCGCCGAGATGAAGGGCGACCTCGTCGCGCGCATGGTGCCCAACCCCAACGGGCAGGCCAATCACGGGCATTCGTGCGTCAAGGGCCGTTTCGCGTGGGGCTACACGACGCATCCGGACCGCGTGACGCGTCCGCTGATTCGCAAATCGATCGACCAGCCGTGGCGCGAGGTTTCGTGGCACGACGCGATCGAATACGCCGCGTCGGAGTTGAAGCGCATCCAGAACAATTACGGGCGCGGCGCGGTCGGCGCGATTACGTCCTCGCGATGCACTAACGAGGAAACTTTTCTCGTGCAGAAACTGGTGCGCGCCGCGTTCGGCAACAACAACGTCGATACCTGCGCGCGCGTGTGTCATTCGCCGACCGGTTACGGGCTCAAGACGGCGTTCGGCACTTCGGCGACGACCCAGGATTTCGCCTCGGTGATGCAAGCCGACGTGATCATGGTGATCGGCGCCAACGTTACCGAAGGCCATCCGGTATTCGCGGCGCAGATGAAACGTCGAATCCGTCAGGACGCCAAACTGATCGTCGTCGATCCTCGCGTTACCGAAATCGTGCGGCTGCCACACGTGCAAGCATCGCATCATCTGCAAATCCGGCCCGGCACCAACGTCGCGCTCATCAATGCAATCGCTCACGTAGTGGTGACGGAAGGTCTCACCGACGAGGCGTTCGCCGCCGCGCGATGCGATCCGGCCGAGTTCGAGGCGTGGAAGAAATTCATCGCGGAGCCGCACAATTCGCCCGAGTCGATGGAAAAGATCACCGGCGTGCCCGCCGACAAGGTTCGCGCTGCCGCGCGCCTGTATGCCACCGCGCCCAACGGCGCGATTTACTACGGCCTCGGAGTCACCGAGCACAGCCAGGGCAGTACGATGGTGCTCGGGATTGCGAACCTCGCGATGGCGACCGGCAATATCGGGCGGCCGGGAGTCGGCGTGAATCCCCTTCGCGGGCAAAACAACGTGCAAGGCTCGTGCGACATGGGCTCGTTCCCGCATGAGTTCAGCGGCTATCGTCATATCTCCGACGAGGAAGTGCGCGCGTCGTTCGACGCGGCGTGGGGCGTGCGTGTCGATCCCGAACCGGGCCTGCGCATTCCCAACATGTTCGATGCCGCGCTGGAAGGGAGCTTCAAGGGACTCTACGTGCAGGGCGAAGACGTCGCGCAGTCCGAGCCCAATGGCCATCACGTCGCGGCCGCGCTGCGCGCGATGGAATGCGTGGTGGTGCAGGATTTGTTTTTCAACGAGACCGCGAAATACGCGCACGTCTTTCTGCCGGGCTCGTCGTTCCTGGAAAAAAACGGCACCTTCACCAACAGCGAGCGGCGAATCTCGATGGTGCGCAAGGTCGCGGCCCCGATTGCCGGCAAGGAAGATTGGGAAATCACCTGCGAGCTCGCGACCGCCCTTGGCTATCCGATGAAGTACTCGCATCCGTCGGAAATCATGGACGAGATCGCGCGGCTGACCCCGACTTTCTCCGGTGTCAGCTACGAAACGATCGAGCGGCTGGGCAGTGTGCAGTGGCCATGCAACGCAGGCGCTCCCACTGGCACTCCCACCATGCATGCCGATCACTTCGTGCGCGGCAAAGGCAAGTTCACGATTACCGAATATGTACCCACTGAGGAACGCACTAACTCCGAGTATCCGCTGATACTGACTACTGGGCGCATACTCAGTCAGTATAATGTTGGTACTCAGACGCGGCGGACGTTGAATGCCGGGATGCACGCCGAGGATCGCCTCGAGATACATCCAAGTGACGCCGAGCTGCGGGGCATTCGCGACGGCGACTGGCTCCAGGTGCGGGCGCGCCGCGGCGAGACCCGCTTGCGCGCGCTGGTGACTGAACGCGTCCAGCCCGGCGTGGTATATACTACGTTCCATCATCCGGAATCGCGCACCAACGACTTGATGACTGAGCATTCCGATTGGGCGACCAATTGTCCCGAATTCAAGGTCACCGCCGTACAGGTCGCTCCGGAGCGCGCTGCCAACGGTCATTCGCACAAGGTAAACGGAGTAGCTATTCACGATATTCATCACCTCATCATGATGGCTAATGATATAGGTACCTACTTCGCCGGTTATCCGGATCAAGAAGAAGCCGTCGAGGGCGTCGCGAACCATCTTCGCAATTTCTGGGAGGCTCGGATGCGCCGCGAGATCGTTGACTACGTGGCAAAGGGCGGCGATGGGCTGAGCCCGCTCGTGAGCGAGGCCGTTGCTTTCATCGCGACCGAGTCGGTCGTTGAATCAGAAGAAGTTGGCGAGGGATGAAAACCGACTCTGTGCACATCCGGCCCGAGGACGACGACGCGGCCGACGTTGCGAACGACGAAGTGCGCGAGCATCGCGCGACAACCTGGCGCGGCGGCAAGACTTCAGAGCGCATCGAGAAGATGGCCGTCGAAGAGCCGCTGGAGATTCGTCTCGCCGGCCGTCGCTTCACGCTCACGATGCGCACGCCCGGGCATGACGAGGAACTTGCTGCGGGATTTCTCTTTGCCGAAGGTTTCATAAACGACGCGAGCGAGCTCGGCGAGATTCGGCGCGTGCGCGGACGCAAGGGCGCACCGGAGCCCAACGCCATCGATATCATCCTGAACGTGCCCGCCGAGGGGTTGCGCGTTCGCCTCAAGCGCAACTTCGTCATGAGCTCGAGCTGCGGCGTATGCGGCAAGACCAGCATCGACTCGATTCGACGCCGCGTGACGCCGCCCGTGGATGTTGCGCGCGTAACGCCTGCCACGCTGCTTGCGCTGCCGGAGAAGCTCCGTGCCGGCCAGCGCGTGTTCGCCACGACAGGCGGACTCCACGGCGCCGCGATCTTTTCACTGGACGGCACAATGCTCGCGATACGCGAAGACGTCGGGCGCCACAACGCGGTAGACAAAGTGATCGGATACGCGCTGACGAATGCGATGGTCCCGCTGTCACGACATATAATGATGGTCAGCGCCCGCCTCAGCTTCGAGATTGTGCAGAAGGCCGCCGCAAGCGGCGTGCCGATTCTCGCCGCCGTGTCGGCGCCGTCGTCGCTGGCAGTCGAGCTGGCCGAAGAAATCGGCACGACGCTGGTCGGCTTCCTGCGCGACGGCAGCTTCAACATCTACACGCGCCCCGACCGCATCGCGTCGTGACGCGTTTCGCAAGAGCCGCGCGGATTCGCGTGACTTCGACACTCCTCTTGAGCGTGCTATCCGCGCGGCGATACTCTGTATGATCATGTCGGAGTCGTCGAATGTACCCGCGTAAGCGCGCGCTCGAGCGCATCGCGCGCGAAAAAGTACTCTACGCGCGCCAACCCGGCGGCGATATTTCCGTCTGCGTCATCTATCCCAACACCTACCGGCTCGGCATGGCCAATCTCGGCTTCCAGGCCGTGTTCCACATCTTCGAATCCGATACCGCGGTGGCGGCGGATCGCGCATTTCTGCCCGACGCCGACGAGCGCCAGAACTTCCGCGTTGGTGGCGAGCGCTTGGTCTCCTTCGAGCGGGGCCGCCCGCTATCCGACTTCGACATCCTCGCGTTTTCGATTTCCTTCGAGACTGACTATCTCAACGTCTTGAGCGTTTTGCGCATGGCCGGGATTCCCGCACGCCGCGCCGATCGCTTGGGCCGCAATTTTCCGCTGATCATCGCCGGCGGCTCCGCCGTTTTTCTCAATCCCGAACCCATCGCCGATTTCATCGATCTGTTTCTGATCGGCGAGGGCGAGGAAATGGTCCCCGAGTTCATCGAGCGATGGGATGCGACGCGCGGCTCGCCGAATCAGCTGCGCGAACTCGCATCGGTCCAGGGCGCGTACCTTCCCGACTTCTACACGCCCGTTTACGACGATGCCGGCCGCCTCGCGACGGTGAAATACAGCGGCCCCGGCAACTCGCAGGTGAATCGACGCCTGCTTCGCGACCTGAACCGCTTCACCACATCGTCGCTGATTCTCACCGAGGAAAGTGTCTTCGGCGACATGTTCCTGGTCGAGGCGAGCCGCGGCTGCCAATGGGGATGCCGTTTCTGCGCGGCCGGTTTCATGTATCGCCCGATTCGGTATCGCGCGCCCGAAATGTTGATCGCCGAGGCCGAGCGCGGTCTTGGCGAGCGCAAAGTGATCGGCTTGGTCGGTGCCGAGATGGCGAGCGTGCCGGGTGTCGCCGACATCGCGTCGGCGGTGGTCGATCGCGGCGGTCGGTTGTCGCCCTCGTCGCTGAAGGCCGATTGCATTTCGCCCGCGCTCGCATCGGCGCTGGCGCGCGGCGGAAGTCAGAGCGTGACCGTCGCGCCTGAGGCCGGCAGCGAGCGGATGCGCAAAGTCATCAACAAGAATCTTACCGAGGCTGAGATTCTTCAAGCAGCCGAGATGATGCTCGGCGAAGGCGTCGGCAACCTCAAATTCTATTTCATGATCGGTCTGCCCGAGGAGCGCGACGAGGACGTGCTCGCGATCGCCGACCTCGTCGCCAAGGTGCTTGAGCGTGCCCGCGCGCGCCGCACTCGTATCGGCTCCGTGACGGTGTCGCTCAATCCGTTCGTGCCCAAGCCGTGGACGCCGTTTCAATGGGATCCGATGCAGGACGCGCGTTCGATCAAGCGCAAGGTCGCGATGCTGCGCCAGCGCCTCGCGCGCCTGGGGCAAGTCGAGCTCGATGCCGAATCGCCGCGCGAGGCGTACTTCCAGACGATGGTGTCGCGCGGCGATCGCCGCGTCAGCCGCATCCTCGAACGGCTTGAAGCCGCAGTATGCGAAACTGCCGGGCCCATCTGGCACGAGCTGGCGAAGATTCATCGCGAAGTTGAGTCCGGCGAGAATTCGTCGCTGCCAGATCCCGATTTTTTCGTCACGCGCCATTACGTCGACGACGAGCTGCTGCCGTGGGACTTCATCGATCATCACATTCACAAATGGTTCCTGCTGGCCGAACGCAAGAAGGCCCATCACGAGCATCAGAGCCCGCCGTGCGATGTCGAGCGATGCACTGTATGCGGCAGTTGCTAGAATTAGAGTGCAAGTTGGGAGGAGAGGAGGAGGGATATGCTTCACTGTGATTTTCGTTCAGCGCGGATAATGGCTCTGGTAGCTATCGTGGCGGCGATGTTCGCGTTTAACGCGCCGGCCTTCGCAGCGGGCGCAGGCGAGGAAGACGTTCCCTCGACGTCGATCGTCCCGGCGGAAGGTCCGAGCGGCGGCGAGCCGGTCAATTCTCCAGCGTCGGCGACGAGTCCATCCGCTACTACGCCATCCGGCGCGGTGGGTGCGAAGCCAAAGCATCACGCGTCGAGTAGAAACACCATCCGCGAGCCGGAAATCGAGCCGGCGCAGGCGCGACTGAAGGTGCTCGAGGCCGCGCCGGCCTACTCCGCGCCGGCGAAAAGCAGCAGGCACCTCGAGCAGCTCGAGCCCGGCAAATTCGTCGAGGTGACGGGCTCCACGCACTACTATCTGCAGGTGAAGCTAAAGTCCGGAGAAACCGGCTACGTCGATCCGTCGGCCGTCGAGCTGGTGAAGCCGACCGACAAAGTATTCGTGCTCACGCACGACGCCGGCGTGCTCGATAAGCCGAATCGATGGGGTAAGAAACTCGCCGAGGTTCACCAGGGCAAAAATGTTCACGTGGTTGGAGTCTCGCTCGACTACATGAGAATCCGCATGAAGAACGGCCTCGAAGGCTACGTCCCGATCACGGCGCTCGAATAGTTTTTCGCACTCGACGATCCACTCTCGTCTCGCTATAAGTCTCAACCAGGGGACCATCTGATGACGGAGCGGGAACGCCAGGGTTGGATCATCGTCGCAAGTCTTTTCGTTACGCTGGTGTTCGTTTTCGGATCCGGCTACAACACCGGCGGCCTGTTCTTTCCACACCTGCTGAAACATTTCGGCTGGTCGCGCACGCAAGTCTCGACTCTTCAGGGCGCCGCGCTGCCGCTGTCCGCCGGGCTCAGCGCACCGCTTATCGGATGGCTGCTCGACCGCGTCGAAGCGCGGGTCGTGATGGTGGCCGGCGTGATCATGACCGGCGCGTCTTTTCTAATCGCGAGTCGCGTCGATTCATTCGGCCCGCTGTTCGGTGCGTACGTCCTGCTCGGCGTCGGCATCGGCGCATCGACGCTGCTGCCGTGCTCGCTAGTGATCGCCAATTGGTTCGGCGCGCGCCGCGGACTCGCGATGGGCCTCGCGTTCGCGGGAACTTCGCTCGGCGGCGCCGCGATGACGATGGTCGGAAACTTCGCGATCGTGCGCGGCGGATGGCGCGCAGGTTACGTCGCGCTCGCGATCCCGATGTTCCTGATCGTCGTGCCGCTCATAATTTTCGTGGTGAGAACACGCCCGCCGCAGGCCGAGGGTGTCAGCGTCGCGCAGGCCAGCGACGCGTTGCCGGGATTCGAACTGCGCGAAGCATTCCGCTGCCGCTCATTCTGGATGATTGCCGGCGCGCAATTCTTTTTCGCCGCGGTCGCCGCCGGCGCCGGCTTGCACCTCATCAAATATCTCACCGAGCTCGGCTACACGGAGTCATTTGCAGCCGGCATGATGAGCCTGGTGTACGTATTCGCGGCCTTTGGCAAGCTCGGGATGGGCCTGTTCGCGGATCGCGTGAGCGCACGAATCGCGCTGACGTTTAACTTTCTCGCCGCGTGCGTCGGGATGCTTCTGATCTTCGGCGCGGCGCGGACCGCCGTGATGATACCGTTCGTGCTGATCTTCGGGCTTTCGCTCGGCGCGCCATTGGTCCTGGTCCCGATGCTGGTGGCGGAGTCGCTCGGGCTCAAGCGCTTCGGCTCGATCGGCGGCATCGCGGGCATCTTCAACACCATCGGCGCATTCGTGGGTCCGGTCGGCGCCGGCAAGATCTACGATGTGACCGGCAGCTACGTCCCCGCCTTCGAAGTATTCGTCGTGATGTGCCTGCTCGGCGCGGCGGTAACGTATTCATGCCGCTCGCTCGCATCCGAGCAATCTCGCCAGGCAGCAGCGCCCGTTCCCGTTACCGCGTAATTCGAGCGACTGAGATCTATGAGTGTTCAGCGCGCGGTCGTCGGGTCCAATATCCGGAGACCCGAGAAGTATCGGCGGTAGAAACCCAGCTCACGCGTGAGGAGACGGTCGGCAGTAACGAGAGCATGCGCACCGATTAGAAAGTCGGCCGCAATCCGATCGCGCCGGCCTCCGCCTGCGCGGTACCGACGCCAAGCCTGCGCGGCCTTGGTCGCCGCCTCTTCCGTCAGCGGAGAGAAAGCGGCCGGCAGCTTGTTCATCGCGTCTCGAAAACGGCCAGCATCTCCAAACACGGTCGCCGTCTCGGCCCAGACCACGTCCGATGCGATCAATGCGCCTTCTCGCAGGCAATCCCGCAGCGCCTCAGATGAGGCCGGTGCAAATGTCGGATCGTCGCCAAACACGTCCAGCAAAATATTGGTATCGACCGCGGTAATCACCGCCGTCCGCGAAGCTGCGCCATCACGGCTTCAGTGTTGATTCTCTTCCCCAGACATCCGCGCACCTCGCCTACCGGATCGATGCCGCTGGCCTTCACTGCAATCAGCCTTCCGTGATCTTCGCTGAATTCGAGTACCGTGCCCGGCTTAACTCCCAGCCTTTCCCGGAGCCGTTTCGGAATCGTGACCTGACCACGTTCGGCTACGCGCGCTTTCATACTTCTCATGTATGTAAGTATGAATGAAAATTACGCACTACTCAATTGCGAGGATTGAGCGGACTTTGGCTCCGATGTTGGGAGCGGTTACTACGTCGGTGATGATTGCTACTGCGTCGGCGCCGGCGGCGAGGGTTTCGGGGATGCGCGCTGCGGTGATCCCGCCGATCGCTACGATTGGGATCTTTACGGCCGCGCGGATTTCGCGAAGGCGGTCGAGGCCCATTCCTGCCGGGTTGTTTCGCAGTCCGCCGGCATACATCGGGCCGAATCCGATGTAGTCCGCGCCGCCATTTTCGGCCGCGCGTGCATCCTCGAGGTTATGCGTCGAGATGCCGATTATCCTGTCGGGACCGGCGATGCGACGCGCCGCCTCGAGCGGAAGATCCTCCTGCCCGAGATGCACTCCCTGCGCGCCGGCGAGAATCGCGATATCGACCCGATCGTTGACGATGAGAATCGCGCCGCGCTTGCGGCACATCTCGGCAATGGCGCGCGCGGCGGCGAGAAAATCGCGTCCGGGCGCATCCTTCAGCCGCAGCTGCATGATTCGGGCGCCGGCCTCGAGCAGAATTTCCGCCAGCGCAACGGGCTCGTGTCCGCCCGAGGGATCGACCATCGCGTAGAAGTGCGAGGGGAGCCGCGTCATCCGGCGGGGAATTTGGTCAATACGATCTTGTGGTCGGTGATTTTTTTGCGGAGCGTGTTGCGATTGAGCCCGAGCATCCGCGCCGCGCGCACCTGGTTGCCGCCGGCACGCTTGAGCGCGAGTTCGACCAGCGGGCGCTCGATTTCCGCGACCAGCCGATGGTAGAGGTCGCGCGGTTCCTCGCCGCCGGGCGAATCGAACCATCCCGCGATACGGGTCGAGATGATATCGCCTAGCTCGGCTCCGTCGGCCGCGGCCGCCGCTCCACTGCTGACGGCGCTCGGCCGCGTGAGCTCGATATCATCGGGGCGAATCGTGGTGCCCGGCGCGAGCAACGTCGCGCGCATCACGGCGTTTTCGAGTTCGCGCACGTTACCCGGCCAGTCGGCGGATTCCAGCTTGACGCGCGCTTCGGGGCTGATCGTGGTGGCGCGCGCGCCCATCTCCTGCACGGCCTTGGAGACGAAGTAATCCGTCAGCTCGCCGATATCATCGCGCCGCTCGCGCAGCGCCGGCATCTGGATCGGTATCACGCGCAGGCGGAAGTACAGGTCCTCGCGAAATTTTCGCGCGGCGACCAGCGTCTCGAGGTTCTGGTTGGTCGCCGCGATCACGCGCGCCTTGAGCTTGAGCGTCTCGACGCTGCCGACGCGGTTGAACTCGCGCTCCTGCAGCACGCGCAGCAGCTTGGGTTGCAGCTCGACCGGCAGGTCGCCGATTTCGTCGAGGAAGATCGTGCCGGTATCGGCCATCTCGAACTTGCCGGCGCGCCGCTCGGACGCACCGGTGAACGAGCCGCGTTCGTGTCCGAACAGCTCGCTCTCGAGCAGGCCGTGCGGGATAGCGGAGCAGTTGACGGCGACGAACGGCGAGCGCCATCGCGCCGATTTGAAATGAATCGCGCGCGCCACCAGCTCCTTGCCGGTGCCGCTCTCGCCACTGAGCAGGACGGTCGCGTCGTTGGTGACGACGCGCCCGATCAATTTGTAAACTTCCTGCATCGCGGAGCTGCGTCCGATTATCTCGCCCCCGACGAGCTGGCGATTGACTTCGTCCTTCAGCCGATTGAGATCCGCGGCTTGCGCGCCGACTTCGACCGCGCGCTTGATTGCGGCCGCGACCAGGTCGAGATTGGCGAACGGCTTGGTGAGGTAGTCGTGAGCCCCGCGCTTCATCGCCTCGACGGCGTTGTTCATCGTGCTCGCCGCCGTGATCACGATGATAAGCGTGCGGACCGCTTCGGTGTGCGCCGCCGAGAGGACATCGAGGCCGCCGTTGCCGGGCATGATTATGTCGAGCAGGGCGACGTCGAATTGATTGCTGCGAAGGGCCGCGAGCGCGGACGCGCTGTCGATTGCCTCTTCGACGCGATGGCCGTCGGCTTCGAGGCGGTGCCTCAAAACAAGGCGGATCGCGGGATCGTCGTCGGCGATGAGAACCGCGGCGCCGCTGCCCGGTTCCTTCACGCGTTCAGCGAAGTTTTGACTCGATGCGCTAGCGCCCATGGTAGTGGTGCTCACGGGCTACAATCGTAACAGTAAGTTCGATCTTGTCGCCAACGGTGGCATCTCCCGAAATTGTGGGCCGGTTCTGCGGGTCACCGCGAGGTGATTCTGGCGGGCTGATCAAGCGGGGAAGGGTGCGACTATACATTGGGTTGTGGTTGGGAGAGCCAGCACTACCAAGGGTAGGTAGTGGACTGTTTTGAAAAAGGCTCAGCCAAAGTGGACGCCATAGCGTCGCTTGCGCTCGCTTTTTCGGTGCTGCTGCTGGCCTTGGCGACAATCGGCCTCACCGTGGTTGCTGCGATGATGCTCGCATGCGGAGCGCGCTAATTCTGCCACCAATTACTTAATGGCTCTTTGGAGAATGCGCTACATTTGTCGTCTCGGACGCTTACCAACACGCCCGACCAACCGAACCAACACTCGTCATATATCGAGCAATAGCAAAACTCTATGCCCACTTTCTTATATTGTGCCTTAAGAGCCTCGCTTGCCGGACCTAGCTTGACCCAAAACAAATTGACCGGCTGGTTGATCGGGATCATTAAATTTGCCGCCACATTGGTAAAGCCGTAGTGCGTGTATGGCAGATTTAATCCTGATGCGATGACATTGCCAAATTCTTGCTTGTCGGCTCCTTGTTGCTCGACTCCATTAATAAAAACC
>DATNLS010000035.1:0-3014 GCA_035602775.1 Candidatus Acidiferrales bacterium | reverse complement strand
AGCTGACGCATCCCGAGCTCGTCGAGCGCAGTTTTGACGTGATCGAATTGGCCCACCGACACGCCTCCGGTGGACAGCATCGCGTCGAAGGTCATCGCCTCGGCCAGGCGATCGCGAATCTCGCGACTGTCGTCGCGCGCGACTTTGAGAATCGTGGGATCGGCGCCCGCTTCGCGCACCGCGCCTGCCAGCGCATACGCACTCGAGTTGACGACCTGCGCGCCAGCCGGCAACTGATCGACGTCCACCAGTTCGTCGCCGGTGGCAACGATCGCGACGCGCGGACGGCGAATGACTTCGACCATCGCTCGATTCACCGACGCCAGCATCCCAAGGTCGGCGGGCGTGAGCACTTTGCGCGCGGACATCACCAGTTCGCCGAGGCGCAAGTCTTCGCCACGCGGCCGGATGAACGCGCCCTTCTCGACGCTCGCCAGGAACTCGATCAGACCGCCACTCCCGCGCGTGCGTTCGACCGGGATGATCGCGTCTGCGCCTTCCGCTATCGGCGCGCCGGTCATCGTCCGCACCGCCAGGCTGGGATTCACGCGGCGCGCCGGCATCTGGCCGGCGCCGACGGTCTCGACCACCGTGAGCTTGACGGGATTCGCCTCGGACGCCTTGGCGAGGTCGGCGGCGCGGACTGCGTACCCGTCCATCGCGGAGTTGTCGAAGCCGGGGATTTCGCGCGCCGAGCTGATATTTTCGGCGAGCACGCGGCCCAGCGCGTCGAGGATTGGAATTCGCTCGACGCCGAGCGGCGCCACGTTTTCGAGGACGATTTGCAGAGCCTGGTCGGCGCTAATCATGCGGAGCAAAGGATACGCGGCTTTCCGTCGCAATTGAACCGCATTCGCCCGCAGCCCTGCGCCAGGCTTGAGGCGAGCGTCACGCCGCTACCAAGTCAGTCGTCGTCGCCGACTGTCGTCGTCCGGACGGTCGTGGTCGTCGTTCCGGGTACCGGCACGATCGTGGTCTTATATGGCGGTCCGACTGTGGTGTAAGCAGGGTTGTAGTCGGTCGTCGTCTGCTTTTCCACGGTGCCATTGCTGAATTGCGTCGTAGTGGTGGTAGTGTTCGCGGTCGGCGGCACCGTAGTCAGCGCCGTCGGCTCGTGAACTATCTCCATCGGCGGGTTGTAGGCAGCGGTAGTCGTACCGTCGGCACAGCCAGCCAAAGTTACCATGCCAAGGCTGATTAACCCGGCTGCCACGAAATTCATGATTGTTGTTTTCATAATTTCACCAATTGTTCAGCGACCCTGACGAACGTAATCTACATTCTCTTGCCAGGTGATCGACGCAATTGATGTGCCGGAAAATAAAGACTGCGGGACTATTGCCTGCTATTGCGGGCGAAGTTTCCGATCCGGAAATTTTTGCCGATCGAGAATCGAGGAGCCTGGAACTAGAACTCGACGTGCTTCGCGCTGGCGGGGGAATCCACTGGAATGCGAACGTTGTAGGAGCTTTCGCTGGGAGGTACGACGTCGCGCAGCAGGGCTGGATTTAGCTCACGCAGGCGCCCGAGCGTCGTCCCGTGATCGAGGGCGACACGGCTGAGCGGAGTGCCGCCGGCAATCGACAGCGTTTGGAAGGCTGGCGGATCGTCGAGCTTGATCGGCGTGATTCCGTAGCTGTCGGCATGGTGCGCGATATAAGCCACGGCCATGAAGCGTCCCATCAGCCCGCGGGTTCGCCGCGGCAGGCGGCTTCCAAACCGCTCCATATTGCGTCCACGCAGCGACCAGTATTTGTTGATTGCGCGGTCGCCGTTGTTCCACGCCACCAGCGTCATCGGCCAATCGCCCGATTGGTCGTGCAAAGTCGCCAGGTATTCAGCGGCCGCCTTGGTGGACATTACGGGGTCGCGGCGTTCATCGACGTAGTCGTCGATTCGCAGCCCGAAGCGCCGGGCCGTCTCATAAGTGAACTGCCAGGGTCCCTGGCCTTCCTTGGAGAATTCGCTTTCGGCGAAAGCCAAGTAGACCAAGTCGTCCGGAAGGCCGTAAGTTCGCAGCACCCGGACCATGTCGGGCAGGTAAGGATGACTACGGTCGAAGGTATCCTGTAGTTCGTCGCGCGAGCTCATGAAATCTGAGACGTAGTGGCGTACGGCTCGATTAAGCAAAATAGGGAACGGAGGAACTGCTTGAGGTAGAGGCAGGACGTAGGGCGACGACGGAAGGGGCTGCGCGCCCGCCTCCGCCGGAGTCTCTAGGTCGAATCCAGAGTTTTGTCCTAGCAGGCCGGGAGCTGTAGTCGCCGCAGACGTATCGAAATCTTCAGCGTTGGCACGAGTGGGCGCCCATCCCGCGGCGATCAGGACCGCCATCAGGACAACCAGCACTCGATAGATGAAGTAAGTCTTACGCATTCTCCCCCGAGAAAGTGACCCCAAAGTTACCGACCGGTGGGAGCGGGATCAACCCGATCAAGGTGCATAACCCATTAAAAAGTCTAATGCTCGACTGTTCAAATTTAACAGAATGCTGGCCAACACTGACGAATTTTGACGCTGGATGGCGGAATTGTCAGCTACGTCAATTTCAATCGACGAAGTTCTTTGTGTTACGGTGGCCTCTCCGAGAGGCTTGAGAACACTGACCGGGGATAAATTTTGAATCTCTGGCACGACATTATCGACAGTCTGACCGACGGCATCATCGTGCTCTCACCCGCGATGGAACCCCAGGTCGTCAACCCGGCGGCGGAGACGATGCTCGGGGTTTCGCAGGTCAGCGCCGCGACGGTGGCCGACCTCGTGCGCCAGAACGACTGGCTGGGACGGATGGTCGGTGCATGCCTCGAGAGCGGTCAGGACCTTGGCGACATGGAGACGGTCTTGGCGACCGGACCCCGGGAGTTGGCAATTCGCGTCGAGGTGTCGCCGCTGCTGAACGCCGAGGGGCGGCCCGGCGGTGTCATCATACTGCTTCACGACCTGTCTCACGAAAAAGGCGCGGCCGAGGCTGCGATCACCGGCGACCTGAGCCTGCGGCTGTCGCCGGCCGG
>DATNLS010000112.1:0-4010 GCA_035602775.1 Candidatus Acidiferrales bacterium | reverse complement strand
GAAAAAATCGTCGACTGTATCCGGCGCAAACTGAAAATCGAGGTGGGTGAGACGACCCCAGACGGCAAATTCACGCTCGACGCGGTCGAATGCCTGGCCTCATGCGGCACTGCGCCGATGCTCCAGCTCAATCAGGACGCTTACTTCGAGAATCTCACCGAAGAAAGCACCCTCAAACTTATCGACGAGCTTGCCTCACGTGACAATTGAACTAATCGCCGGCGCGGTCAAAGCGATCCTGATGATCGTGCTCGGATTGAACCTGTCGCTCTTCCTGCTTTATTTCGAGCGCAAGGGCAGCGCGCTCATCCAGGATCGCATCGGCTCGAATCGCGTGACCATCACCGGCCTCGGCAAGCGCATGGGGATGCCGAACCTCGGCATCATCAACACCACCATCGCCGACCCGGTGAAAATGTTCACCAAGGAAGATTTCGTGCCGGCCGGCGCGGACAAATTCCTGCACACGCTGGCGCCGTTCCTCGCACTGTTCCCGGTGATGATCACGTTCGTCGTGATCCCGTTCGGCGACCAGATTATGATTCACGGCCATCGCATCGGGCTCGAGGCTACCAACCTCAACGCCGGCGCACTCTATCTGCTCGCGACGATCGGGCTTGGAGTCTACGGCGTCGCACTCGCGGGATGGTCGTCGAACAATCGATGGGCGCTGCTCGGCGGGATTCGCGCTACGGCGCAGATGATCTCGTACGAGCTGGCGATGGGACTCGCGATCGTGTCGGTCATCATGACGTTCGGCACGCTGAATCTACAGGAAATCGTGCGCGGGCAGGGCGGCGTGTGGTTTGGATTTTTACCGCGCTGGGGAATTTTCGTGCAGCCGCTCGCTTTCATTCTGTTGCTGGTCGCGGGCGCGGCGGAATCCAAGCGCATCCCCTTCGACCTGCCCGAGAGCGATTCGGAATTGATCCAGGGTTATTTCACCGAATACTCCGGCGGCAAGCAGGCGGTCTTCATGCTCACCGACTTCGCCGAGCAGGCGCTGGTCGCGATGCTGTTGACGACGTTCTTCCTCGGCGGATGGCAGGTGCCGTGGCTGATGCGCGACGGGTTTCATCTGCCGGGCGGCGCGTTTCTCGCGGTTCCCGCGCTCGCCGTTTCGATCCTCGGCGTGATCGCGTTCCTGGTCAAGGTCGTCGCGCTGTGCATTTTCCTCGGCCTCGTGCGATGGACACTGCCGCGATTTCGATACGATCAGTTGATGCGTCTCGGATGGAAAGGGCTGGTGCCGCTCGGACTGTTCAACGTGTTGATTACCGCGTTCGTCGTGGTGGCGACCGGGAGAGTCCAGTGATGCCGCCATTCCTGTACATCTTTCTCGGCGCGCTGGCGGTCGTCTCGGCGCTCGGCGTGATCATGCAGCGCAACCCGATTCATTCGCTGCTCGCGTTGATCGGAACGCTGATGACCGTCGCCATTCTTTTTATAGGCGAGGACGCGGTCGTGGTCGGCTTCCTGCAGATCATTGTCTATGCGGGAGCGATCATGATTCTGTTCCTGTTCGTGATCTGGCTGTTGAATCTTCAAGTCGAAGCCGGTCCGACGGGTCACCTGGCGCTCAAGATTTTTGGTTCAATCGGCGCTGCGCTGTTGGTGGTCGAACTGTGCCTCATCCTCGCGCCGCCGCATCTGCTGGTGAAATTCACGCACGAGCCCGCCGGTTATGGATCGCTCGCGAGCCTCGCCGCCAAGCTGTTCACGGACTACCTGGTCGCTTTCGAGGTGACCTCGATACTGTTGCTCGCAGCCGTGGTCGGTTCGGTCGCGCTCGCGCGCCGGCTGCCGGTCGTGTTCGAAGAGCAGCCGCGCGCTGTGGAACAGCCGCGCGTCGAAGAGAAAATCGCGTCATGATTCCGCTCACCTACATGATGTCGCTGAGCTCGATCATTTTCGCCATCGGCGTGGCGGGAGTGATCATCCGCCGCAACATTCTCGTGATGTACATGTCGATCGAGCTGATGCTCAACGCGGTAAATCTCGCGTTCATCGCGATCGGCAGCCGGCTCGGATCGATGGACGGGCAGGTGATCGTGTTCTTCGTGATGACGGTCGCGGCGGCCGAAGCGGCGGTCGGTCTCGGCATCATCATTTCGAGTTTCCGCAATCGCGAAACCATGCATGCCGACGACTTGACCCTGATGAGATGGTGACGAACACTTTATGACAGTTCAGTTTCCAGCACTCGCGCTAATCCTGTTGTTCCCCGCGCTCGGCGTCGTGTTCAACCTGTTCTTCGGCGCCAGGTCGGGACGCGGCGCGGTCAACGTGGTCGGACCGGGCGTGATGTTCGTCGCGTTCGGCGTCGCGACATGGGCATTTTTGACGCTGCTCAGGATGCCGCCGGGCGGCGCGCTCGTCACGCACTTGTGGGGATGGATCGAGGCTGGCCCCTTCCACGCTGACCTGGGCCTGCGCGTCGATGCACTATCGGGCGTGATGGTGATGATAGTCACTGGGGTCGGCGCACTAATCCATCTTTACTCAGTCGGGTACATGGCGCACGACGAAGATTTCGCGCGCTTCTTTACCTACATGAACCTGTTCGCACTATCGATGTTGATACTCGTTCTGGCCGACAACTTGCTAATGATGTTCATCGGGTGGGAAGGCGTCGGACTGTGTAGCTACTTACTAATCTCATTCTGGTACACCAATCCTCAGTTCGCCTATAACGGCCGCAAGGCATTCGTCGTCACCCGAATCGGCGACGCGGGCTTTCTGCTCGGAATCTTTACCATCGTGGCGACGCTTGGCGCGCACGGCGTCTGGACGGTCAACTTCGTCGAGCTTCGCAACAATGCGGCCCTGCTCGGCCCGGCGGCTGCGACCGCGGCATGCTTCCTGCTCTTCATCGGCGCGACCGGCAAATCGGCGCAGATTCCGCTCTACGTCTGGCTGCCCGACGCGATGGTCGGCCCGACTCCAGTCAGCGCGCTGATTCACGCGGCGACGATGGTCACCGCCGGCGTGTATATGATCGCGCGGCTCGGATTCATGTTCACGATGGCGCCCGGCACGCTCGACCTGGTCGCGACGATCGGCGCGATGACGGCGCTGTTCGCCGCGAGCATCGCGCTTGTCCAGCCAGACATCAAGAAAGTGCTCGCCTACTCGACCATCAGTCAGCTGGGCTACATGTTTCTCGGCGTCGGATCGGGCGCGTACGCGTCGGGCATCTTCCACGTGATGACGCACGCGTTCTTCAAGGGCCTGCTCTTTCTGTGCGCCGGATCGGTGATGCACGCGCTCGGCGGCGAGCAGGACATGAACAAGATGGGCGGTCTGCGCAAAAAGATCCCGATCACGTTCTGGACGATGTTCATCGCGACGCTCGCAATCTCCGCGATATTTCCGTTTTCCGGTTACTTCTCGAAGGATCTGATTCTCGATTCCGCGTACGAGTCGGGACACTTCTGGCTCTGGCTCATCGGCGTGGTCACCGCCGGGTTCACGTCGTTCTATATGTTCCGGCTGATCTTCATGACGTTCTTCGGTGAGTCGCGCGTCGATCCTGATAAAGTGCCTCACATCCACGAATCGCCGGCCGTAATGACTATTCCGCTGATCGTACTGGCTATTCTCGCGACGGTTGGTGGATGGGTGAACATTCCCGATCAATTGCTTTGGGGAGACACGTTCGTGAGGTTCCTCGCGCCGGCGGTCGGCAATTTCAAACCGGTAGTTGAGGCGAGCTCATTTGATTTGTCACTACTCGCGATAGGCGCCTCGCTCATCGGAGTTGTCCTTGCATGGATCTTGTACATCCGATTGCCGGGAATACCGTTCCTGCTCGCGTGGCGGCTTAAGCCTGCATACGACTTGCTACTCAACAAGTACTACATCGATGAAGTATACAACTTCATCGTCACTCGTCCGCTTTTCTGGGTATCGAGCAACGTGTTCAGAGATGGGATCGATGGCTTTGTGATCGACGGCACCGCCGAGGGTGCCGGACTCGCCGTTCAGACTTCCGGCGAGGTCGCGCGGCG
>DATNLS010000147.1:0-11919 GCA_035602775.1 Candidatus Acidiferrales bacterium | reverse complement strand
GCGCTCGACGCGCGCGAGCTCGTCGAGCGCGACCTTGGCGTATTCGACATTCTCGTGCGAGGTGGGATCTTCGCCCATCTGCTGTACGAGGCTTTTCGCCGCCGCGATCGGATTGCGAATTTCGTGCGCGAAGGTCGCCGTCAGCTCGTCGAGCGACGCCTGCTTCTCGGTCCGCAGCTGCTCTTTCTCCTGCAAAACTTCGCGCTGCACTTCGCGCGCGACCGCGGGCTGGAACACGCGATCATGAACCCAGCGCCAGCCGTACACCGCCGAGAAGTGGCTCGCGATTCCGAATCCCCAGCCAAGCGCCGGCCATATGAACCACGGATATCCGCCGAACCCGGTCGTCATCAGGTTGATGATGAACAGGAAGCCGATGATGATTCCGTACCACATCAGATGCACGAAGAAGCCGGCCTCGGCCTGTGCGCGTTTGCGCGCGCGATCGTAGGTCTGGCGTTCGGCGTCGTTCTTGAACTGCGGCGGCGGCGGAATATCCTGCGCCGGATCGAGCGTGACCCCGCTGTATTTCTGCGTCTGGTGATCGAATTTCGATCGCATCTTGCGCTCGAAGCGCGCCGCCTTCTCCTCGAACTTGCGCGCCATCTTGGAATCGAAGTCGCGCTTTATCTTTGCGTGAAGATCGTTGGCAAAGCGCTCGGCCGTCGCCGTGGTGGACGCTTTCTCGTCCGCCTTCCACTTCGACCAGTCGCGCGACCCGCGCGAGCCGCGTCGCCCGAACTGCGACCAGTCATGCTTGGACCATTCGTACTTCGACCAGTCGCTGTACTTCATCCAACGCATGCGATTTCGCTTTCGATGTTGCACGACCGCGTAAATGATTAGTGCTGCTATAAAAATGCCGAACATCCTGCCTCACCTGGGGCCGGAAATGCCGGTCCGTCTAATTGACCTATCGAGTCGCCGGACCTAAAACAATCGCTGCCATTTTCTCGTCCTGACCTCTATGTGCAAAGCGGATGCCGACGCCCGGGCGCGCGAAAAGCCGAGCATCCGCGTGGATTCGGGGGATCCTGCGCGCGTTCGCGGCGTCTGAGTGCAGTCGCGCCATTGCAGTCCCCGCACTGCATCGAGCTCGAGCCTCGCGCTTCCTTGACTTAGACGCCAATCGGCATATTTTCATGTCTCGATGACGCAGTACTGGCCATTCTCGGGACTGATGCGACAGAACGCGCTGCGCGAACGGCTGATCGTGTCGCTGGACTTGCGCGATCGCGCCGACGCGCTCCGGCTGGTGGACCGCCTCGCGCGGGTGGTCGGGATGTTCAAAGTCGGGCGCGCGCTGTTCGTCGGTGGCGGCCCCGATTTCATTCGCGAGATTCGCCGGCGCGGCGCCGAAGTTTTTCTCGATCTAAAATTCCACGACAGCCCGCAAAAGGTGCTGCGCGCCGCGGTCGAGGCGACGCGGCTCGGCGTCAAGATGTTCGACATTCACCCGTACGGCTCGACCTGCGGCTCGACCGAGATGATGACGCGGACGCGCACCGAGGTCGCGCGCATCTGCCGGACCGAGGGACTTCGCCGCCCGAGCATCCTGGCGATCGCGACGCTGGCCGAAATGAAAACCGCGAACGCGAGCCCGCACGCGCCCGGCTCGCCCGACCGGATCAGCGAGATCGCGCGCTTCGCCGCCGACGCGTCGCTCGACGGCGTCGTCACCTGGCCGCATGAAGTTCCGCGCGTGCGGAACAGCTGCGGACGCCGATTCATCATCGTGACGTCGGGCGTGCGGCTGCGCGATCCGGGCACCACCACCGCGAATGCGATCACTGCCGCCGACGCAATCCGCGCGGGCGCAGACTACGTGGTCATCGGCAGCCCCATCTGGCGCGCGGCCGAGCCGATGCGCGCGGTGCGCGAAATTACCGACGACATCGAGCGCGGGCTGCGCAATAGTCCCCGCCGCACGTTTGAAATTCTCAACCCGCGCCCGTTGTAGTCCGTCTTCGATCTTGCGCGCGTCTGTCTTTCTCATTCAATCCAAACTACGATTGCGCGCAAATGCCTGCCGCCGGAGCCGTGCTTGCTTGAAATCCTGACTAACCTGTTCGCGCTTGCAATCGGCGCCGGATTCATCGGCGCGATCTCGGGCCTCGGCGGCGGCGTCTTCATCGTGCCCGCGCTGGTTGTGCTGGCGCACATGCCGATGAAGGTCGCGGTCGGCGCGAGCCTGATATCTGTCGTCGCAACCAGTGCCGGCGCCAGCGTCGCCTTCGTGCGCGACGGTTGGACCAACCTGAAAGTCGCGATGGTGCTCGAGTGCGCGACCGTTACCGGCGCGGTGATCGGCGCTTATCTCGCCGGCGTCGTGCCGACCGTCGTGCTCGAATTGCTCTTCGCCGCGATGATGCTCCAGTCCGCATACTTCACGATCACCAAGCGCGGCGACGACATCCTGACCAAGGGCGATCCGCTTGCCGAGCGGCTCGAACTCGGCGGCGAAGTGCCCGCCGAGGACGGCAACCCGGTCCACTATGGGGTCGTGAAAGTTCCGCAGGGCGGCGCGCTGATGGTGGTCGCGGGCCTGATGTCGGGGCTGCTCGGGATTGGGTCGGGCGCGCTCAAGGTGATGGCGATGGACTACATTATGCACCTGCCGCTCAAGGTTTCGAGCGCGACCAGCAACTTCATGATCGGCGTGACCGCCGGCGCCGGCGCACTCGTATTCCTCGCGCGCGGCGACGTTGCCACTACCATCGCGGCGCCCGTTGCCATTGGCGTCACGGCCGGCGCGCTAGCCGGCAGCCGCGTCCTGCCGTACATCAAGGTTGAGTATCTCAGGACCGTTTTCGTGGTAATTCTTCTGTTGATCGCGGCCGAGATGGGATGGCGCGCGCTGTCGGGGATCTGAGCGATGCCGAAACAGGAAGAAGATCGGATACTCAGGGTATGGACGCCGATCCTGCTGCGCACGATTCTGATCGCCGCGATGATCATCCTCGTTGGCGGACTCGTATTGGACTACACGTTCGCGCCTGACTACTACGTCGAGCGCTACCACGCAGTGCAGCAGGGTCACCTGATCGGCAAGGAAAAATTCGGCCTGCTGTTCGACCGGATTCGCCAAGGCAATCCGCACGCGGCACTCACGCTCGGGCTGTTCGTGCTGACGCTCGTCCCGCTCGCACGCGTCGCGTTCTGCTTCATCCTCTTCATCCGGGAACGCGACTACACTTATGTTGCATTGACCGCCTACGTGCTCGCGGGATTGATCATCGGCGTGCTGGTTGGGAGTGTCGGTTAGAGATCGATTAGTATTCGGACGGAGGATCGCGCAATGGAAATCAAAGGCAAAGTCGGCGTCATCACCGGTGGTTCTTCGGGCATCGGACGTGCAACCTCGGAGCGGCTGGCGAAGGAAGGCGCGGCGATCGTGGTCGCCGATCTCGACGAAGCGGGCGGCGCCGAAACCGTCAAGCGAATCGAGACCGCGGGCGGCCGCGCCGTTTTCGTGAAGGCGGACGTCACGAGACTCGAGGACGCTCGTCGAATGCTCGATACCGCGGTCTCGAAATTCGGCCGCCTCGACATCCTGCACAACAATGCGGGCATCGGCGTCGGCGCGCCCGGCTATCCCGACGCACCGCCCGAGCGATGGCATCTGGTGATCGAGATCGACTTGCAGGCGGTAATTCTCGGCACCGGCCTCGCGGCTCCGCTGATGCAAAAGAACGGCGGCGGCGTCATCATCAACACGGCCTCGATGGCCGGCCTCTATCCTCATCGCCAGGACGCAGTTTACGGCGCAGCCAAAGGCGGCGTCGTGAACTTCACGCACTCGCTCGCATCGTGGGAGGCGGAGCGAAAAATCCGCGTTAACTGCATCTGCCCTGGAATAGTGGACACCCCGCTCGTGCGCCGAGGCCTCGAGCTGGCGAAGCAACACGGCATCAAGAGCTGGATGCCGTCAAAAATAATCCAGCCCGAAGAAATCGCGGACGCAGTAGTAAGCCTGGTCCGCGACGACTCCCTCTTCGGCTGCTCACTAGAGGTGCGCCCGACAGGCCGCCAGATAGTAGACCCGCGCCCGGCCCCCGGCTCGCGAAGGTAACCATACACGCGTTATCGATGGTTGATTTTGCTCATGTGTCCCAGAAACACGGTGCTGGACAGACGGCGGGAGCCAGCTAGCCGGCCGTATGCTGAGCAGTTCGGAGGGGGCAGGAATTGGACTTACAGAAAATTATCGCGGAACTAAGGCGCGAAAGAGAGCGTCTAGAACGGGCCATCGAAGCGTTGCTGGCTCAGGGAGTTCCGAAAAGAGGTAACGCTTCAACCGCTCGACGGAAAAAACATCAGAAGCGCGGCGGCATAGCTCGGGAGAGAATACTAGTAGTTCAAACGCGTTCCAGATTGGGAACCCTTAAAAAGAGAAAACCGCGAAAGGGTGATTGCTTGGCCCTCACATCAAGTAGATATGGCCAGCAAGACCGATATTTTAAAAGAGCTTGCTTTCGTCACTGATAGGCTAAGTACGCAGGTGCGCTCCGTCGCGCTCGGTGTCCTCGCCTTTTCTTGGGGTTTGATTGTTAGTGACTCTCGCGTTGCCCAGGACTTGAGGGAGCTGTTGATTAAGAATCTAGTGGGGATAGGAGCCGCTGCGATTGTTGTAATGCTATTCGATTTCCTCCAATACCTAGCCGGTTATAGCAACACAATGAAAGCTTACAAGGAAATGGCATCCTCAGGAACTGACCACGCAGAATACGATGAGGCGAGCAAATCCTTTAAACTGCGGAAATTTTTCTTCTATGCAAAGATGGTGAGTGTGACTTTGACTGTACTTTGGCTTGTTGGCGCACTTGGATATTGGATCGCATTTGCCAAGCCTGGGACCGGTTGTGTCTGACTAGATGTCCCCGGGCATCGCGAGAGAGGCATCATAAATAGAGAACGGCGTTCGATTGACCCAATTTCGTTGATCTACTACCAAACGGTGCCGGCTGTTGCTGGCGAGTCTGCTTGAAATGCCTTTGAGCTTGCGCTCAGCTTCGGCATCGCGTGCTTGCCAACTGGGTCGATCGTCACGGATCCTCGATCGCTGGATTTGTTCGCTCGCACGGGGTGGTTCGGGCGAGTAAACTGCGGGTCAATCGATCGCAGCAGAGGGGGCACGTCAATCACATCGAACCCGGAGGAGCACTCCGCTCCGCGCGAAGGAATGCGCCCCGCCCGCAACCTTTGCTTATCGCGCAGGTCTTCGCAGATCCTGATCGTCGTAGTCGTTCTGTGGAGTTTGTTGCATGGACCTTCACGACTCATCAACGACGCCCACTCCGGAGTTACACAGGCCTCAGCGGAACCGGCGGTGACAACTAGCTCCACGCCGAGCCCTAAGTTCACGGCCATCTACACGGCGCTTCCGAGCCTGAACACCCTCGGCGTATATCCAATCTCGAGCAACGGCAACATCTCGTCGATTGTCGGTAATACTTTCATTTCCAACCCCGGCGGCATCGCGTATTGGGCGGGCCGTCTATATGTGACCAACCTGGCGAAGGACTCGATCACGGTCTATCCCGCCGGCGCGAATGGCAGCATCAGCCCGATCGTCACTATCCAAGGCGAGAACACCTCGCTCGACAGTCCCACGGCGATCACCTTCGACTCCAATGGAAACATCTACGTGGCCAACGCCGGCAAGGGCGGCGGCGGCCACGACAGCATTACCAAATATGCTGCGGGCAGCAGTGGCGATGTCGCACCCGTTGCCGAAATCACTGGGGCTCACACGCAACTGTCCTCACCGACAGGGATCGCGCTTGATTCGAGCGGCGACATCTACGTCGCCAATCAGAGCCCGACGGCAAATGAGCCCGACAGTATCACCGTTTATTCTCCGAACAGCGCCGGCAACGCCGCTCCGATTCGAGTTATCTCGGGTGCTCTTACCAAGCTGTCGTCGCTGAGTGGAATCGCGATCGATTCGAGCGGGAACATCTATGCCAGCAGCTTGGGAGTCGAGGGAGCCAGTGGCGCGGACATCCTGATTTTCGCGGCGGGGAGTAACGGGAATGTCGCTCCTATATTTGAGATAGACGGTGATTGCGCGGGTCTCAAGCCGACCGGACCGATCGCACTCGATGCGAGCGCGAACATATACGTTGGCGGCTATGACAAATTGGCGTTCTTCGCGCACGTTGACCTTCGAATGCCCAACAGGCCTTGCCTGACTCCAGGATTCGCGATCTCCGGACCGAAAACCGGTATCAGTCAGATAACGGGAGTCGCGGTGGATTCGGTAGGCGACATATTCGTTACGGATTCAGATTCGAACAGCGTGAGGGCTTTTCAATCCGGCGATAATGGGGATGTTGAACCGTCTGCAACCATAGCGACCCACAACGATATCTTTGCCCCAACCGCCGTCGCGCTCGATTCCAGCGGGAAAATTTATGTGGTGAACGGAGCCGCGGATCGTCAGGTGTCCGACACCGTCACGATCTACGCTCCCGGCAGCAATGCTGCCACGGCGCCCATCGCAAGCATCGGATGGGATTACAAGGGAACCGATAAGGCCCACCTAAGCGGCCCGTTCGCAGTCGCTATTGACAAGGAGGGCAAGGTTTACGTCGCTAATCAGGCCTCCGGTTATAACGGTGATGGCAGCATTACTGTCTACGTGCCTGGGAGCGCCGGCAATGCAGCGCCTGTCGCCGAGATCAGCGGCAGCAAGACCGGAGACAAGACAGGACTGAATTCACCGATCGGCATTGCGGTGGACGCGGCGAGCAAGCTGTACGTCCTCAATGAGTTCGGCGCCGATGGCGGCAGCATCACCATCTATCCACCCGGCGCCAATGGGAATGTTGGTCCCGAAGCGACGATTTCCGACAGCGCTACCGGCCATCATACACAACTCAACTCGCCGGCGGGCCTGGCGCTCGATACCGCCGGATACATCTACGTAACCAATGAGTCCAACTCGATAACTATCTATGCGGCGGGCAGCAAAGGTGACATTGCGCCCAAAGCCACCATCTCCGGATCTAACACCGGCCTCGCTACGCCACGAGGAATCGCAATCGATAAGAATGGGAATATCTACGTCGCAAACGCGAGTGACGGCGTCGTGACCGACGAGGACGAGGATGATAGCAACACCGGTCGCAAGCAACCCGCGACGATAACTGTTTATCCGCCCGGCAGTGACGGCAACGTCAAACCTATTGCGACGATCGCAGGCTCGCTCACGAGCCTGGCGCATCCTGAAGGCATCGCGATCGGCCCTGCCGATCTGACACCCCAGCCGCCGACGGCTCTTGCCTTCTATGATTGGTCGGTGACCGCGTCACCTAACCTCGCCTCACAGCCGCCATCCAGAGAAGTCGTCGACCGGTTTATGCTCTCAGTTCAAGCTTCAGTCACAGATTCATTCGAATTCGGCCGCGTACCGGAGAAGCTTCTTTCGTACAAGTTCGCGGATCTACGCCACGATGGATTCCTGTCACTGGTGGCGGCAACCGGCTCGGACAGCACGGGTTCCTGTAACGATTTCCACAACGGAGGGTTTTGCTCAGTCTACGTCGTCGATAAGACCGTGAAGGGATTTGAAATATATAAAACCATCGGGTCAGTCGAAGGTGCCGGCCTCGGCGTCCAGGATCTTCAACACGACGGTAACCTGGAGGTCGTCATCAATCAGCGCTTTGCCTGGACATTCAAACAATGCGTCGCAAGCTGGCCTGCAACCTACGCTTGGACTGGCGACGGGTATATGAACGTGAGCGATCGCTTCAAGGATTTTTATCGTAGCCAGCTCGACACCCTTAACAAGCTAATCCCGATTCTGCCGCAGAGCGGACCTTCTTTCGATCAAAGAGACAAGGAATGTCTGGAGGCGGAGGTGGCCAAGATCGAAAGAGTGCTAGGCTCGCCCAACGCCGGGCTGGACACGGCGATCGCGTTTACGAAGAGCAATGATCCCATCAAGATTGTTTTTGGGATGCTTGTTCTTACGAATATCGATACTCCGCAGGCCCAGCAATACTTGAATACGCTGCCGAACAGTCCCGATCCCAACATTCAGCGATTCCTAAAGCAATTGGCCGATCCACGTGGGAAGGAAATGACGAAGGCCTTCAGCCAATTCGAACGTCTTCGTTAGTCTTGCGCGCCTGTCTCCTACTCTGCGAATAGTCTCGCGGACCTAGCTCATCTCGCGCCGGCGGCTGCCGCCGACTCCGCCTGATACGCCTTTGAGCTTGCGCTCAGCTTCGGCATCACGTGCTTGCCGATTAGGTCGATCGTTTGCATTACCTTTTCGTGCGGGACTGCGCCTACCTGCACCAGCATCAGGAGTAGATCCACTCCCGCCGATTCGTAAATCTTTGCGACCTTCAGGCAGTCTTCCGGATCGCCGACCATCACGGCGCCCGCTTCGATTCTCTTGTCGAGATCTGCCATCGACAAACGGTAGTCTCCGATCGCAACCACCGCCTCCGCCATCTTTTTGTAGTACTCGTAGCCTTTCACTTCCTGCTTGGCGAAGGGCGTGAACAGCTCGGCGGCTTTGCGCGTGGTGAAATCGATCGCGTCCTTCGCGATCACCTTGGCTTCCTCGCGCGTCGGCGCGCATACGCATACCGTCGCCGCGGCCGTGCGATCGTTCACGAACGCGCCGACCGGCTCGCAGGTGCTGATCGCTTTTTTGTAAATCGCGATCAGCTTGTCGAGCATCCCCGGCTCGGAAATTCCGAAGCCGAGCGCACCGATTCCCTTCTGACCCGCGATTTCCCAGGTCGAGGGCTGCGTCGCCGCCACCCACATCGGTGGATGCGGTTTCTGAATGGGTTTCGGAATCACCTCGCGCTCCGGCATCTTGAAAAACTTGCCGTCGTGGCTGAACGTCTCCTGCATCCACATTTTCGGAATCGCGGCGACCGCCTCTTCCCACATCGCGCGCGAATCTTCCGGATTGACCTGGAAGCCGCCGAGTTCCTGTTCGGTGATCGAGCGGCCCGATCCGAATTCGACGCGTCCGTTCGACATAATATCGAGCACCGCGATTCGCTCCGCTACGCGCACCGGATGGTTGAATGGAATCGGCAGCAGGCAGATGCCGTGGCCGAGCCGAATCCGGGTCGTCAGTTGACTGAGCGCGCCGTACCAGACTTCGGGCGCCGACGAGTATGACCATTCGCTGAGAAAATGATGCTCGACCGTCCAGACCGAATGGTAGCCGAGGCGGTCCGCAAGTTTCACCTGCTCGGTCGCCTGATGGTAGATGTCGTACATGAAGCCGGGATAATGCGGGCGGCTCCGCTGAAGCTCGTACTGCAGCGCAAATTCCATCGACTCGTCCCTCCGTCATCTATCAGGCGTGAGCCGCGTCCGGGCGCGCGGCGGGTTGTGCGGCCGTGATTCCGCCCGGTGTTTTCCACGAATGAATCTCGCCCAGTGCCTGACGGCCGATGAGATCGATCGACTTCATGATGCGATCGTGCGGGATGCCGCCGTACTGCAGAAAAAATAGAACCTGGTCCGCGCCGAGCTCGCGGTAGCGCCGCGCGACGCGCACCGCCTCGTCCACGGCGCCGACCGCGATCAGGTCGCCGTCCTTCAGGAAGTCGTAGTAGTCGAGCGTGAACTTGGCGGGATCGAACTTCGACGCGGTCTTCAGGTACTGGTACGATTCGTCGGTCTTGCTCGCCGCGGCGACGCTCGACACCAGCTCAAAACCCTTGCGCACGTACCACAACACCGCTTCGCGCGCGATATGCTCGGCCTCGTACGGGTCGTCGCCGACCAGTCCCATGATGTTCATCGAGACCTGGTTGTTAATCGTCTGCCCGACCGGCCGCGCGCGCTTGATTCCTTCGCGATAAATATTGATTCGCTCCGCCACCTGCGCCAGCTCGACGCCGAGCGTGAAGCAAAGCACGCCCAGGCCACGCTCCGCCGCCAGCCCGAACGTGGTCGGATTGGTAGCCGCCACCCACATCGGCGGATGCGGTTTCTGAATCGGCTTGGGGATCACCGACACCGGCGGCTCGACGGTCCAGTACTTGCCGTGCATCGTGAACGGATCCTCGCGCCACATCCGCGGGATCGCCTCGACCGCCTCGGCCCATCGCGGCCGCGTCTCTTCGGGACACACGCCGAAGCCGAGCAGCTCGTCCATCGTGGTCGCGCGCCCGGTGCCGAATTCGACGCGTCCGTTCGACATGATGTCGAGCATCGCGATCCGTTCCGCGACGTGCACCGGATGATTGAACGGCAGCACCACGACGCCGTGCCCGACGCGAATCTGCCTGGTGCGTTGCGTCACGCAGGCGAGAAAAACCTCGGGCGCCGAGCAGTACGAAAATTCGTTCAGGAAATGATGCTCGACGGTCCACACTGAATCGAAGCCGAGCCGATCGGCCAGCTCGATCTGCTCCATCGTTTCCCAGAACACGCGATATTCGTGATCGGCGGCGTGCGGCTTGACCGACTCGATCTCATAGATGAGTCCCGCCTTCATTTCGCGATGCTCCATTGGCGCATGAACTCGCGCGCCTGGCGGCGCAGCGAACGGCGCAAATCGAATTGCGGTCCGTGCAGATACCAGAGCATCGCGAGTCCCAGGTAGCTCGAAAAAATCTGCGTCGCCGCCCAGCCCGGATCGAGCTCCGCGTCAAAAATTCCCAACTGCTGCCCGCGCTCAACCAGTTCGCGAAAGCTCGCGATGCCGTGCAGGTTCGCCTTGCGCATCGAGCGCAGCACGCGCGGCCCAATCTTGTGCGACTCGAGCGCGATGATCAGCAGCAGGCGGCTGACCCACGGATTCTTCTCGTTGAGCGCCGCCATCGTGTCGAACATCCGCTCGAACTCCACACGGAACTCGGCGGCGTTTGTCGTGTGCGCGGATTTTTCGAATATCAGTCCCCATTCACCGAGCACCTTGGCGACTACGGCGATGAAGAATTCTTCCTTATCGGCGAAATGCCAATAGAGCGCACCCTTGGTGACTCCCGCTGCGCGCGCGATTCGCGCCAGCGAGGTGCCGCGGTATCCGTACGACGCGAACAGATCCATCGCCGCGTCGATCAGCACCTGATCGAGCGCTCCGCGCCGGCGCGCGGGCTTTGGCGCCGGCACCGCATTTTTCCGTGCTGGTGATATCATCTGAACGATCGGTATGGTGAGGCACCGCGGGTGCCAAGGTCAAGCGCGCCGCAAAGGCGTCACGCCGACGCCACAACGCGCGTCGTACAAATCGCGCGTCGGCGCCGCGGAGATTACTCCACGCCCGCGCCAAGACGGTCGAAGAATGCTCTCAGATGTTACGATCAGATGATCGTGCGAACGTCAGTTCTGGGTGGAAGTGCCGCCGTCCGGACCCTTCATATTGCGCTCGAGGCACCAGCGGTCGATCACCTCGGCGTTGAAACGCCAGTCAGTACCGATCCTGAAGCCCGGCAGCTCTCCGCGCCGTAGCAGCTTGTAGATTGTTGATGGATGCACACGCAGATAGTCGGACAATTCCTTAACTGTCATCACACGCGGCAAGCTATACTTTGCTTCATTAGCCATGATTTCTCCCGGTAACGTAAGTGCCGTCACCCGCCTACTTCCTGGATTTGATGCTTTCTTTCGCATCGCCCGATTGATTCTTCCGCCCCTTACGCCCACCATGAGCTTCTATGAATGTCTCAAAATCATCGTTGGCGATCAAGAGCAGCCTAAGAGGATTTCCGATACTTTTCGCCAAATTTCCCTGTTCTACTCAGTAGGAAAGTCACTCATTTTATCAGAGGTACTGATACAAAATGCCTCTCAAAGCTAAAAACTGAGTCTGCGTGCCTTGAAGAGTTGTAAATTATGCCAAATCTCCATCGAATATCAATTGCGCTAACCACTATTTTATTTGCTTATGCGCTCCCCGTGCAAGCACAATTTACGCTGGCTAGCCCA
>DATNLS010000191.1:0-4196 GCA_035602775.1 Candidatus Acidiferrales bacterium | reverse complement strand
GGATGCTTCGCGCTGGCGCGCTACCAGTTCATTCACATCCCGCGCGAAATCTACGGCATCTCGACGGTTCCGATCGCCGTCGCGCCGTGGAACTTCGCTGCCGTAGCGCTAGCCTCGATGCTGCTGTGCCTGCTCGCGACTGTATATCCGGCGCGGCAAGCATCACGCGAGATGCCGGTCGAAGTCTTCCGCTCCTAGCTCCTCACCCTACCCGACCCCACCTCCGCGGACGACTAATTACTGATTGTCTGGTGTGCGATTAGTATTGGTGGGGGGCTTGGCGAGCTTGGGTTTGCGAACCACCAAAGTCTCGTGACCGCGAACCTTGATCGTGCGCGCGGGGTCTGACGAAAAATTCTGGATCGGTCCGTCAGAATTCCGCGGGCGCGAAGAGGTGCGCTTGCGCCGCCAGTTGGTGAGCTCCTTCGACAGTTTTGAGGCCAGCGAGTCGTTGTCCTGGCCGTCCCCGTTCGATTCCCCGCTTTCCTTGTCGAGGTCGCCCTCGAACTCAGCGGGACTCATTTGCGTTCTCTCTTCCTGTGACGTGGATTTGTCCTCCTTGATTTAGGACTGTTTGGAAACAGAATTTTAGTTACCGAAATTATGTACTGACGTAATCGGCGCTCGCCTTGGCGGCAACCCGGAATCGTTAAATCAGTGGATAAGATTGTGTCTCGACTGCGTACCGAATCTGAACTTTATCGGCGCGTTTCGGCTTGGGATGAATTTTTATGCGGGATTCTTTCAGGCGGATTTTCCGCCGACCGGGTTTGTTTCGCCCGGCCGGCGTTCAAGTCATGGTTGAGTTAGTCTCACGATTTAAGCAAACAGACTCTGCATGCGGAGCGCGAGCCCCATGTCGCCGGCGATTCGCAGTTTGCCGCTCATGAACGCGACCTGCCCGTTCAGCTTGCCGGTGGTCATATCGACGTAGTCCTGCGCCGTCATCGAGATGGTGATACTGGGTGAAGCGGCCGGTCCTTCGTTGACCGTGCAGGTTTCGTTGTTGATCACGACGTTCCACTTGCCGCCGTTGTCGCCGGAAAGATCGAACTGGTAGGTAGCATTCAAACCCTTCGCCGCGTCCTTGTTGAAACGACTGGGCATCGCCGCGAAGATTTCTTTGGGGGTAGTAGGTGCTGCATCAGCCATGGAAAATTGAGTCCTCCTGATCGGAGCGGCGTATCCCGCGCTCTTTCCGCCATATAAGCGTTCGGCTCGAACCGTGTCAATAGTAACAAGCCTCGCTCAGTCACGCCTTGTTGTCCCGACCGGTAAATCAAAGCCCGAACATGTTTCCGGGCACCACTCTGATGAGGTTACCCGTCACACGCACCGACGACGCGTTCTCGGTGATCGTGACCGCCTGCTGCTTTTGCGCGTCGGTCTTGACCGTGCCGTCGAGGTACGCGTCCTTGCCGATCACCTTGACGGTCACGCTCGTCAGCCCCGCGGCGTAAAGCTGCGAGGCGATCGCAGCTTGACGCGCCGCCCAATCGGCGGTGTCGGTTTGCAGCGAATCGATCACGTTGCCGACTCCCGGAACCTGGCGCACGAGTTTTACCGCGTACTCCTTGGCATCATTGTCAAACACCTTGCCGAAGATCGTAACCGTGCTGCCACTGGTGTAGCAGTTCACGCGACGGGTGCGTTTGCTCGACGACAGCACCTGGATGACGCGCTGCTGCAAGGTAAGCGTCGGCGTCGGTGGCGGCCGATACGTATGATGCCTGCGCGGTACTGGCGGCGCGGGCGCGACGGCCTCCGCCGGCGGCGTCTCGACTGCGGCGGGCGTCGGCGCGCTGACCGCTTCCGACGCGGCGGCCGAAGCCTCGGGCGCCGGCGGTGCGCTGGCAAACTCAGGCGGCTCGGTCGGGCTCAATCCCGTCAGCTTGGTGTTGAGTTGCGACTCGAGTGCGTCCTTGGTCGACGGATCGTTGGTGAAGAGAATGGGGTAGTCGATCTCGACCTCGCTGCCGCTGAACGGCGGGTAGTTCCACGACGAAACGTCCTTCACCACTTCCGCATCGAACGCCGGATTCGGATTGATAGAGGTCCGCACCGAGGCCGCGTCAACGCTGCCGGAGGGCAGCACCCGGACTCGCACCACCATCGCGTTGCGCATCGTGCTGTCACCGGCCAGCGCACGCGTGTAACTGTCCAGCAGCGCGTCCTTGTGATCATCGAAAACTCTTCGCGCCGCATCCTGGTTGCGCTCGGGAGCCGACGCTGATTCTCCTGTCACCTGCACCGGCATCGCGTTCGCCAACGCCACCAGCGGCCCGGTCGGCACCGCCGCTGCCACCGACGCGGCCGCCGACGGCGACGCGTTGGCCACAGGCGCCTCCGCAGCCTTGGTGCTCAGATGTATCGCGAGCCACGCGCCGCCGCCGAGCGCGATGATCGCGGCGATCAGGTAAGTGAGGACGCCGAATCTGCCGCCGCCTTCATTTTCGCCGTCGTCGTTCGGCATTCTGCCCGTGATACGCGACGAGGCCGACGAACTTGGCCGCAAAGTCGTCTGCTTGCGCGAGGTCGGCGAGCGCGGTGGCGGCGGAGTGTAGGTTTCGGCCGCCGATTCGATTCCCAGCCGAGCGCCGCAGAAATTACAGATCAGTTCGCCCGGCTGCGCTTTGCCGCCGCACACAGGGCACTCGATTTGCCCCTCGCCGCTGGCGCTCTCCGCCGCTTCGACGAAGGCGGGAGCCGCCGCCGGAACCAATGCGGTTCCGTCGGCATCACAAAACTTTTCAGAGTCAGGGTAGGTTCTTTGGCAGCGCGGGCACCTGTTCATGTCAGTAGGAAATCCTCTGGTCGAAGTTTCGATGATATCGGAGCGAATTGCGACACGCTATTCAACTCCTCGCGATCACTTCGGCGCCGAACTTTTCCATCGCCGCGAGATGCTCGCGGGTAGTCGGGGCGGGCCCGATAATTATTCGCGATACGCCCATCGCGGCGAATTTTTCGATATCACCGGGCTTCAATTGTTCGCGCAGCCTGCTCACCGTAATTTCCAGCGGCACCGTCCGCTCCGCCGCGCGCTCGTGCTCCCGCAGACGCTGGATGGTCGCCGCGATCTGGTCGTTGCCCTCGGCGATTCCGTACCAGCCGTCGCCGAGTTTCGCCGCGCGCTTGAGGGAAGGCTCGGTGTTGCCGCCGAACACGATCGGCGGATGCGGTTTTTGCGCGGGCTTGGGCATGAACTTGAATCCTTCGACGCTGATAGTCTTGCCGTGATATTCCGGCGCATCGCTGGTCCACAACTCCTTCATCAGCGCGATGTATTCGCGCGTGCGAAGAGCGCGGTCCTTGAAATTCATTCCGACTCCTTCGAACTCCTCTTCCAGCCAACCGATCCCGACGCCGAAAATAAATCGCCCACCTGAAAGCACGTCCAGGCTCGCGACCGCCTTGGCAGTGGTAAACGCATTGCGAATCGGCAGCACGAAGACTCCAGTCGCCAGCCGAATCTTCGTGGTGACGCCGGCGACATAGGCCAGCGCCAGCAAGGGATCGTGCAGGGGCGTCTCCGGCGGCGCGCCCATCCTTCCTGTAGAAGAATACGGATACGGCGAGCGGTACGTTACCGGCAAGATGATGTGCTCGGGGATCCAGAGCGATTCGAAACCGCTCTCCTCGGCCTTGCGAGCGACCGCCGCGATACTGTTGGGCGAGGTTTGATATAGAAATGTGCCGAATTTCATTGGACTTGCCGCTCCCGCTGCCAGGAAAGTTTTACAATCCTAGCCAGTTTCCAGCTTCACGGCGAAGACCGCTGGATCCTCAATCGTGCGCAAATCGAGCTGGAAGGAATCATCGGCCACCCGCCCGATTATTCGCGCGCGCCGGAACATCGCCGCGATCGCGTTGGCTGATTTCTCCGGATGAGTCACGCGCAGCGCAGCCGACTTCAACTCCTCGACCGGCATCGCGCCCGAACCGACCTGTGAGGCAGCCTCGACGATTTCGACGAGGTAGCCGGGTCCCAGCCGCTCCGCCACGATGTCCCGCGCGCGCGGCGCGATCGACGCGATCTCACTTGCGCGCCGTCCCAGGATTCGAAGCGTCGGCAGCTCGTTGCGCAAATCGCGTGAGCGAAGATACAGCCGCAACGTGGCTGCCAGCGCCGCCAGCGTCAGCTTGTCGCATCGGAGCGCACGCTTCAGCGGATTGCGCTTGATTCGATCGAGCGC
>DATNLS010000264.1:0-30553 GCA_035602775.1 Candidatus Acidiferrales bacterium | reverse complement strand
ATCATCTTGACCAGGCCCTTGCCCTGGTAGGTCGGGTCGATCACCATTCCGCCGAACTCGAACACTTCCGACGCGAGCATCCCCTTGAACAACTGCGCGGGATAGAGATGGCCGAGCGTCAGCGGCGCGTCCGCGAGGCATCGCGCCCAAAATGCGCCAATCAGCGGCGGGCGGCGCCGCTCGCTCCCCTTGCCCACAGAGTAGAGCCCGAAATGAATCGCGAGCGGCCATAGCAGGACGTGCACGCGCTTTTCCTGCACGTTGAGCATCTTCCAGGTCCGCTTGTGCAGCGCGGCCAGCTCGCGCAAACCCATCGGGGTACCGATCGGACGAACTTCGAGCCGCCCTTCGAACTGCACGTTCGTCGGCGGGCGCAAGGGCGGAGAGTGAGGCTCGCGGGCTGCGCGTCGGGGCTTGTCGACTGGAGGAGGCGCTTCGGCAGCCGGCCGTTCGGCTGGCGTATCGACTGGATTTGGCGGGTTGGCGGGCTGATCGGTGCGACGAGAGGTTCGCGACGAGAGCATCGCGTCGATCGGATCGTCGTTCTTGTCGGCCGCCATCCGTGAACCCCGCCGCGCCGACGGACTTTCCGACGACGCGATTTCACCACCACCCACTTAATGCTGTCCCGCGGGACAGCTCATCCACGCGCCATGAGACGCGCGCCGGCCGCAATCGGTAGATTGCTGCATGACGCCAACCACCACTGGGTCACTGATGTCATAGTAAAGAATTCACGGATAAAACGAAACAGCGTTATGTCCTGAATTTGTGAATTTTTTACGATGGGGAGAGAATGGTGGCGAGGTTGCGGGGGGAATGTTGATGAGTCGCGGACTCTCACCTGCGCAGAACCTCACCCCTAACCCCTTCCCGCGCGGGAAGGGGAACCGGACTATTGAGGGAGCGCGGCGCGCGACCGACTTTTTAATAGTGGGTGCAGGGCTCAGCCCTGCCGAAGGAAGTGTGAAACCCACCGCGGGCTTCACTTTCGATAAAGTGATTTTCCCTTCCCGAAAAAAGAGAGGGCGCCCGATTGGGCGCCCTCTCCTGCTATTCGTACTGGTCGCGAACTATCCGATCTTCGCGTAGACCGACTTGATCTGCGTGTACAGATCGATCGCGTACTTGCCCAGCTCGCGGCCGAAGCCCGACTGCTTGTAGCCGCCGAACGGGGACATCGGATCGATCTGGCCGTAGGTGTTGATCCAGACCGTGCCCGCCTTGAGCTTGCGTGCGACGCTGAGGGCGCGGTTGATGTCCTTGGTCCACACTGCGGCGGCCAGCCCGTAGGTGGTGTCGTTGCCCTGCGAGATGACGTCGTTTTCGTCCTTGAACTTGATCGCCGAGGCGACCGGACCAAAGATTTCTTCGCGCGCGATCTTCATCTGGTTGTTCACGCCGGTGAAAACCGTCGGCTGGATAAAGTAGCCGGCTTCCTGTTTGCCCGGCTCGCCGCCGGTCTTGGCGGTGGCGCCTTCCGCCTTGCCGGTCTTCAGATATCCCTTGACCCGATCGTGCTGCTCTTTGGAGACGAGCGGGCCCATCCGGGTGCTGGGGTCGAGCGGATTTCCGAGGGTCAAGCCGCTCGCGATCTTCGACAGCTCATCGGTGAATTGATCGTAGACCTTTTCCTGCACGAACACGCGCGAGCCAGCGCAGCAGACCTGGCCCTGGTTCATGAAGATGCCGAGCGCGGAGCCGAACACCGCCGACGGCATGTCAGCGTCGGGGAAGATGATGTTGGGCGACTTGCCGCCGAGCTCGAGCGAGACGCGCTTCAAGTTGCCGGTCGAGGCTTGCAGAATCAACTTGCCGACTTCGGTCGATCCGGTGAACGCGACCTTGTCGATATCGGGATGCTCGGCGATTGCGCTGCCGGCGCCGGGGCCGAAGCCGGTGATGATTTGCACGACGCCTTCGGGCAGTCCGGCTTCGCAGATAAGCTCGCCGAGGCGAATCGCGGTCAGCGGAGTCTGCTCGGCCGGCTTCAGGATGACGACGTTGCCGCATGCGAGCGCGGGCGCAATCTTCCACGCCGCCATCAGCAGCGGGAAATTCCACGGGATGATCTGGCCGCAGACGCCGACCGGCTCGCGGAGCGTGTAGTTGAACATCGAGGGATCGGAGGGGTTGGTTTCGCCGTAAATCTTGGTGGCAAAGCCGGCGTAGTAGCGGAAGGTCTCGGCGGCGCCCGGGATGTCGATATTCTTGGACTCGAACAGCGGCTTGCCGTTGTCGAGCGTCTCGAGCTCGGCCAGCTCCTCGGTGTGCTGGTCGATCAGCTCAGCAATCTTCAGCAGAAAGCGGGTGCGCGCGTGCGGGCTCAGGCTCGCCCACTTGCCATCCTCGTACGCCTTGCGCGCGTGCTTGACGGCCTCGTCGACGTCGGCCTTGTCGCCTTCGGCAACCAGGGCGAGCACCTGCTCGTTGGAGGGGTTGAGAGTTTCGAAAGTTTTGCCTGACTTCGACGGCACCCATTTGCCGCCGATGAGAAGTTTTTTGGGCGAGCTCTTGAGGAACTCAAGCGCTGCGCTCGACTTGGCGCCGCGAGTCGCTGATTCCAATGACGCTGATGCTGATGCCATTTTCCTTAATCTCCTGTCTGTGATGTGTCGGCGAATTAAGCGTGCTTAACACCCGCACCATAGTAAATCGAGATGGATTCGGCAAAGCGAAAAGCGGGCGCGCGCCGCTTGCTATTTGCTATTGTGAGCCGCAATCGCGTCAGTGGCAGTCAAGCAAACACCCCTTATCGCGCAGTACCTGAGCGTCAAGCAGCGCGTCCCGGACGCGATCCTGTTTTTCCGCCTCGGCGACTTCTACGAAATGTTTTTCGAAGACGCCGAAGTCGGCGCGCGCGTGCTCGACATCCAGCTCACCTCGCGCAACAAGGACGGCGTGCCGCTGTGCGGCGTGCCCTACCACAGCGCGGAACCCTACATCGCCAAGCTCTTGAAGGCTGGCCACAAGGTCGCGATCTGCGAGCAGGGTACACCCGACCCCAGGACGCCCAAGCTGATGCCGCGGCAAATCGTACGGGTGATCACGCCTGGCACGGTCGGCGAGGAGATGGTGCTGACGGCGGCCGAGAAGAGCTACCTGGTCGCAGTCACGGGCGCGGAAGGCATTGGGTTCACGCTGGCGGCGCTCGACGTCTCGACGGGCGAATTTCTCGCGACGCAGGTTCGCGAAGTCTCGACGCTATGCGAGGAAATCGCGCGAATCGCGCCGCGCGAAATCGTAATCGCCGCGCAGGACGGCGAGTTGGGCACGATGCTGAAAGACCTGAATTGCTCGCTGACGACGCTCGATCACGAAACCTTCAGCGCCGGGCGCGCAACCGCGGCCTTCGCGAATCGTTTCGCAGACACTGCGGCCGAGTTCCACGAATCGATCGCTCACACGGCGGGAATCGCGCTGCTATACGTCGAGGACACTTTCGGCCACGACCTCGCGCACATCGCGGCGCCGCGGCTCTACCGTATTGCCGAGTACATGCTGGTGGATGAGACCACGCGGCGGCATCTCGAGCTGATCGCGTCGAGCGACGGCGCGCGCAAGGGATCGTTGCTGTCGATACTCGACGAGACGCTGACCGCGGTCGGCGCTCGCACGCTTTGCAACTGGATCATCTATCCGTTGCTCGCGCTCGATGCGATCAACGCGCGGCACGCGGCAGTCGAAGAACTGTTCGATGCGGACCTCGGCGGTACGCTGGCGGAATCGTTGAAACGAATCGGCGATCTCGAGCGGCTGGCGGGACGAATCGGCGCGATGCGCGCGTCGCCGAGGGATTGTAACCGCCTGGCGGAGGCGCTCAAGGCGACTGAGTCACTGAAACAAGCGATGGGCGCGCTCAAGAGCCCGCTAATCCGCGAGCAGGCTGCGCGGATCGCGCCGATGCCCGCGCTGGTCGCACAAATCGCAGCGACACTGGCCGACGAGCCGCCCATGAATCCGCGCGACGGCAACGTGATTCGCACTGGATTGAGTGCCGAGGTCGACGAGCTGCGCGGGCTGGCATCGGGGGCGCGCGGCGTGATCGCGAAGCTCGAGGCGACTGAGCGGGAACGCACTGCGATTCCGTCGCTCAAAGTTCGCTACAACAATATTTTCGGCTACTACATCGAAGTCACGAAGCCGAATCTCGAACGCGTGCCCGCCGACTACGAACGCAAGCAAACGCTGGTCAGCGCCGAGCGCTTCACCACGCCGGCGCTCAAGGAACTCGAGCGCAAAATCCTGACGGCGGAATCGGCGCTCAAGGAACTCGAGCTGCAAATTTTCACCAAGCTGCTGCGCGACTTGCAGTCGCACGCGGCGACGATCCTCGAAACCGCTCGCGCGGTGGGTGAATTCGATGCGGTGATGTCGCTGGCGAAAGTCGCGCGCCATCGCGGCTACGTCCGTCCCACTATCAACACCGGGCTGCGGATTCGCGTGCGCGACGGACGCCATCCGGTGCTCGAGGCCGGAATGCGGGCGGGCGAGTTCGTGCCCAACGACCTCGACGCCGAGCCCGACACGCGCCAAATCCTGCTGATCACCGGCCCCAACATGGCTGGCAAATCGACCTATCTGCGCCAGGTGGCGCTGATTGCGATCATGGCGCAAATCGGCAGCTTCGTGCCCGCCGCCGAAGCGACGATCGGGCTGATCGATCGCGTGCTGACGCGAATCGGCGCGCGCGACGAACTTCGGCGAGGCGAGTCCACCTTCATGGTCGAGATGAGCGAGACGGCGCGCCTGCTGAAGGGCCTGTCGGAGCGCAGCCTCCTGTTACTCGACGAAGTCGGGCGCGGCACCAGCACTTTTGACGGGCTCGCGATCGCGTGGGCCGTCGCCGAGTATCTGCACGATCAGACGCGCGCCAAGGTGCTGTTCGCGACGCACTTCCACGAACTGACCGACCTCGCGCGCGAGCGTCCACGGGTCAAGAATCTCAGCATGGCGGTGCGCGAATGGGGCGACGAGGTGATTTTCCTGCGGCGCGTCATCGAGCAGCCGTCGTCGCGGAGTTATGGAATCGAGGTGGCCCGGCTGGCGGGATTGCCCGATTCGATTATCAGCCGCGCGCGCGAAATTCTCGCCAACCTCGAGCAGGGCGAACTGGATGAAGCCGGGATGCCGCGAATCGCCCGCGACCGCCGCGCCAAAGTCCCCGCGCCGCAGCTCAGTCTGTTCTCGCCGCGAGAGGAACGCATCATCGATGAACTGCGCGCACTCGACATCGAGCGAATGACCCCAATGGACGCGCTGAACGCCTTGGCGCGCCTCGCCGCCCGCCTCAAGCAGCAGGGGTGAGCCGCCTCCGCCATTGACAGAATCTGCCCAGAGCCTGAATTTCCGAAAGATCGAAGATTGTGCATATTCAAAAAATTCACTTTTGATCGCTCAGAGGAGACACCGATGTTTGTCCGTAACGCCTGGTACATAGCAGCGTGGTCTGACGAAGTCGCACAGTCGCCGGTTGGCCGACGGATTCTTGGCGAGCCGGTCGTCCTATTCAGGGATTCCGCGGGAGCAATCGCCGCGCTCCAGGACCGATGCTGCCATCGCGGCGCGCCGTTATCGTTGGGCGAGATCGTTCCGCGCGGAATCCAATGCGGGTATCACGGACTGGTCTTCGACCGCGCAGGACAGTGCGTGCTGGTGCCCGGAGATCATAAGGTGCCGCCGGGCGCACAGGTCCGCTCTTATCCTGTCGTCGAGCGAGACGCGTTCGTATGGATATGGATGGGGAAGCCCGAACAGGCGGATCGCTCGCTGATAATCGAGTTCCCTTACCACAACGATTCCCGAAATTGGCCGCATCAACATACGATGATGCATTTGCGTAGCGGCTACTTGCTGGTGTTGGACAACCTGATGGATCTTTCGCATTTGGGCTACGTGCATAAAGGCACTGTCGGTGGTGACGCGACTACTCACGTTGAGGCCAAAATGCGGACCGTGCGCACCCCCAACGGTGTGAAATTCGAGCGCTGGATGATCGACTCGGTGCCCCCACCGACTTACGTCAAGACCGTCGGATTCAAAGGCAAGGTGGATCGATGGCAGGAGATTGAATTCGTTGCCCCCAACGCGGTGGTTCAATGGAACGGCGCGATCGACGCGGGGACAGGTGCGTTGCGCGATTGGAAGTACGATAGACCCCGCGAAAACTGTTTCTCGTTCAGGCTATTCCACGGCATAACGCCTGAAACTGAGAATAGCAGCTTTTATTTCTGGTCGTCCGCAAATGGCTACAGCCAAAATGACCCAAGCGCGACTCGCCAGCTATTTGACGAAATCGCCAGGACTTTCGAACAGGACAAGGCGGTCCTCGAAGCTCAGCAACAGCGACTGCTCGAGCTTCCCGACGGGCCGTTGGTCGAAATTCACGGCGATGCGGCACGGATTCATGCCCGGCGCGCGATTGATCGGCTGATCGCAACCGAGCAGGCGATATAGAAACGGCGAGCGTCACCTGCTCCAGCAGCCAGGAGTGCGTGACGCACGGAAATCCGGAAGATTCGCATATAGCTGATGGGGGCGTGGAGATTGGCTCAGCCGGCAGCTATCCTTGCGGACTGGGTAGGTTGCGGAGATGCGGAGATTCATGGCGGTGGCAGTCGCGATGGCGGCGATTTGCGCGATGGTCGCGGTCGCGCGCGCCAGTGTCCCCTCGTCGGTCCTGACCTCCGCACGAATCGAGCATCGCGGGCCGACACTCGAACTCCATTTCGGATTCAGCGGACCCGCTCCACGTTTCGAGCTCAGCACGCATGGCAGTGAACTATGGATCGAGCTGGCGCGCACGCGCGTCGCAATTCCGCCGCGTCCGCTGTTCGGCCATGAGACAGCGCCGATCGCGACCGTCCGCGCGATCCAATCGGACACTGGCTCGCGAATCGCCGTCGAGGTTATCGGCAAAGCCGACTATGCGGTCGCGCGGCTGCGAGACGAAAATGAGATCGTGTTGCGGGTAGCGAGCGCGGGCGCGGATCCGAATATCGCGACGCCGATAGTGGTTCACAACGTCGTGCCGCGCCGCCCTGCTCTGCCCGTCGCGCGCCCGGTCGCGTATTCGCCGCCGAACAATCTCCACTCCGTGCCGGTCGCGCAGCCGATCGCGCCCGCACCGGCGCCCGTCGCTTTGAATGAAGAGAATCATCCGCCAGGTCATTTCCTGGTGATGATCGATCCCGGTCACGGCGGCTACGATCCGGGCACGCAATCGTCGGCCGGCGCGATGGAGAAAGACCTCGCGCTGCAGATCGCGACGCGTCTCAAAACCGCTCTGGAAGCCCGCGGTATCCGTGCCGAGCTCACGCGATCGAGCGACGTTTTCATCAGCCTCGCCGAGCGCACTCGAATCGCGAATAGCGCCGGCGCCGATCTCTTCGTTTCGATTCACCTGAATTCGAGTCCGAACCCCGACACCACCGGAATCGAAGTCTATTACCTGAACAACACCACGGACCGCGCGACGATTCGCCTCGCGCGAATGGAGAACGGCGGCGCGGACGGCTATGGCACCTCGAGCGACTCCAACTTAAACTACATCCTGACCGACATGCGGCAGAGCTATAAGGCAATCGAAGCGGCTTCGCTGGCCCGGATGATCGACGCGCAGACGGTGGCCGATCTCGATGCCGGATTCGGGCTGAATGTGAACGCGCTGGGAGCGAAGATGGGACCATTTTACGTGCTGGTCGGCGCGCACATGCCGGCGGTGCTGGTTGAATGCGGCTTCATGTCGAACGCCGCGGAAGCCGCGCGGCTGGAATCGCCGCGGTACCAGGACGCTCTTGCGGGCGCGATCGCCACGTCGGTCGCGGACTACTTCAACGCCGACGTGGCGGTGGGAGATCTGTGAGCCTCGTCCCGGGCGCGAATCGCGCCGAGCCGATCCTATCGACTGGATCTTCGCCGCGCGGGCAGGACGCGCTGCTGGCGCAATTCGTCGCCAGCAAGACTCCCGGCATCAATGCCCGCGCTTATCTCCAATCGGTCCGCGCCGAGCTGGCCGAGCGGCATTTTGCCGGTGCGAGTGGCGGCGAGATAGTAGCCGCGTTGACGTCGGCGATGGACGATCTGCTGCGCGCGCTGTTTTACTACGCGGACGCCCAACACAACCAGCGCGCACCCAAGCTCAACCAGAAACTCGCCGTAGTCGCGCGAGGCGGCTATGGGCGCGGCGAGCTGAATCCGCAATCCGACGTCGACCTGCTATTTCTGCACGACTACAAGCGCGGCCCGTACGCGGAAATCGTCACCGAAATCATGTTGCACGCGCTGTGGGACGCCGGCCTGATCGTGGGCCAGGGCGTGCGCACCGCCAAGGAGAGCGTCAGGCTCGCGAACGAGGACCTGAAGGAGAAAACGGCGATTCTCGACGCGCGCTTTCTGTGCGGCGACGAAAAACTATACACCGAGCTCGACAAGCTGCTGATCGCCGAGGTCCTCAATCGCAATCAGGACAAATTCTTCGCCACCAAGCTCGACGAAAGCCGCAAACGCCACGCCCAATACGGCGATTCGATCTACCTGCTCGAGCCGCAGATCAAGGAAGGCGAAGGTGGGCTGCGCGATCTCCACACCGCGATGTGGCTGGCCAAGGTCAAATACAAAGTCCACTCGCTCGAGGAGCTGGTGCAAAAGGCCGTCATCACCGAGCCCGAAGCGGCCGAGGTGATCGAGGCGCGCGACTTTCTCTGGCGCGTGCGCAATTCGCTGCACTTTCTGACCGGGCGCCATTTCGATCAGATCACCTTCGAGCTGCAGGAGCGAATCGAGCCGATATTCGGGCTGAAGCCCGAGGAAGGTCAGGCCGCGGGATCCGCCTTGATGCGCGCGTACTACCAACACGCGTCGACGATCCATCGCTTTGCCGAAGGCTTGATCGCGCGCGTCACCGAGAACAGTCCGGGCGGACGATTTTTTCGCCGCACACCGACCCGCAAAATTCGTCCCGGCGTGATCGTTCAGGGCAGCCTGCTGAGTATCGCCGAGCACGATTTTTTCAAACGCGATCCGCTCGAGCTGATCAAGATCTACGCGGACTGCCAGGCGCAGGACGTGAGCCTGTCAGGCAGCACCTACCAGTTGGTGCGCGACAACCTCGGCTTGATCGACGACGACATGCGCAAGGACCCGCGCGTCGCGGAAGAACTGATGACGATTCTCTCCGCGCGCCAGCGCGTGGCGGACACACTCGAGGCGATGCATCTGTCAGGCGTGCTCGGCGCGATTATCCCCGAGTTCGGCAACCTCTACGCGCGCGTGCTGCACGACCTCTACCATATCTATACCGTCGATCGTCATTCGCTGGTCGCGGTGCGAGAGCTCGAACGCATGCGCACCGGGGAATTCAAGGATACTACTCCCCTGCTCACCGAGGTCGCGCGCGAGCTACCGCATCTGCCGCTCGTGTTTCTCGCGCTGCTGCTGCACGACATCGGCAAGGGTCACGGCCACGACCATCACGAGCGCGGAGCGAGTCTGACCGCGGAGGTATCGCAGCGCCTCGGACTCAACAGCGAGGAGATCGATCTGGTCGTGTTCCTGGTGCGCAATCATCTGATGATGTCGCAGGTGGCGCAGAAAGGTGACCTCGACGATCGGACCACCGTCACGGAATTTGCGCGCACCGTCGGATCGATCGATCGCCTCAAGGCGCTCTACCTGCTCACTTATGCCGACATGCGCGCGGTCGCGCCGAAGGTCTACAACAACTGGCGCGACATGCTGCTGAGCGATCTCTACCTGCGCGCGCTCAAGGTGCTCGAGCAAGGCGATCGCGAGGCGGCCGATCCGCAACGGCGGCTGGCGACAGTCAAGGCGAGCGTGCGCGACTCCCTGCTGTCCGCGGCGGCTCCAGAAGCAGACATCAAGGCGTTCCTCGACGAGATGCCCGACCGCTACTTCTTCACCGTGCCCGAAGACGACATCCCGCTGCACTTCGAGTTGATGCGATCGCTCGACGACCGTCCGCTGGTCTGCCGCACCCGGCATTTTTCCGAACTCGAGTTCAGCGAGTTCATCGTCGTGACGCGCGACCAGCCGGGACTCTTCGCGATGATCGCGGGAGCGCTGACAGCCAACAATCTCAACATCCTGTCGGCTCGAATCACGACGCGCAACAACGGTATCGCGATGGACGTGTTTCGCGTGTCGCATCAAATGGGCGAGGCCTCGATGGCGCTGGAAGACGACCGCTGGCTGCGGGTCGAGCACGACCTCGAGCGCGTCATCACCGGCCAGCAGGACATCGCCGCGCTGGTCGCTGCGGCGCATCACGTGCAGACCGCTGGCCGCAAGTTCGTGCGCCACGTGCCGACCGAGGTCACCGTCGACAATCGCACCTCCGAGCAATTCACCGTGATCGACGTATTCACCCAGGACCGCGTCGGCCTGCTATTCGCGATCACCCACACGCTCTTTTGCCTCGGCTTGCGGATTCACCTCGCGCGCATTTCGACCAACGCCGATCAGGCGCTCGACGTCTTCTACGTGAGCGATCGCGAGGGACAAAAAATCGAGGATCTCGATCGCATGCGTGAGCTGCGCGCCGCGTTGCTCGAAAAGGTCGTACAGAATCCCCAGGCAGGAGCTGCCACGTGAGCGCCGCCAGCTGGGACGAGCTCGTCGATCGTCATCTATCGCGCCAGGCGGTCGAGCGCGGGCTCAGCCGTCATTCGATGGAGGCCTACGCGCACGACTTGAGCCTATTCCAGTCCTGGTGCCACGAAGCCGGGCTGGAGCCCGCGCAGCTCGATGCCGGCGCGTTGACCGCGTACCTCGAAGCGCTCGCCGACCGGGGTTTTGCCGTAAGTTCGCAGCGCCGGCATCTTGCGAGCCTGCGCGGACTCGCGCGCCAGCTGGTCGACGAGAAAATCATCGAGCGCGATCCAGCGCCCGCGGTGAAACTCAGGCCGCATCCACGCAAACTGCCGCGTACGCTGTCGCCGACGGACATCGAAAATCTTATTGCCGCGATCGACGCGCATGGCGCGCGCGGGCTGCGCGATCGCGCGATGCTCGAAATGGTCTACGGATGCGGTCTGCGCGTGTCGGAGCTGGTCGGCTTGCAACTGCATCAGGTGAATCTCGCGGCCGGCGCTATCGTCGTGCTCGGCAAGGGCAGCAAGGAGCGGATGGTGCCGATGGGCACTGCCGCGATTCGCGCGTTGAAGGCCTACCTCGAACGCCGCGACGAAATTCTCAATCCCGCGGGCGACGGCAAGCGCGACCGGAAAAAAGTTCCGCGCCGGGTCTCCGCGGTTTTCATCACCCGGCTCGGCCGCGCGATGACCCGCCAGGGATTTTTCAAGGCGCTCAAAGGATGGGCCGCCAACGATCCACGCCTCGCGTGGATCAGCCCGCACACGTTGCGCCATTGCTTCGCCACGCATCTGCTCGAAGGCGGCGCCGACTTGCGCGCCGTGCAGGAGATGCTCGGCCACGTCGACATCTCGACCACGCAAATCTACACGCATCTCTCGAAGAGCCACCTGCGCAAGGTGCATCGCACGTTTCATCCGCGCGCCACTCGCGCGAGCGCGGCGGAAGGTACGGACTGACTTGGACGATCTCAGCGGAACCATCGCGACCCTCTGTATCGTCGCGCCGCCGATCATGTTCGCGATCATCGCGCACGAGGTAATGCACGGCGTGGTCGCGCTGCGTCTCGGCGACGATACCGCACTGGACGCCGGCCGCCTTACGCTGAATCCGATTCCGCACATCGATCTCTTCGGAACGATCATATTGCCGTTCGGGCTGTATCTCTTCGGTCTGCCGGTGCTCGGCTACGCGAAGCCGGTCCCGGTCGATTTTCGCGTGCTGCGCGGAGGACGGACCGGCATGTTGAAAGTCGCGGCCGCTGGCCCGCTGACGAACTTCGTGCTCGCGATCGTGAGCGGACTTGCGCTGCGGATATTGCCGGCCTTCCTGCACGGATCGCTCGGACCGACCGTGATCGTACCGATCGCGCGGATGCTGCAAGCGTCGGTGATCGTCAACGTCGAGCTGGGCGTCTTCAATCTCTTTCCGGTGCTGCCGCTCGACGGCGGGCGCGTGCTGTTCAGTATCCTGCCAATCGCGGCCGCGCGAGCGTACGCTCAAACCGAGCGCTACGGCTTCCTTATACTGCTGGTGCTGCTGTATACGCATTGGCTGGATGTCGCGATTTATCCGGTTATGAACCTGGCGTTCAACGCGATCTCCTGGATGGTGCAACTTTGAGCGACGAGTCCAACACGGCGCCCAGACAAGCGGCCGACGCCGGCGTCCGCTTCCGGCTCCCGATTTATGAGGGTCCGCTCGACCTGCTGCTGCATCTGCTCAAGCGCGCCGAGCTCGACCCGCACGAAGTCACCGCCAGCGTTATCACCGAGCAGTACCTGGCGTGGCTCGAGCTGCTCGACCAGTTGAATCTCGACGTCGCCGGCGAGTACCTGGTGATGGCGGCGACGCTGCTGTTGATCAAGTCGTTCGCGATGCTGCCGCACCCGGAACTCGCCGACGCCGAGGAGGCCGAGGAGCTCAAGCGCGACCTGGTCGAGCGGCTGCTCGAATATCAGCGCTATCGCGAGGCGGCGGAAAAGCTGGCCGAGCGCGCGCTCCTGGGCCGCGACGTTTTCACGACGCCCGGCGAGACCGCGCCCGAAGATGCGAACGCGAGACAGTACACCGTTTCGATTTTCGACCTGGTCGAGGCGATTGGCGCCGTGCTCAAGCGCGTCGCCGACAAGACCCCGCGCAAAATCGCGCTGCGCGACATCCCGGTGGCGGAATGTATCCCGCGGATTTTGCGCGCGCTTGAAGGCGCGGGACGAATCCAGTTCGCCGCGCTGTTCGACGATGCGAACGACCGATCGCTGGTGATCGCGACCTTCATGGCGCTGCTCGAGTTGATTCGCCGGCGCGAGGTTCGCGCCTTTCAGGAAGTGCGCTTCGGCCCGATTTTTCTCGAGCGCGGCGCGGCGGCATGATGGAGGCCGAGTGGAAGAAGAGCGACTGAAATCAATTCTCGCGAGCTTGCTGTTCGCGGCCGGCGAGCCCATTTCGGTCGCACGCCTGGCCGCCGTCTTCGACGACATGCCGCGCGCGACCGTGCAGAAGACGCTCGCCGCGATGGCCGCTGAGTACGCCGCTGAAAATCGCGGCATCGTGATCGACGAAGTTGCCGGCGGCTACCAGATGCGCACGCCCAAGGAGCACGCGAGCTATGTGCGCAAGCTGCTCGCCGCAAGGCCGCCGCGCTTGAGCCGCCCGCTGATGGAGACGGTCGCGATAATCGCGTACCGGCAACCGATCACGCGCCCCGAGATCGAACAGTTGCGCGGCGTCGATACCGGTGGCGTGCTCGAAACGCTGCTCGAAAAACGGCTGGTCAAGATTGCCGGCCGCAAGGAAGCGCCGGGCCGCCCAATGGTGTACGAGACCACCGCAGAGTTTCTGGAGTTGTTCGGACTCAAGGACCTCGAGGGCCTGCCCGACCTGTCGGAGTTCCGCGAAATCGAGCGTGCTGTCGAGCAGGCCAACACCGGACCGGTCGAAGGTATCGAGACGCATCCTGAAGATTCCGCCGAAACTGCCGAGACGTCAGAGCATGACGCCGACACGCCAGAGGAGCCGGCCGAATCAGAGCCTGGTGCGCCTGACGACGACAACGACAAGACCTCGCACTGACTTCGTCCGCTCTCAACAATTGGAGAAAGAGATTGATGCGCCGATGTGGACTGCTGATTCTGGTTGCGCTGACTTCGCTTGCGTTCGCGCAAACGTCGTTCGCTGAAGAGAAGCCGGCCCCGCCGGAAAATGATCCGCTCTACATGCGCGTCGTTGCGATGCCCTATCCGCCCGAGGCGCAAATCCTCGACGGCGCGGGTCATCGCCATTCGGCCTACGAACTATACGTCACGAATTTCGGCCGGACGCCGCTGAAAATCACCAAGCTCGACGTTATTGGGAAAGACGACAAGACGGTGGTTGTGAATCAGTCGGCGAGCGGCAAGCAACTGGCCGCGATGTTCGTACCGGCTTCAGGCAACGATGCCTACAAACCCAACGAACCGAGTCTCAAGCCGGGAGACACCGGCATCTTTTTCATCTTTGCCGACTGGCTTCCCGACCAGGGCGACCCGGACAATTTCAATACTGCGATTACGATCGAACAACATGGCGAGCGCAGCGGCTCCGGAACTATTCAAGCTTCCGCAATCGATCTGAATCAGGACGACCCGATCGTGATTCACTCTCCGCTTCAGGGTAAGAACTGGCTCGCGGCCAACGGCCCCTCGAACACTTCGGCGCATCGCCGCGCGATGCTGCCGGTCAACGGCCTGCCGCACATCGGACAGCGTTACGCGATCGACTGGATTCAACTCGGCGACGACGGCAAAACTTTCACCGGCGACGAGCACGACAACAAGAGCTATCACGCATGGGATCAGGAGATTCACGCTGTCGCCGATGGCAAGATCGTCGAGGTCAAGGACGGCATTCCCGAGAACGTCCCCAACAGCGGCAAGCTCGCGGTGCCGATGACCTACGACACGCTCGCCGGCAATCACGTCATCGAGCAGCTCAACGAAGATCACTACGCCGCGTATGCGCATCTGCGGCCTGGCACGATCAAAGTGAAGGTGGGCGACACTGTCCACGCCGGCGACGTGCTCGCGCATCTCGGCAACACCGGCAATTCATCGGAGCCGCATCTGCATTTCCAGGTCTGCGACGCGCCGTCGTTCCCGGCCTCGGAGGGCCTGCCGTTCGCGATCGATCAGTACACCTACGATGACTACAAACTCGACAAAGCCCCGAAGCCGGCGCTAACTGTCAAGTCGTCACATCCGATGACCAAGCAAGAGCCGATGGAAGACGAACTCGATTCGTTCTAGCCGAGTCGCCGATGGGACTACAGGAGGTGACGATGGAAGACGTCAAAAACAGGACAGCCTTCATAACTGGAGGAGCGCGCGGGATTGGTCTCGGTATTGCGCGCGCATTTGCTCGCGCAGGGATGAAGCTCGCGATCGCGGATATAGACCCCGATTCACTGGCGGCCGCGAAGTCCGAACTCGCGAAACTCACCGCGGTCGAGACATTCAAGCTCGACGTGCGAGACCGCGAGGCCTACGCCCGCATCGCCGACGGAGCCGAAGCGCGCCTTGGCCCGGTCTCGATCCTGTGCAACAACGCCGGCGTGGCGGCTGCGACCCGTTTCACATACGAATTTTGGGATTGGATGCTGGGGATCAATCTGAACGGCGTGATCAACGGGATACAGACGTTCGTGCCGCGGATGCTCGAGCGCGGCGGCGGTGGGCACATCGTCAACACGGCGTCCGGCGCGGGACTCGCCGCGGAAGGCAGCGACGTTATGTACGCCACGTCGAAATTCGCCGTGGTCGGCATGTCTGAAGCCCTGCGGAGAGTACTCGAACCTAAGCAAATTGGAGTGACTGTCTTATGCCCGGGTCCTGTCGGGACCAACATCGTCGGGAACAGCCGCATCACGCAGCCAGCCGCCCGGAACGCGGAAGAGGCCAAGATGTGGGAAGCGGTAACCGAGCAAGTCACCGCGCAACTGGCGCGCGGTGTTACTCCCGACGAAGTCGGCGAGATGGTTCTGGCGGCAGTGAAAGCGAACCGGCTCTATGTCCACACTGACCGCGTGATGGAGCAATATATCAAGGCACGAACCCAAGCCCTGCTCGACGCGCTGCCGCCGGCGAACTAGTCCGCGCAATTAGTCTAAACGCCGGTGTCCTCGAACACGCCAGTCTCCGGCGTGTAGTTCTCGAAGCGGGTGTAGTGGTTGATGTAGGTCAGTTTCGCCGTGTCGGTGGGGCCGTTGCGCTGCTTGGCAATGATTATCTCGGCGACGCCCGGCTCCTTGCTTTCTTTGCCCTTGTACATTTCCTCGCGGTAGATGAACGCGATCACGTCGGCGTCCTGCTCGATCGCACCTGACTCACGCAGGTCGGCCAGCATCGGGCGACGATTCTCGCGCGACTCGACCTGCCGGTTAAGCTGCGACAGCGCGATCACCGGAACCTTCAGTTCTTTCGCCAGACCTTTGAGCGAGCGCGAAATTTCCGCGATTTCTTTTTCGCGATTTTCGCCGGGCCGCGCAGACCTCATCAACTGAATATAGTCGACGATTATCAGGCCGAGGTTCTTGGCACGCTCGCGCTTGAGCCGCCGGCATTTCGCCTTCAACGTGATCGCCGTCGTGTCCGACGAATCGTCTATATAGATGTTCGATTCCGACAGCCTCGCCGCCGCCTGCGCGAGCTTGGGAAAATCGCGCTCGCCCAAAAATCCCTGACGCGCACGGGCGCTGTCCACGCGCGCCTCCGAGCACAGCATGCGGAGCACGAGCTGCTCCTTGGACATTTCCAGCGAAAAAAACGCGACGCCCAGCGGCGGGTCCGCGTCCATCGCCGCGTAAGACGCAATATTGAGCGCGAGCGCCGTTTTACCCATGCTGGGGCGGGCCGCGATGATCACCAAGTCCGACGGCTGGAAGCCCGCCGTGATGCGGTCGAGATCGATGAACCCGCTCGGCACGCCGGTGATCATCTCGCGGTTTTCGTACAGCCGCTCGAGGATCTTCAGCGACTCGCGCGTCAGCTCGGGCATCGTATGAAACGACGGCTTAATCCGCTTCTCGGAAATCTCGAAGATGCGATGCTCGGCTTCGTCCAGGAAGCCATCGACGTCAGCCGGCGCCTCGTATGACGAGCTCGCGATGTCGGTCGCGATCGAGCCGAGGCTGCGAAGCACGGCCTTGTCGTGGACGATTCGCGCGTAGTGCGCGACGTTGGCGGCGGTCGGCACGATCGACGCCAGCTCGGCGATATAAGCCGGGCCGCCGATTTGCTCGAGCACGCCTCGCGTGCGCAACGCGTCGGTCAGCGTGATCGCATCGACCGGCTGGCTGTGGTCGGTGAGCTCAGCCATCGCGCGGAAGATCTGGCGATGCGACTCGCGGTAGAAATCTTCCGGCGAGAGGATTTCGAGCGAATGGTTAATCGCGTCGTTGTCGAGCAGAATCGCGCCGAGCACCGATTGTTCTGCTTCGAGATTCTGCGGGGGAACGCGCTTTAGAATATCGTCAGACGAAACCGCCACCTGCCACTACCTCCTCCACCCAACCGCGCACCCGGAATTTTCAGGAGCGCCGATTATTTCCGATACCTTCACCGCATACAACTATTACACCCGCCATCGGCCAACGGTTGTCACCACACCGTCCACAGCCGATGCACAGATGCCTAGCGCGGGCGGCGGCGGCGCGGGCGATTTTTGGCGAGCATCGGGCCGAGCGCGACTCCGAACATGAAGCCGCCGACGTGCGCCCACCATGCCACTCCGCCCATCGCCGCTGCCCGCCCGCCTTCCTCCAGTCCCGCGTAGAGCTGAAGCGCGAACCAGAACAGCAGGTAGATGACCGCCGGAATCTCGATGAACTGGATAAAAATGAAGATCGGCAGAATCGTCAGGATGCGCCCGCGCGGGTACAGAATGAAGTAGGCGCCGAGCACGCCCGCTATCGCACCGCTCGCGCCGATGACAGGCACGCTCGATTCGGGCGCGATCCACACCGTCGCGAGCGCCGCTGCGATGCCCGCCGCGAAATAAAAGATCAGGTAGCGCGCCGCACCCATCCGATATTCGACCGCCGCGCCGAAGATGAACAGGTAGAGCATGTTGCCCGCGATGTGCCAGAAGCCGCCGTGGATGAATATCGACGTGACGGTCGTCATCAAGGGCGCGAGCGCGGCGAGGCCGCGATGCGAGCCGGCGGTGAGCGCTCGCGTCACCGCCGCCGGCACCAGTGCGAAGCGAGCGACGAAAGTCGCGATCCGCGCGCCGAGCGAGAGTTCATAAACGAACACCGCGACATTGGCAACGATAAGTGCGGCGTTGATCGGAGTCAGGCGGCGCGGCGCCGCGTTATCGCGAAGCGGGATCATCAGGAATCGGGCCGGGCACGGCGCGGCGATCGACCGCTGCAATACTACCGGCGAGCGGCGGGTCGGCGCGAGATGGCGCGCTCGCAGGCAGTGAGACTTTTCTTATTCAAGCGCCTCGGCGAAATTATCTGGCTTGAGCGGAAGCGCGATGTATGCGAGAAAGATCGCCGGGTCGCTCGTCCCCCTCAAACGCGATCTGCGCTCACGACCCGCTCGTCCGCGGACGCGAATTTTCTAATGGAGGTATTAACGATGGAAGTCGTCTCGAGTGAAGTATCGATTCGTACTGGCGCCGAGCAGATGCCCGCGCATCTCGCACGCCCGGCGTCCGGAGGTCCTTGGCCCGCGCTGGTGGTCGTGATGGAAGCGTTCGGGCTCAACGACCAAATCAAGCGCATTACCAATCAATTCGCGTCCGAAGGTTTCGTTGCTATCTCGCCGAATCTCTATTTTCGCCAACTGGACAACGTCGTCGGCTACAACGATTTGCCCGGCGCTTTTCGCCTGATGGGATCGGTCAAGGACGATCAGATCGTCGCCGACATGGGCGCCGCGATCGATCACCTGAAACTACTCAAGGAAGTAAAGCCCGCGTTCGGCACCACCGGCTTCTGCATGGGCGGACGCGTCGCATTCATGACCGCATGCCGCAATCCGGCTGTGAGAGCCACCGCGCCGTACTACGGCGGCGGGATGGTGAAGTCACGACAGCCCGGCGTCAAGCCGCCGATCGAATACGTCGACGGTCTTAAAGGCCCGGTGCTGGCGTTTTTCGGGGGCAAGGACGCGTTCATTCCGATCACCGAAGTGGACGAATTTCGCGACGCGTTGAAGAAAGCAGGCAAGCCGGCCGAGGTGGTCTTTTACCCGGACGCCGACCACGGCTTCATGTGCGACGACCGCCCCTCCTTCCATCCGGAGCATGCCAAAGAAGCGTTCGCGCGGACCATCGCGTTCTTCAAAGAGTATCTCGGCTGAAACTGCGTGGTCGCGTTTTGTTGAAATTATTTCGGCGGGCCGGTTTGCGCCGGCCCGTCTTTTTTTTCGCAATCGCCATAGCCGTCGCCGCCGCGAGCGGATGCTATTCCTCCGACTATCGCCGCACGATGGCCGCGAACGTGTCGCTGCTGTCCGATATGTCCGACAAGCTGGCCGACTACTGCCGCACTTATTTCAAGCTCGACGATCGCCAACTGTCGTCGGAGGAGATGGGCGAGTTCTATTACGCCTTCAACAAGGCCAACGCCTTCTCGTCGTCGACGCCGCGCGAGGCGGCGCGCCCGTCGCATCGCGATTTTATAAAGCTGCTCAACGCGTACGAGAAATTCGCGCACGCCGCCGACGAATACCGGCTGGGCGGCAGGCCCGACCCCGCGATGCTCGCGTCATTGCTCTCGCAACACGATCTGGTCCGCCACCTCGCCGGTAAAGTCGCTGAAGATCTCAAAGAGGAGCGCGATTAGCCCTTCCAATGGTTGCCGTAGTTGTCCAGGTACGTGACCTCGCTCACCGGGCGGCGCTTGATCGGTCCGAACTTTCCTTGCGGATATCCGATAGGCATCAGGGCGTAAGTCTGCACTTCGGGCGGCAGTCCGAGTATCTGTTTCACCTCGTCCTCGAAAAACGTGTGAATCGTCGTCAGCACCGTGCCGAGTCCGAGGCCGCGGCACGCGAGAATAATATTCTGCACGGCGGGATAGATACTCGAGCCTGAGGTCCGCGCCAGGCTCTTCATCACCGCGGCGATCTCGGGCGGAAGCTTCGGCGGCGGGCCTGAGGGAGCGGTCTGCTTCAGGCATGCGAGCAGCAGCACCGGCGCGTCTGCCATATGATCGATCAGGTAGGTCGCCGACGCCATCAGCTTGCGGTAAGTGTCCTCGTTCATGTGCGCAGGTTTGACACGGTTCGCGTACAACGCCATCAGGATTCCGCCACCCTTGCGATACACGTCGCCGATCTTTTTGCGCTGCGCGGCATCCTTGATGACTATGAACTCCCAACTCTGTTCGTTGCTGCCCGAGGGCGCGCGAATCGCCGCGTCGAGCACCTTGGTGATCACGTCGTCGGGAACCGGATCGGGCTTGAATCGCCGGAGCGATCGCGCCGTGTGAATTGCGTCGAAAAGTCCTATCTCTGCCATCGTTGAAACTCCTGGTTCGGATTAATGCTCAGCCGCGAGGATGCATCGCGCGGCTAAAAAAGAAAAGCGGCCGGCAATCGCCAGCCGCTTGCTTGAAATCGTCAGTCGGCCGCGCCCGCTCACACCGGCGTACGATTGAGCTTCGGCGAGGACTGCGGCCCCATCAGCATCTTGTGGACCTTCTTCGCGTCCTCCGGATCGGTCACGATCGCTCCCGGCTGATAGCGATGCTTCATGATCTTGTCGTCGTCGGTGAACGCGCGGACCGTCGTGCAGTATTCGAGTAGCAAACCGTTGGGATCGCGGAAGTAGATCGAGCGGCACCATTCGTGATCGACCACCGGTGTCACATCGATGCCTTTTCCGATCAGGTACTCGCGCTTCGCCTCGAGCTCCGGCACGTCGTCACAATGGAACGCGAAATGGTAGAACGCGCCCGGCAATCCCTGCGCGCTGTTGATATCGGTCGCCCACTCGGCCGGTATACCCGGCACTTTTTCCGGACACATGAAGGCCACCAGGCTGCCGTCGCCGGTGTCGAGGAAGACGTGCTTGATCTTGCCGCCCTGCTGCGGCTCAAGGACATCCGACCACGCGATCGTCCAGCCTAGTTTCGTGGTGTAGAACTCGATCGTGCGATCGATATCGAGAGTCGCCAACCCCAGATGATGGACGCCAGTGCGTTTCATAGCCGCGCCTCCTGTTCCGTCAACCAATCTACTAACACGGCCCAGTCGATAGTCAACACTCCAGAACGATCGTTCAAGACTCCCGTTCAGAGAGGTTAGGATCGATATCTACTTTGTACACTGACTCCATGCCTGTGAAGGAGCGTTGTCGTAGTTGAATCTGACACACGCGATCGACGCGCAAGCGCTGACCAAGTCCGCCGTAGGCGGCACGTTCGCATTCTTCATCAGCCACAGATTCAGCTCATTCACCATCTGCGGGCCAAGGCCATTCAGCTCCGGCACAACTACGATGTAGAGCGCATCCTCGCTGCGGCGCGCCGTTGACCATGATCCCGGATGAGCGGTCGACGGAAACGCCTGCATCCTGCGATGCGTCGTCGGACCTTCGACCATCTTCCAGTTGTTGGCAATCTCGACCGCCAGATGCCGCGGGAACTCCTCAATAAGGCCGCTGACATCTGTATCGCTCGAGGGCTCGACGCCAACCGCACAAGCGCGAACCTCGCCCCAGTAGCGATCGATCGCAATCGCGGCGTCCTTCCTCGAGGCCTCGGTCTTATACTGCCCGTTAGTCTTAACCCGAATCCCGGTCGGGGTAACCAGATCAGCCGCAAACTCAGACGAGGACAAATCAAGCGGCGGCGGAACTTCCGCTGGGGCGCCTGTCTGAGCCACTGGATTGTAGTCCGACTGCGTTTCGCACGCGGCAAGCAGGGTCGTGACCGCAATCACGAGCACGGCCAGCGTCGTCGCGCGAAAGCGTCCACGTGCAATCCCGCCCCGCCCCGCCACCACTTGTGCGGCCCGCATCCGCTCAGACGACTCCGTCGCGCTGGTCAGGAATCATGACGCGCCACCGGTCAACGTCGGATCCATCACGACGCCGGCAAAGAGCAGCGCGCCGGATTGCTGCTCAGTAATCGCAAAGAAGAACGGATGATCCACGACCATCGCGAACGGATGGGACGAACTAGACGCAGACGAAAACTCAAAGATGAGTGAGGTAGCGGCACCGGCTTCGGTTCCCTCCTCGTCGACTTTCATCCACGTCTTATGTTCAACGTCGCTGATGAACAGTGGTGTTGCTGGAGTTGGATAGAGAGAAATTCGCGAAAAATCGGCTCTTCGGTCATCAAACGCCAAAATGATTCCCATCGTCTTCAGAGTATCATTAAGTTGCTTGCTATAGGTCGCCTCGAACTTTGGCAGAGCTATCTCGCCGTTATTCGGGGCAAACTGACCCGTCCATCGTGTCCAATGCTTCTTATCCAGTGAGCGAAGAAAATCAGGCAATCCCGCCGTCTTGCGCGGTAAAAATACGTACATCGCGTAGCGCTCTTCGTTGCCATAGGGCAGCCGAATAGCCTGGAAACTCTGGTTTTCGAGGTAAGAGAACCATCTCGATTGATCCATCATTGCGGCCTGGCGTAAATCGCCGCTCATAAGATGAAACGGCCGCGGTCGCGTTTCAGCTTTTTTGAATGGAAACGACCAGGTGGCTTTAAAATAGACCGCATCAGTCAGGATCAGCCGGGTATTGCTATCAACCTCTTTGACCAGGACCGGAATCCGGTGATGGGTGTGCTTGTCGACCCACGAGTTGATTTCCGCCGCAGCGCCTTTCGGATCGCCGACGAAATCCAGGCTCGCAGCACTGGCATCGTAGAAGGATTCGCAGACCGTACGAAATTCCGGATTGATCGAATAGTCTTTCTGCACCCACAGCGCATTGGCGATCTCAGGCTGCGCCGCTGGATCCGCCTTCGCGAGGGCAAGCATCAGGCTGTGATTGGCGCGATTGATGTCGTCGTCGCTAAGAGATCCCAGACCGAGCGTTTTCGCCATCTCCCTCTTTGTAGCGCCGGCCGCGCCGTTGTAGGCCATCGCAAACACGGTCGCAACGCCCAGTGGGGATACGATTGCATTTTGCTTCGGATCTTTGGCAAGAGCCTTCAGCAGCCTAAAGCCGAAATCATCTGTCGCCGAAGAGACTCGGCTCGCAGCCGCCGCATCGGGCGCGGAGACGTTCGCGGCCCCGGCTTTCGCGACATCGCACCCATTCGCAATCGATGCGACTACAAATATGGCCACAATCAGCTTGCGAATATGAGCCGGAACTTCCATACGGAAGCGGAATTTCAATTCTAAAATCCAATTCAAGCATCCACGAATACACGAGCCGGCAGGCCAATGCACGGCTCCGGCACAGTTTTCAGACTCTCTGTCTTTTCAGGCGCCAGCTTCCGTCATGAAACGCACCTGAAAATTCCAAGCGCGGTTGTAAGGCCAGGAACTGGGAAGTTGGGCTCGTTCGCGGAGATCGGGATGACACAACAAGTTCGCGGTCTTGCAGTTGTGATGTGGCCCAGAACCCTCACCTACCGGCGGCTGCGCCCGCCGGCCTCCTCGCGCCGAAGAACCTAACCTCTAACCCCTTCCCTCGAGGGAAGGAGAACAATCGCGAAGAGTGGCTACGGCTCTTCCCCTTTCACCTTTCTAACAGGGACGAAGTCCCGCATCTTCGAATAGATACTGGGTGCAGGGGTCACCCCTGCTGAAACCCACCGCGGGTTTCACATTTGACTAAATGACTCCGTCGCGCTTCAGGTGTTCCAGCTCTTCGGCGCCGATTCCGATCGAGGCGAGCACTTCGGCGTTGTGCTCGCCGAGTTCGGGTGGTCGTCTCATTGGCCTGCTGCCTGCGACTGCGGCGGACATCTTTATGGGAGTGCCGGCTACCCGGATTTTACCGCGCGTAGGATATTCGCTCTCTATCAGCATTCGGCGTTGCGCGGTTTCGGGGTCGGCGATCACTTCTTCGACGGTGCGCACTGGCGCGCATGGGATTCCCGCTTCGATGAGTCCTTCAACCATCGCGTCGCGCGGCTGCGCGATCGTCCATTCAACGACCAGCGCGTCGAGTTCGTCAGCTATCTTCAGCCGGGCGCCGTGATTCCTGCATCGCGGGTCGTCGATCAGCTCTTCGTGGCGCATCAATCTCGCCAGCGTGCGCCAATGCGCTTCCGTCAGGCAGAAGATAAGAATCTCACCGTCGCGTGCGGGATAGATGTTGGTCGGGCATGCGCCCCAATGACGATTTCCGAGCCGCTTGAACTTCATCCCTTGCAGTGCGGGCGCGACGGCGCTGGTCAACGCGGGAATCGCCACGTCAAGCATCGCGACCTCGACATGCTGACCTTTGCCAGTCTTCCCACGATGGATCAGCGCGGCCAGAATCCCGCTCACCATGTGGCTGCCGGTGCCCATGTCGATAAGCGTCGCCGAGGTTTTCACCGGATGGTCGGGAAAGCCGGTGATACTGATGAATCCCGAAGACGCCTGGATCGTGTTGTCCATCGAGCCGAGCTTCGCGTAGCGGCTGTCAGAGCCGTAGCCCTTGCCTGACGCGTAGATCAGCCGCGGAAACCGCGAACAGATCTGATTGTAAGCGAGGCCGAACGATTCCATCACGCCATCGAGATAATTTTCGACCAGCACGTCGGCGTCTTCGAGCAGCTTGAGCACGATTTCCTGCCCGCGCCGATCCTTCAAGTTGATCGTCACGGAACGCTTGTTCGCGTTGAGCATCAGGAAGGAGTAGCCGGCGCCGCCCGGCGGCAGTTCCGGCCGGCGCAGCACTTCGCCGGTGATGGGTGGCTCGATCTTGACGATATCGGCGCCCATCGCGGCGAGTTGCAGCGTGCAGTACGGCGCCGCGTAGACTTGGCCGAGATCGATCACGCGGATTCCATCAAGCGGCAGACTCATCGTTGAATCCTTCATCGCAGGAGCGAGCGCGCGATAACCATCCGATGCACTTCGCTGGGGCCTTCGCCGATTCGGCGGACGCGCGCCTCGCGATACCATCGCTCGATCGGAAACTCCTTGCTGACGCCGTAACCGCCATGAATCTGAACGGCGCGATCGATCACGCGGCCCAGCACCTCGCTCGAATAGAGCTTTGCGATCGACGCCTCGGTGCGGAAGTCCTCACCGCGATCGGCCTTCCACGCGCCTTCCCACGTCAGCCATCGCGCCGCGCGCAGCTCGACCTCCGAATCCGCGAGCATCCACTGGATAGCCTGCCGCTTCGAGAGCAGTTCGCCGAAGGTGCTGCGCTGCTTGGCGTGATCGATCGCCATCCTGAGCGCGGCGACTCCCACGCCGACGTTGCACGCGGAGTACGGAAAGCGCAGGCGCGTCAGCAGATCGAGGCACAGGTTCAGGCCCTCGCCCTCGGGCCCGAGGCGCTGCTCGATTGGAACCACGCAATCCTCGAACTGGACTTCGTTGGGCACCGCCGACGTGCGAATCGTGCGAATCGGCCGCGGCGTGAATCCCGGCGTGCCCTTCTTGATTATGAAACACGTGATTCCCTTGCGTCCGGCTTTGGCGTCGGTGCGCGTGAACACGACGCCCCACTCGGCCTCATGCGCATGCGAGATGAAAATCTTGGTGCCGTTGAGGACGTAGGTGTCGCCCTGGCGAACCGCCTTGCACTGGATCGCGCCGGCTGGATCGCTGCCCCCTGACGGCTCTGTGATCGCGAAGAACGTGTGCCACGCATTTTTGATCGTGCCGCCGGCGTAAGTACGTTTCTGTTCGTCGTTGCCCGCGTAAATCACCGGCGGCGGCGTGCGTCCGAACACGCCGCATCCGGGGTTGTAGAGTCCCATCCGATGCTGCGCCATCTCCTCGGTCAGTACGCACATGTCGAAGGTGCCGAGGCCGCCGCCGCCGTATTCGCGCGGCGCACCCATGCACCACATGCCGGCGGCTTGCGCCTTGCGCGCGACGCGCCAGTAGTCGTCCTCGGGAATTTCGGGCGCGTCGGGATCGCATCGCGCTTCGATCGGAATAATTTCCTCGCGGATGATTTTTCCCACCTGGTCGCGCAGCGCGCGCAGTTCCGGCGACAGTGCGAATCCGTTGTCAGCGTCCATCAGAACAACTCCTCCGCCGGTTTCCCGTCTCCATCGAGCCCGCGCTGAAGTGCGCGGAGCCAAAGCTCGCGAATCCATTCGAGGTCGTACGCGCCCCAGGTCCCTTTGATCTCGGGATCGATCGACTGAATGTGCGCGATAGCGTCGGTGACTCTAGCGATCGCGGCTGTGCCCCAAATCTGGCGATGGACCCCCGTCTGCTGGATCGCTCCGAGGTAATCCGATAACCCGGCAAGCACGTCGCTGCTATAGCGCCACAGTTCCTTCTCGGCATTTGCCAGGCGCGCATCCGCGCTCGATACGATCTGGTCGGCGGCGGCGATCGCCTCGTTGAATACCATCGCGGCTTCGCGCAATTCGTTGCGCTTGCGCGCAGCCTTCTCCGGCGGCATCACCGGGCTCATCACGTCGGCATAGTCGAGGCACAGCTTCGACGCGCGCTCGACCGCACGATAGGCCGCGGTCATCTCGGTGGCGCATTGCGGATGCCGCCCGGTAGCTGTATCAGCTAAACTCGCGTCAGGCTCAAAATTTGGACTCTGCGATCCGCGAACGAACGCCTCGAGGTTCACCGGATACGCCATCACGCTGTAGGCGCCGAAAGTCAGGCACGAGACGCTGGTGATCCCCAGCGCTCGGTAAGCGCGAAGGTCGGATGCTACTACCGCCGGCGTCGCAAAACCCAAGCCGCCGAACAGGATCGCGTCGGCATAATATTCGAAGATGTGGCCGCGGCCGTCGAAGATCTCGAGATACCGTTTCAGCGACTCGAGATAGCGCGGGTTGATCTCGCACGCCGCGTCGTCGATCACGTGACTGTAGCATCGCTCGCGCGGCGCCCATTCGAACCAAACGTTGTCGAGTGGCTTGAGGGCGGCGTCCGGCTCGATCGTGTCGTGATAGGCAAGATAGGCAATTGGCGGCGCTTTCGTATCCGACGCGAGTTCGCCGGCGATCGCGTTGACGACTTGCATGTATTGCAGCTGCGGCGGCAGCTCGCGGCACTGACCGCATCGGCACCATGCTCCGCGCCGCACGTCCGCCCCCCAGACGTGGAGCAGCTCGTTCTCAGGATGGTCGCGAACGTAGGCAAGCGCGCCCGCGCGGACAAGGGCAACGGCGTCGGGATTCGACACGCAGAGGTTGCCGCGAGGCGCTCGAACGCCGTGTTCGCCGGCCGGGAAATACTCTGGATGCTCAGCGAAGCTCTCGCGCGGCAGAAGTAGTTGCAGGACGTGGCCGCCGTACTCGACGCCGATCCCGTGCTCGCGCAGCATCGGCGCAACCTCGTCGATCCGAAGGCGCGTGTCGTGCGCGTGACGGATGTAAGAGAAGGCGTTGATGCCCCGGCGCGCCATCCACGGGATGAATTCGTGGTCGTGGCGGAGGTGCAGCTCGAGGCGGTCGGGAAAGTTGTAGTCCCAGGTCATGATGTCGGAGATGAAAGCGCGGCGCTTGAAGGCTGGCGTGACGCGCCAGGGTTCGAGCGCGGCGAGGCGGTCGGCGTCGATTCGCGGATACAATGGCGCAACACCCGCTGGGAACTTGGCGCCCAACTTTTCCAGCAGATTCGACTCCGCGTGGATCAGTGCGCGCTCAGTGCCGGCGCGAATTACGATCGATCCACCGGCGCGCGAGACGTCGAAGCTGTCGCCTTCGAGCGCGATTGGCGATGTGGGTTTGAAGATCCCTGAATCACCAGGTTCGATTTTGATTTCGGCTGGCGCCAGGGAGGTGTCCGGGACCGGCGAGACCTCGGCTCCGAGCATCGCCGCGAGTCCGCTCGCCAGATCGCGCGCGGCTAGCGTCGCGACTTCGCCGGCGGTGGCACTGAAGCGGATTCGCGTTGCGTTGACGCCTTCTTTACTCAATGTTGTAGAACTCCCGACGCGGTCCTCTCGCCGTTTTTCCGGCGGTTCGGGAATGATAACATGAGCGTCGCGCTTTGGTAGCGCAGCCACATCCTAATCGAAACCATCGACAGGTCCGATCCGCATAATGCCGAGTCCAAATGAAATTCTCGCCGAACTCAAGAAAGTAAAATACCCCGGCTTCACCCGCGACATTGTGTCGTTCGGGATCATCAAGGATATCGAAGTCGCGTTCGCCGGTGTGACGGTCTCGCTCACGATGGCGTCGGCGAAACCCGAAGTCGTCGAGAAAATTGTCGCCGAGGTGAAGGCGGCGGTCGCGGCGATGCCAGGTGTGCCTGCCGTCAAGGTTCAGATCGAACAGCCTGCGGCTACCGCTCCGAGGGCGGCGGCAGGCGTTGCGCAACCGCGGAGTATCGCGGGGGTCAAACATATCGTCGCGGTCGCCAGCGGCAAGGGCGGCGTCGGCAAATCGACGGTCGCGGTGAATCTCGCGCTCGCGATGCATGCGCTTGGATGGCGCGTCGGCCTGATGGACGCCGACGTGTATGGACCGAGCGTGGCGATGATGGTCGGGGTCGAGAAGGCGGTGACGCTCACGCCCGAGCGGCGCATCATCCCGCTCGAGCGCTACGGCATCCGCTACATTTCGATGGCGCTGTTTATCAACGACGAGACCGCGGTCATCTGGCGCGGGCCGATGGTGACCAAGCTGGAGACTGAATTCTTGTTCAATGTCGAGTGGGGCGATCTCGATTGCCTGGTGCTCGACCTGCCGCCCGGCACCGGCGACGCGCAACTGACGATCACGCAGCGGGTCGCGCTCGACGGCGGCGTGATCGTGACGACGCCGCAGGAGATCGCACTCCTCGACGTCAAGCGCGGCGTCGCGATGTTCGACGAAGTGCACGTGCCGGTGCTCGGCGTCGTCGAGAACATGAGCTATTACCTGTGCCGCAAGTGCAACCATCGCCACGAAATTTTCGCGCACGGCGGCGGCGCGCGGTTGGCGGAATCGCTCAACGTGCCTTTCCTGGGCGAGCTGCCGTTGGTGCGCGAGCTGCGCGAGGGCGGCGACAACGCTCGCCCGATCGTCGCGTCCAACCCGGCTCATCTGATTAGCACCGAGTTTAAGTCGATCGCGTCGAAGGTGATCGAAGGGCTCGATAGGTCCGAAGCGCAGCACGCCTCCTAACGGATGTCAGAGCGGCCAAAGATTTCGCTGATCACGATCACGCGCGACGAAGAGGCGCTGATCGGACAATGCCTGAAGAGCGCGTGGTTCTGCGACGAGAAAATAATTATCGATTCGTTTTCAACCGACCAGACAGTCAATATTGCGCGCGGTCTCGGCGCCGACGTCGTTCAGCGCGAGTTCACCAACTACGTGAAGCAGAAGCAGATGGCGCTCGATCGCGCGACCGGAAACTGGGTGTTGCTGATGGACGCCGACGAGCAGGCGACGCACGATCTCGGCGAGGAAATCCTGCGCGCGGTGTCGTCGCCGACTGCGGCCGACGGCTACCGTATCCGGCGTATCCTGTACCATCTCGGGCACTACTACTCGCACGCGATTTACCCCGATACGCCGGTGCGGCTGTTCCGGCGAGATCGCGGACATATCGGCGGACGCGATCCGCATGACAAGGTCGTCGTCGCAGGACGGGTCGAGCGGCTCGACCAGCCGATTCTGCATTTCAGCTATCGCGATATTTCGGATCACGTTGCGACGATCAACCGGTTCAGCTCGCGCGCCGCGATGGAGCAGGAGCCGAGCGCGTTCACGCCGTTCAAGATGATCGCAAATCCGGCGTGGCGCTTTTTCAACTTCTATATTATCCGCGGCGGGTTCCGCGACGGCGGACGTGGATTGTACGCGGCGATGACGGCGGCGTTCTACGTGTTTTTGAAATACGCGAAGCTCTACGAGCGCCGGCTGAAATCGCGCACGGGACTGTGAGGAGTCGGGAAGGGTAAATCATTTTATTGAATGTGAAACCCGCGGTAGGTTTCACGCTTCCTCGGCAGGGCTGAGCCTGCACTCAGTGTTTAAAGATTGGTGGCGGGGCACTTCTATCGTGCCCCAGACCTGATATTTTAACCGACAGCCCATGAAACGACTGCTTTCCTACGCGCGACGCTACTGGTTGCGTTACGTATTCGGGATCTCTTGTACGTTCGCGAACGCCACGCTCGCGGCGATCATACCGCTGTTTATCCGCGACGCGATCAACGCGACCGGCCAGCATCGACCGGACCTGGTCGCGCACTATGCGATGCTGATGATCGGTTTCGCGCTCACGCTGGGGACGGTCCGCTGGTTTTCGCGCTTCGTCATTTTCAACATCGGACGCGATATCGAATACGACTTGCGCAACGACCTGTTCGAGCATCTGACGACGCTGGGCACCGATTTCTACCAGAGCATCAAGACCGGCGACTTGATGTCGCGCATGATCAACGACCTGACCGCGGTGCGAATGATGGTGGGGATGTTCGTGCTGTCGGTTTCGAATACTCCGCTGATGTACACGCTCGCGCTGGTTTTCATGAGTTCGCTCAACCGGCGCCTGACGATGTTCGCGATTATTCCGTACCTCGTTTTGTTCGTCGCCATCCGCTGGCTGATGCGCAAGATGATGATGCGCAGCCTGAAAGTGCAGGAGGGGCTCGCCGCGATTGGCTCGAAGGTGCAGGAGAGCCTGGCCGGGATTCCGGTCGTGAAAGCGTACACGCTCGAGGAGCACGAGGCGGGGCTGTTCCGAAAGATCAACGACTCTTACAACGAGCAGGGGCTTGCACTGGCGCGCACGCGCGGCGCGATGATGCCGATGATTCGTTGCGCGGCGGCGTCCTCGACCATGATCGTGCTGATTTACGGCGGCTCGCTCGTAATCAACGGAAAAATGTCGCTCGGATCGCTGGTGGC
>DATNLS010000065.1:0-4278 GCA_035602775.1 Candidatus Acidiferrales bacterium | reverse complement strand
CGACGGCCGCAACAATCGCCTGCCCGCGCGCGCCGACGTGATCCGCGAAATCGCGCGCACGTGTCGCGCCGTGGTCTGGCTGAATCCCGAAGATCCCGCGCGCTGGGGTACCGGCGACAGCGCGATCAAGCAGTACGCGCGCGAAGTGAAGGCCGTGGTGCCGTCGCGAAACCTGCGCGAACTTCAACTCGCGCTGGCCGCGATCGCCTAGCGCTTCAGAAGTCGAACAGCTCGCGCATCTTGTTGAGCAGCCATCGATGCGGCCCGCCCTTGCCGTCGAGCGTGTCGCCGGATGAGAGCTTTTCCAGCCGGTCACGGTTGCGCGCGGCAATAATGTCGCCGATGCTGGCGGCCGCGTCGGGATGCTCCTTGAACAGGCGCGTGAATCCCTCGCGGTCCATCTCGATCACTTCAAGATCCGTGATCGCGCGGACGCTGGCGTTGCGCGGCTCTCCGGTCATCAGCGCCATCTCGCCGGTGATAACGCCGCGGCCAATTTCCGCAAGGTGGCGAACCTGGCCGTCGGCGGTTTGACCCAGGACTTCGGCGCGTCCGCTGCGCACAATGAACATCGACTCGCCCGGCTCGCCAATCCGCACCAGCATCTCACCCGCGCCAAACTGGCGCACGGCGACCGTGGGCACCAGCAACCGAAGCTCGTCGTCGCTGAGGCCGCGCAGCCAATCGACCTGCCGCAGGTCGGTCATCAGCTCGCGCTCGAACTGGGCGTCGGCCCTTTCGTCTTCGTCGCGGCCCGCGTCGCGCACGTGGACGGTGCGGGTCGGGAAGGGAATCTCGATCGAATGGCGGCGCAGCGCATACCACAGGCTCGAGGCGACGCGATCGCGCACGTGTTCCTGCGCGCCGTAGTCGGCGATCCAGTACTTGATCAGATACTGGATCGCGAAATCGCCATAGCTCCACACCAGCACTTCGGGTGGCGGGTCGCGCAGCACCTGCGGCACGTCGCGCAACAGCGTGATCACGACTTCGCGCACGTGATTGGGCGGTACGCCGTAGCTGATGCCGACCGCAATTTCGTCGCGTACGTGTCCGGTGGCGTAGTTGAACAGCACATCCTTGGCGATCACGGAGTTGGGAACTTCCAGGCGCTCGCCGTCGCGCGTCACGATAGTCGTCGCGCGCCATGCGATTCCCTTGACCTGACCCAGGTGCGAGCCGCTGCGAATCCAGTCGCCCGGATCGAACGGCCGGCCGATCGAAAGCGACAGCCCGCTGAAGATATTACCGAGGGTCTCCTGCAACGCGAAGCCAAGCACGGCGGCGAAAACCGTTGTGGTGGTCAGGATCGAAAGCGGCTGCACGCCGAAGTCGGTGTACAACACCACCATCACGACCACGAACCACAACGTGAGCATCAGCACGTCTTTGGTGATGCTCGAGAAGTGGACCTTGCCGCGGCGCGTGATCGAGTCGACGAATTCGAGTACGAGGCGAATGACGCCGAACAGAAAAAGTACGAAGGCCGCGACCGCGACCTTTTGCCCCACCAAATCGTTGGGAATAAAGCGCGACCCGGCGTCGATCAGGGCGCTGCCCGACAGCAGCAGGAAAGTGGTGGCGGTTACGGCGCGCTTCCGCCGGCGCACGGCGAACGCGCCCAGCATCCCGACCAGGACCAGCACGCTTTCGACCAGCGTGCGCGCATCGCGCGGCAGCACGTCGAGCTGCAGCATCGACTGAAGCGGCGTCGGCACGGGTACCATCGTTCAGATCCCCGCCGCCAGCGCGATTTCGTCGAGCAGTTTCACCGCGTCGAAATACTCGGCGGCTATCTTGCGCGCGGCGCGGGCGTGGCGCGGATAGTCGGCGTTGATCTGCTCTATCGCGTCGACCGCTTCATCGGGCGTGTCGAATCCGAGCAGCCCCGCGCCGGTCGGAATGAACTTTTCGAATCCGGTGCGCTGCGTGACGACCGGACGCCCCGCGGCCAGGTAGCAAACCGTGCGATCGCTGAACCATCCGGTGCGCGGCCGCACGTAGATGTCCTTCGCGACCGTGAACTCGCCGCGCGACGCGCTGATGTACTCGCGATATCGGTCGACATCGAGCGACATCGGCACCACCGGTGCGATCGTGAATCCCCCGGCGATCGCGCGGTCGTAGTCGGGGCCGGCGTCGAGGCTGGTCGCGATCTCGATCGGCTGATTCGCGCGCGCCGCGACCTCGAGCGCCTTGCGAAAATTCAGATGCTTGGACCAGTAATAGGTCTCGCCGTTGATTACCATGTCGCTGCCGTTATTCTGCCACGTGCCGACGGTCGTGAACGCGCGCGGCTCCAATGGACCAACCCCCGGATGCCATTCGTCGAGGCTCACCGGCGGACGCGTCGGATGCCAATCGACACCGGCGGTGGGCAGCAGGCAGTCGGGCGCGCCGATATTGTAGCAATACGTGAAGAACAATTTATGCGCTTTCTCGAACGCCACGGCGGTCGGGATTCTGCGCGCGAGCTCGAGCTGCATCACGCCTGGGTCGGTCTCGAGGTACACCAGGCAGCGGGTGCGCTCATGCTCTTCGCGCGGCTCGGTCGCGCCGCAAAGATTGACGACCATGGCGGCCTCGCGGAACAGCTCCATGCATCGCTCGCGCGACATGCCGACGTATTGCTCCTTGACCGAGTCGAGGAACGACCAGCGATCACCGAAACCGTAGCGCTCGAGCACGCGCCCCAGGACCTTCAGGTTGCGCGACGGGTCCGTGGTGGCGTCTCCGATCGTCGGATCGTACACGTACGCGCGATGATCCTCGATGTAGTAGACGTCGAAACCGAGCTGCCTGAACCCCAACAGGTGATGAACCAATTGCCAGATCACCCCGGCGAACGGGTACCGCGCCGCCAGATGCAGCACGACGATTTTGCCCTTGCGTTTGCCGTTCACCCTTGCGAGGCGATATTAGCCCGCGCCGCGACCTGCGGCTATCCGCATGAGCTCGGGGCGCAGCGTGAGCACCGCGATCCGCCGCTGGCTGATTTGGGCCTCTTCCTCGTCGCCGAGTTCGCCCAGGTAGACGTTGCGCCCGGGGATGAGCAGCACCGCGCGATACGGAAATCCCGCGCGAATTTCGGCGTACGCGCGATCGGCGATCACGCCCTCGATTGCGCCCGCCGCCGTCCTCTCCCGAATCACTCCGTCTGCTTCATGAATCAACGCGAGCGTGGCTCGCATTCGCGCCGTCCGGCGCGCCGCCTCGACGCCCTTCATCCGGCGGATGACTTCGGCAACCAGCGCCTCGTCGGAATCGTCGCCGCCTGAATTGAGCCATCGATGCGACCTGACTCCCGGCTCCCCGCCGAGCGCGTCGATTTCCAGTCCGCCATCGTCGGCCAGCGTCGCAATTCGCGCGCGCTCGAAATAGAAACGCGCCTTGAGCAAAGCGTTCTCGGTGAAGGTCGCACCCGTCTCTTCGGGCGTTTCGGAAATTCCAACCTCGGCCAGCGACAGCAGCTCGAGCTCGATACCGATGTCGCGCAGGATCAATTTGTATTCGGCAAGTTTCGCCGGATTCGTAGTCGCGATCAGCAGCCGCTCCATCGGCTCATTCATCGGGCTTCGCGGGAGGTTTCGCAAGAGACTTGGACTGATAGGTGATCTTCAAAGAGCCGCGCTCGCGATGTTCCTCCAGCGCCAGCTCGATCAACCGATCGATAAGTTTCGGCAATGGCAGCCCCGACGCCTCCCACAGCTTCGGGTACATGCTGATGGAAGTGAACCCGGGGATGGTGTTCACCTCGTTCACGTAGATCTCACGCAAGTCGCGGCTCGCCAGAAAATCGACGCGCGCCATCCCGCGCAGCGAAAGCGCCTTGAACGCCGCGACCGCCATCGCGCTCAATTTCTTCGCCTTGGCCGCCGGGATGTCGGCCGGAATTTTTGTCGCCGATCCTTCGGGATCGACGTACTTCGACTCGTAATCGTAAAAATCATGAGCGCCCGTGACCAGCACTTCGCCGGGTATCGACGCCTCGGGACGATCGTTGCCCAGCACCGCGCATTCGAACTCGCGGCCTTCGCACGACGCCTCGATCAGCGCCTTGCGGTCGTACTGGAAGGCGTCGTCGAGCGCCGCGTTGAGATCGCCCGCGCGCTTCACCTTGCTGATTCCGATCGACGAGCCGAGCGCGTTGGGCTTGACGAACACCGGGTAGCCGAGTTTGCGCGCGAACCGCGCTCCAAGCTGCGGAGCGTCGTGGTAATCGGCGCGCTCGATCGCGAAATATTTCACCACCGCGACGCCGGCGTCGCGCAGCAGGCG
>DATNLS010000344.1:0-13502 GCA_035602775.1 Candidatus Acidiferrales bacterium | reverse complement strand
GCCTTCTGAAACGATTCCTTCAATGACGTGTTTTTGCTCGCGACCGAGAGCAGGCGCTGATTGGGAATCGTGATCAGCGTGTCGACCGCGTTCTTCAGCTCGCGCAGTCCTTCTTCGGCTTGCGTCATGCGACGGCGTCCTTCGAACTGGAACGGCTTGGTCACGACGCCGACAGTCAACGCGCCGAGCTCGCGCGCGATACGCGCAATCACTGGCGCAGAGCCGGTTCCGGTGCCGCCGCCCATCCCGGCGGTGACGAACACCATCTCGGCTTCCGACAGGATTTCGCGAATCCGTTCTTCGTCTTCGAGCGCGGCCTTGCGTCCGATTTCAGGATTGCCGCCGGTGCCGCGTCCGCGTGTAATCTCGGGGCCGATCTGCACGCGCAGCGGCGCATGATTATTCTGCAGCGCCTGGATGTCGGTATTTACGGCGATGAAATCGACGTTGCGCAATCCAACGTTGATCATGTGGTTGACCGCATTGCCGCCGCATCCGCCAGCCCCGATTACCTTGATCCTCGCGCCCGGGTCGGGATTACTCACCAACTCAATCATCACAGATCCTCCTCCACCACCTACCGGCAAACTTTGTTGCCCAATTAAATTTTTGTCTCGATGACTCCTCAAAAGAAGTCCCTCACCCAATCACTAAGCCGCGAGCGCAGCCGTCCCAGCCGGCCCGCTTTTCCCACTCCGTTGCCAATTCCACTCGCCATGCTCTGGTGCAGCAGCAAGCCCGCCGCCGTCGTGAACATCGGCTTCATCAGTTCTTCAGGCAGTCCCTTAATGTTGATCGGAAGTCCGCGCCGCACCGGCACGCCGAAGATTCGCTCGGCCAGTTCCTGCGTGCCCTCGAGCAGCGAGGTTCCACCGACCAGCACGATGCCCGACGCGAGGCCGTCCGAAACGCCCGAGCGCAGCAGCTCGCGCTGCACCATCGTGAAAATCTCTTCCATCCGCGGCTCGATGATTTCACCGAGCAGGCGGCGTGCGATCACGCGCGGCTCGCGTCCGCCGACGCCCGGCACCGCCACCGTCTCATCGCGCCGCACAACCTGGTTGGTCGCCACACCGAAGGTAACCTTGAGCCGCTCCGCCTCGGAAATCGGCGTGCGCAAACCCGCCGCGATATCGCTCGTGAGATGGTTGCCGCCAATCGGCAAAACCGCCGTATGCATCACGGCGCCGCCATGAAACACGATGATGTCCGTGGTACCGCCGCCCACGTCGATCAGCGCCACACCGAGCTCGCGCTCCTCCGGAAACAGCGCCGCGTCCGCCGACGCCAGCGGCTGGAACACCATCTCCGACGGCGTCACGCCCGCGCGCTCGCAGCACTTGGTGAGATTCTGCCCGTAGCTCTGCGCCGCGGTGATGATATGAATCCGCGCCTCGAGCCGCACGCCCGCCATTCCGTACGGCTCGCGCACGCCCTCCTGCTCATCGACCGCGAACTGCTGCGGCAGAATATGCAACACCTGCCGATCGAGCGGGATCGCGACCGCGCGCGCCGCGTCGATCACTCGATCCACGTCGCGGGCGCTGACTTCGCCGCCGCGCACCGCGACAATCCCGTGACTGTTGAGGCCCTTCATATGCGGCCCCGCGACGCCGACGACGACCGAACCCACGCGCACGCCGGAAGTTTTCTCCGCTTCCTCGACCGCCGCCTTGATCGCATCGACCGTCGCTTCGATATTGACGACCACGCCCTTGCGCAGACCCGTGCACGGCGCGATCCCGAATCCGAGCGTCGCCAACTGCCCGTCAGGCAGCGACTCGCCGACGATCGCGCAAACTTTGCTGGTGCCGACATCCAGCCCGGTGAGCAGATTTCTCATCGCGTCACCGGCTCCCGCCCGGCTGGAACGAAACTTTTCGAATCGTGGCCTTATGCTTCGAGTGATTAAGCTCGACCTCATGCAGCCGTACGACCGCGAGTCCGGGCGTGGTCAAATCGAGCGCTGCTATCAGGTTCTCGCGTCCCTGCCATTGCTGCCGCACTTTGATCGCTCGCTGAAGTTCGGTCGTCGCGCGTTCAAGATCAATCACCACCTCGGTGCGCTCGCGCTCGAGGAAGAGCGACGCGGTGCCGTCGTCGCCAACGCGCATCTCAGAAATGATTTCCGACAGTTGCGCCTCAGCGCGAACCAACTGGGCCGCGTAGTCGACCATCTGCGTTCCGCGCGCGTTGTCGAGCGCAATCCCGCTCAGCACCGGCAAGTCGGTCTGCTTGCCGGGCGACACCGGCCCGCGCAGCTCGCCGCCACTGAACAATTCGTAGAAGCCGTCGTGACGCTCAACGATCGCGATTGCACCGTCACGCAGATCGCCCGCATCGTTCGCCGCAGGCGCCTGGATTCCGCGCCGATAAAATCCCACGTGTCCGGCCCACTGGACCAGCACGGCGGAATAGTTCGCGGCAGTCGTGCGCGCGGGCGCAATCGAATCCAGAATTTGGTCGCGATACGAGCTGAGATTTGCGGACGCTCTGAGAGCCACCGCGCGGCCGGCGGTGCTGAATCCCGTCATCACGCCCAGCACGAAAAATGCGCACACCACCAGCCCGCCCATCCGCGCGCTCCATCCTGCCGCCGCTTTATTTCCGCGAACCGCCACCCCACCACCTCACCGAAAACCCAAATCGCGTGTTACCAGTCGCCGACCAGCCTAACCTCCGGTTCGAGCCAGACGCCGCTCTGCTCTTTTACCTTGTCGCGCGCCATGTCGATCAGCGCGCGCACGTCGGCGGCCTGTGCGCCGCCAAGATTCACGATAAAATTCGCGTGCTGATCCGAAAACGCCGCACCGCCCAGCCGCGTCCCCTTAAGCCCCGCGCCTTCCAGCAGTTTGCCGGCAAAATTTCCAGGCGGATTCTTGAAGATCGATCCCGCATTCGGCACGCCACGCGGCTGTCGCGATGCACGCTTGGCCTTCAGCTCGGCGACTCGCGCCGCCAGGCGATCGCGATCGCCGCGCGCAAGTTCGAAATCGACCCGCGTGATTATGAAATGGCGGGGCAACTCGGTGCGCCGGTATGCAAACTTGACCTCATCCTTCGTCAGCGCGAGCGACTCGCCAGCCTCGGTCACGCCATGCACCAGCGTCACCACCTTCGCGATTTCGCCGCCGAATGCGCCCGCGTTCATCACCAAGCCGCCGCCCACCGAGCCGGGAATACCTTCGCCGAATTCGAGCCCCTCAAGACCCTGATCCACCACCGCCTGAACCAGGATGCCGAACGCAGCAGCCGCACCCGCTACGACTTTCGTGTCGTCAATTTTTATTTGTCCGAAGCCTTCGCCAAGCCTCACGACCAGCCCGCGCATCCCGCGATCGCTCACGAGCAGATTGGTTCCTGCGCCGAGGCAGAAGCACGGCACGCCCGCGCGAAACGCGGAGGCCTTCGCATGCATCAGCTCGGTTTCGTCTTCGACGTTGACGAACAAATCCGCGGGTCCTCCGATCCGGAAAGAGGTAAGCTCCGCCAGCGGCATCGACGCGCGGACTCGAGCGCCGAATTTCGCGCGCAACTCGCCCTCAAGCTCCTTCATGAACCTTGACCTCGGCACTCAGCGCGTTCAGGATTTCGCCGCCCGTCTTGTAGATATCGCCCGCACCCAAAGTCGCGATCACGTCGCCCGCGCGCGAGCCTGTCGCGATTCGAGCCGCGGGATCTTCCTCGGCGCCGAGGTAATGCACTTCCAAATGTCCGCGCGTGCGCAACGCCTCGTACAGGCGCCGCGACGAGACGTCGGCAATCGGCTCCTCGCCGGCCGGATATACGTCGAACAGATAAAGCACGTCGGCATCGTCGAACGCCGACAGAAAATCGTCGAACAAATCCCGCAGCCGCGTGTACCGATGCGGCTGGAAGACCGCGACCACGCGGCGCTTGAACGACGCCCGCACGGCGGCCAGCGTAGCCCGCACTTCGGCCGGATGATGCGCGTAGTCGTCGAGCACGATGCGTCCCGCCGCTTCGCCTTTGATCTCGAATCGCCGGCTGATTCCACCGAACTTCGCCAGCGCCGCCGCCGCGCTCTCGAAGCTGATTCCAACTTCCATCGCGACCGCGATCGCCGCGAGCGAGTTCAGCGCAACATGCACGCCCGGCGTCGGTATCGACACGCGTCCGAGATTCTCGCCTTTGCGAATCACCTCGAAGCGCGTCGACAGGCCGTCGATCACGATCTTCTCGGCGCGCAGGTCCGCGTCCTGCGCGACGCCGTACGTCACCATCGGCTTGCGAATCGCCGCCATCAGGCCGCGCACGTTCACGCTGTCGATGCCTAGCACGGCAACGCCATAGAACGGCACCCGATTGATGAAGTCCGCGAACGCCTCGCGAACACGATCCATCGTGCCGTAGTGATCCAGATGCTCCGGATCGATATTCGTCACCACCGCGATGGTCGGTATCAGCAGCAGAAACGACGCGTCGCTCTCGTCGGCCTCGGCCACCATGAAGTCGCCGCGCCCAAGCCGCACGTTGCTGCCGGTGTTGCGAATATTCCCACCGACCGCGACCGTGGGATCGAGCTCGGCCTCTTCCATGATCAGCGCGATCAATCCGGTGGTGGTGGTCTTGCCGTGAGTCCCCGCGACCGCGACTCCGAGCTTCGCCATGCGCAACAACTCGCCGAGCATTTCGGCGCGCGCGATCACCGGGATTTTCATTTCGCGTGCGCGCGCGACTTCAGGATTCGAAAATTTTATCGCCGACGAAATCACCACCGCGTCGATGCCGCCGTCGTCCTTCAAGTGCGCCGGATGATGCCCCTGGCTGATTTCCGCACCGAGCGACGAGAGCCGCGTGATAGCCGCCGACGGTTTCAGGTCGCATCCGCTGACGCGCATCCCGAGCTTGATGCACAGCTCCGCGATTCCGCTCATGCCGGCGCCGCCGATGCCGACGAAGTGCAGCCGCCGCTGGCGCGTCAACAGACCATTTGCGTGGAGTTCACTCACGCTGCCGCTTGCTCCGCTAATTCAAAACAAATTTTGGCGATGCGGCGAGCCGCGTCAGGATGCGCCTCCTGATGCGTCCGCTCACCCATCTCGTCCAGCCGCGCCGGATTCCGAATCAGCGCTTCAACTTCGCGCGCGAGGTTGGTCGCGAGCTGATCGTCGTCACGCACGATTATCGCCCCGCCGCGTTTTTCAAGCACGCGCGCGTTGTGCACTTGTTGTAAATCCTTGTGGAAGGGATACGGCACGAAAATGGCCGCACGCGCGCCAAGAACAATGTCGGTGACAGTCATTGCGCCTGAGCGCGCGATAACCAGATCGGCGCGATGCAGCGCTGCGGCGACGTCGTCGATAAACGGCACCACCTCAGCCGCGAACCCGATCTCGCGGTATGCACTCCTCACCAACTCCTCATCCGCCTCCCCAGTCTGGTGCACTACGTGCCAATTTATAACACTTTTTCCGCAGATTTTGAAAGCCCCTACAACACCAATATTCAGGCGGTGCGCTCCGGACGAACCGCCTAAAACAAGGATTTGTAATTGTCGGTCGCCCGACGGCAATCGGTCAGGCTGGTATTTGAACCGGGTCGGGTTGCCTGTCACTACCACTTTACGAGAACTGAAATAACTCGCGCCGTCGCTGAAGCCGACACAGATTGTTTTCGCGAATCTTGACAGCGTTCGATTCACGAGACCGGGCCGCGTGTTCTGTTCCATCAACACCAGCGGCGTCCGCGTGAGGATTGCCGCCGCACCCATCGACGCCGACGCGTATCCGCCAGCGCTCACGATGATGGCCGGACGAAATCGCCGTACCAGCGACAATGCGAGTCCGATCGCGCGAACGAATTCCACCGATGCGCGCGCGCGCTCGATTACGTTATGGCCGCGAATTCCATGCATCTCGAATAACTCGTACTTGTAGCCGCTCTTCGGTAACCACTTCGCCTCGAGGCCCGCACTCGTGCCGACGAACAGCACGTCGATATCGGGACGCTCGCGAATCATTTCTTCGCCCAGCGCGACCGCCGGAAAAAGATGCCCGCCCGTGCCACCGCCGGCGATTATCACCTTCATCGCACCGCCGGCCGTCGCCCGAGCGCGAGTAGCGCGCCCAACGCCGCCATCGCGATGATGATCGACGTGCCGCCATAACTCAGGAACGGCAGCGGCAGTCCCTTGGTCGGGATCAGCCCGATCACAACCGACATGTTGATCAACGCTTGTATCGAGAGCAGCGCCGTGAGTCCGACGGCGAGCAGGCTTGCGAACGGATCGGGCTCGTCATGCGCGATTCGCATCCCCCGGAACAGGATGACGAGGAACAGCGAAATCACGACCGCCGCACCGATCAGGCCGAACTCCTCACCCACCACCGCGAAGACAAAGTCGGTGTGCGCCTCGGGCAGATAGAACATTTTCTGACGCCCTGCGCCGAGACCGACGCCCCACTTGCCGCCTTCGCCGAGCGCGATAAACGATTGCACGAGCTGGAATCCGGCGCCGCGCGCGACCGACCACGGATCGAGGAACGTCGTGAGCCGCTTCATGCGATACGATTTCGCGACCGCCTGGAACGCGAGCAGGCCGAGCGCCCCGCCACCCGCGGTCGCCAGATGCTCCCAGCGCGCGCCGGCTGCCCACAGCATCGCGAACAGGATCAGCGCGATCATCACGGTGCTGCCGAAGTCGGGCTGCTTCAATATTAAAAGTGTGATCGGTCCGACGATCAGAAATGCGGTCAGAGGTCCATGCTTGAACTCGCGAATCCGGTCCTGCCGTTTGCTTAGGAACTTCGCGAGGAAAAATACCAGCGCGAATTTCACCAGCTCCGACGGTTCCGCGACTACCGGCCCGAGCTTGAGCCATCGGCGCGCGCCGCCTTTCATCAGGCCGAGTCCCGGCACATAGAGCAGCGCGAGCATCACGATCGATCCGATGAACAGCGGTATCGCGATTCGACGCAGACCCGCCAGCGAGAACTGCGAGAGCAGCATCAGGAACACGAAGCCAACCGCGATGTGCGCGAGGTGAAGCTTGAAGAAGTGGAACGCGTCGCCGCGCTTCTCCATCCCGAGAAAGTACGTCGTGTTCAGCACCATCAGCAGCCCGAGCAACAGCAGCGCCGCCGCCGGCAGCCACAGCCACGGGTCGGGGCGCCGGTAGCTGACCGCGTCAAAGCGCCCGAACCAGCTCTTTATATACGTTCCCACGTTCCGCATAGTCCTTGAATTGATCGAAGCTCGAGCACGCCGGCGACAGCAGGACAGTGTCGCCCGGCTGCGCCACACGCGCTGCGTGTTCGACCGCTTGCTTGAGAGTCGCCACCGATTCGATCTTCGTCGTACCCTCCAGCGCCGCCGCCATCTTGTCGCGCGCCGCCCCGTTGAAAATCGCGAGCTTGACCTTTTCTTCGAGCGGCCTTCGCAGCGGCGCGTAGTCGCCGCCCTTGTCGAGACCGCCCGCGATCAGAATGATCGGCGCCGCCAGCGCGTCGATCGCCTCGACCACCGCGCCGACGTTGGTGCCCTTCGAGTCGTCGATGTAAGTGATGCCGCCATTTTCATGAACAACTTCAATTCGATGCGGCAGTCCGCGAAATGACGCGAGCGCGCGCTCTATCACCTCGGGCTTCACGCCGAGTGCGAGCGCCGCGGCCGACGCCGCCATCGCATTGGAGATGTTATGCCGCCCGCGCAGACGAAATCCTTTCAGACTGATTAGCCCGGCCTTCATCTGGTCGAAGTCGAACGCTATTGCATTCGCCTTCTCGTCAAACCAAACCGCTAGTGTATCGCGACCGCGTTGCGCGAGACTGAAGCCGATCACCGACGAGCGTACGCTCTTCGCGAGCTTCCACACGTTCGGATCGTCGCGATTCAGAATCGCGAAGTCCGACGGGCGGCGCTGGTTTTCGAACAAGCGCGCCTTCGCTCGCCCATAGTCCTCGAGATCTTCGTAACGATCGAAGTGATCGTCAGTCAGATTGAGATGCACGCCGACCAGCGGACGGAATTTCTCGATCCACTCGAGCTGGAAGCTCGATACTTCGACGACTGCGATGTCCCATTTGCCGTCAGCCGCCTAGATTAGCGGCGTGCCGAGGTTGCCGCCGACGAACGTGCGCCGTCCGGAAGCTTTCAAGATCTCACCGAGCAGCACGACGACCGTGCTCTTGCCGTTGGTGCCGGTGACCGCGGCGATCGGAGCCTCGAGGAAGCGGCTCGCCAGTTCGATTTCTCCGATCACCGGAATTTTGGCCGCGGTCGCGGCGCGCAACAGAATCGAATCGCGCGGTACTCCCGGACTTGTGACGACCAGCTCGATGCCGTCGAGCCAGCTTGCGTCTTCGGCCCCAAGTTTGACCGCGCCCGCCGGCAAGCTGCCGCGCTCGACGTCGACGCGCCGATCCGTCATCAGCAGTTTCGCGCCGCGCGAGGCAAGGAACCGCGCTGCGGCAAGTCCGCTGACTCCGAGTCCCACGACCATCACGCGTTTGTTCGACAGTTCCATCGATTCAACGAAGCTTGAGCGTGCTCAGCGCGACCAGCGCGCACACGATCGATACGATCCAGAATCTGATCACCACCACGGTCTCGGGAATTCCCTTGAGCTCAAAATGATGGTGCAGCGGCGCCATCAGAAAAAATCGCTTGTGCGTCGCCTTGTAATAATATCGCTGAATGATCGTTGACGACGCCTCCGCGACGAACACTCCGCCGGCGAGGACCAGCGCGAGCTCCTCCTTGCACAGCACTGCGACCGTGCCGATCGCGCCGCCCAGCGCCAGCGCACCGACGTCGCCCATCATCATCGAGGCCGGATACGCGTTGAACCACAGGAAGCCGAGCGACGCCGCGATTACCGACGCGCAGAAAATCGCAACTTCGCCGACGTTCGCGATGTACGGTATCTGCAGGTAGGTCGCGAACTTGATGTTGCCGGCGACGTACGAGAACACCCAGTACGTCAACGCGACCGTCATCACCGGCCCGATCGCCAGTCCGTCGAGGCCGTCAGTCAGGTTGACCGCATGCGAGCATCCGACGATCACCAGCATCGCGAACGGGATGTAAAACCACGTGTGCAGATCGGGATGCACGTTTTTCAGGAACGGCACCGTCAAATGCGTGTCGAAGCCGAGATACAGAAACAGCCATGCCGCCGCGATGAACGCGCATGAGAACGACCACACCAGCTTCGCCGGGCCGCTGAGTCCCAGGCCCTTGCCGCGCGTGAGCTTGAAGTAATCGTCGCTGAAACCGATCGCGCCGAAAGTCAGGGTCACGAAGATCGCGATCCAGACGTAGGGATTCGTGACGTTGGCGAGCAACAGCGTCGCTGCCAGCATCGAGGCCACGATCAGCAGTCCTCCCATCGTCGGCGTGCCGGCTTTCTTCTGATGCGCCTGCGGGACGACTTCGCGAATCGTTTGACCGATGTTCAACTCGCGGAAACGATTGATGAGAATGGGTCCCAGAGCCAACGACAGCGCTAGCGCCGCCAGACCGGCGAGCACCGATCGCAGCGTCTCGTACCGGAGCGCGTTGAAGCCGGAGTAATATTTGTGCAGGGGGTAGAGCAGGAGGTAGAGCATCGCGACGCCCGCCGAGCCTCAACTCTGCCCGCGGCCGAGTTCCGCCGCAATCTCGCGGACCACGACCCGATCGTCGAACGGCAGCACGCGTCCCGCCACCAGCTGATAGTCCTCATGTCCCTTGCCCGCGATCAAAACCGCGTCGCCGTCGGTGGCGATTCTCAGCGCAAGCGCGATCGCCGTGCGCCGATCCGGCTCCACGATATATCCACCGCTCATCGACGAATCATTGCTTCGCGTGCGACCCGCGGCGACCAGTCCCTTCTCTACTTCGGCGATTATCGCGATCGGATCTTCGCTGCGCGGATTGTCTGAAGTCAGCACCGGGATATCGGCGAGCCGTCCCGCGATTTCACCCATGATCGGACGCTTGCCCCGATCGCGATCGCCGCCGCATCCGAACACGCAGATGATCTTGCCCGCGCGCAAACGCCGGAGCGCAGCCAGCACCGCCTCGAGCGCATCGGGCTTGTGCGCGTAATCGACCAGCACCGTGACCCCCGGTTTCGCCGCAACCGCTTCGAGCCTGCCGGGGGCCCCTGGGCATCGCCGCACCCCATCCGCCACCGCCTCCATTTCGATACCCAGGGCCGCCGACAGAGCCGACGCGCCGAGGATATTGAGCAAGTTGATTTCGCCGATCAGCGGCGATTGGATTTCGATTTTTTTGCCGAGCACCGACAGTGTCGAGCGAATCCCGCTCAGATCGGCGTCAAATTTTTCTGGATGCACGTCGAGCGATCGCTCCATCCCGAAACTTACTTTCGATCCGTTGACCGCATCGAGCACGCGCCGCCCGAACTGGTCGTCGCCGCGCACGACCGCGACCGTCTCCGCGCGCTTGCTGCGCGGCAGTATTTCGGTGAATAGCCGCAGCTTGGCCGCGAAGTAGTCCTCGATGGTCGCGTGATAATCCAGATGGTCGCGGCCGAGGTTGGTAAACATGCACGCGCGGAAATTCAGCGCATCGACGCGGCCTTCCGCGATTCCCTGCGACGAGACCTCGGCGACCGCGTGATTGATGCCCTCGCGCTCCATTTGCGCCAGCGCTGATTCGAAGTCGATCGACTCGGGCGTGGTCAGTCCGCTGTAGATCTTCCTGCCGCCGATGAAAATTCCAATCGTGCCGATGATTCCCGTGCGTAACCCGGCCGCCTCGAAAATCGACGCTAGGATATAACTGGTCGTGGTCTTGCCGCTGGTCCCGGTGATTCCGATCAAATCGACGCGCTCGCTCGGCGCCCCGAAAAACCGCGACGCGGCCGCGCCCATCAACAGGCGCGGCCGCTCGCTCACCACCAGGGTCTTCGTGGGGCGCGCTGTTCCGCCATCCCATCCACCAACCACCACAGCGCGCGCCCCACGGTTTAATGCATCGTCAATGTTGGCCCGGTTGCGCGTCGCGTCACGGGCCGTCGAGAAGTACAGATGACCGGGCTTCGCTTGACGCGAGTCGTAGCTGAGGCCCGTGATTTCCACGTTCAGGTCGCCGTCAGTCCGGCGAACGTCGAGTCCTTCGAGCAATTCCCCAAGTTTCACTTTCGCCTGACGGGCGATACACCGCCGCCGCTGAAATACGATGCGGGCACGACGCCCGATTCTGCCGCCGTCTCGGCGCCGCTGTCCGCGACAATCGCCGCCAGAGTCAATTTCACTGTCGCATGATTGAGCGGAGCACCCGCGCTCGGTTCCTGCGCGACGACGTACCCGCCGCCATGCACGTCGACGTTGACGCGCGAGACGCGCGCCAGCTCCATCGCGCGCCTGAGACTGAGCCCGGAGAAATTCGGCGTCGCCCGCGTCAGTTTCGAGCCGGTCAGCACCGGCAGATAGTCGTCAGGATCTTCGGCAGTAGTAGTGGGAGTTTTGCCGTGCGAGTCTTTGCCGAAGTCGGGCATCGGAATCATGCTGGCAGTGTCGGTAGGCTCACCTGGCGCGGTGATATTCAAATCGCGGACCGCGCCTTGCGCGATTTCGCTGAACACCGGCGCCGCGATTAAGCCGCCGAAATGCTCGTGGCCCACATCGTAGAGCGCCACCAGGATCAGCAGGCGCGGATCGTCGGCCGGCAAAAATCCCACGAACGACGACACGTGCCGATTCTGGTAGTAGGTGCCATTTTCCGGATTCACCATCTGCGCCGTGCCAGTTTTGCCCGCGACGATAAATCCGTCAACGCGCGCCTTCGCCGCCGTGCCGCCATCGGACATGACGACGTTGCGCAGCAGCAGGTTCATCTGATGCGCGATGTTGGGCGCGATCGCGCGGCGCATCACCTGCGGCGTATGCGTGAAAATCGTTTTTCCCTCCGCGTCGTACGCGGCTTTCACCACGTAAGGCCGCACAATATTTCCGCCGTTCGCGATCGCCGCGTACGCCACAGCGAGCTGGATCGGCGTGACCGCCACGCCCTGCCCGAAACCGTGATTGGCGAGATCGATTTCCTTCCATCCCGACGGCTTGCTCAGCAACCCGCCCGCTTCGCCCGGCAGATCGATTCCGGTGCGTGATCCGATTCCGAACGCGCGCAGCCCTTCGTAGTAGCGCTCCGATCCGAGCGTCAATGCGATCTTCGACGCGCCGATATTCGATGACACTTCGATTATCCCGCCCAGATTCAGCCAGCCGTGAGGACTGTGATCATGAATCGTGTGGCGGTCAATCGTGAACTGCCCATTCTCGCAGTAGAACTGCTTCTCCGTAGTGATCGCGTGATCGGCCAGCGCGATCGAGCCGAGAATTCCCTTCATCGTCGATCGCGGCTCGAACGCGTCCTCGACCGCCGGGTTGTGCAAACGGTCGTGAAGGTTGGCGCCATCGGCGCTCTCGTTCGCCATCGCAATGACTTCGCCGGTAAATGGATCGAGCACGATTACGCTGCCGCGCTTCGCGCCGCTGGCTTTCACTTCGGCTGCCAGCTCCGTTTCGGCGAGCGACTGGATAGACGAATCTATAGTCAGCTCGAGTTGCGCGCCCGGTTCCGGCGCCTTGAGCGCCATCGGGCTATCGAAAATCGGATGCCCCTGCGCGTCGTGATCGAAGGTCAGCTCGACCGCTTCGCCGCGCGCGATTTTGTCGTATTGCAATTCCAATCCGGAGAGCCCCTGGCCGTCCATCCCCGCCAACCCCACCACCGACGCGGCCAGGTTGCTCTCCGGATAAAACCGCTTGTATTCGCTAATCGTGCCGATGCCGTCGATTCCGAGTGCTTCCACCGCCTGCCCCTTGTCCGGCGAAATACGGCGCTCGAGCCACACGAACGGCGCACTCTTGTCCAGTTTCGATTCGAGCGCTATCGGCATCATCATGAGGATTGCCGCGAGCTTGCCGCGCTCGGCCGGCGAGCTCGACTCGAGCACCTTCTTCGGCCGCGCGTAAACCGATCGCGTCTCGGCCGACAACGCCAGCGGCACGCCGTTACGATCGACGATCGGGCCGCGCACCGCTGCGAGTTGGGTTTCGCCGGTATGCTCCTGGAGCGCGAGCGTGTTCAATCGCGTCCCGTAAAACGCCACCAGCACCACCAGCCGGATTACGGCGAGACCGAACAACGCCGCCAGTGTGAGCGTGAGTGCTCCGATTCGAGCGCGCCGCTGCTTAAATGATGTATTCATGGGAGCATCACCACCTGCCCGCGGCCGGGCGGCGCAAGATGATACTGCGGCGCGAGCGCGCGCAGCCGTTCGTGCGAGCTGAGTTGCGCGGCCGTCAACCGCAGCTCGCGATTTTGGTCCTGCAGCTTCGCGATGTCATCGTGCAGCGCCGACAGCCGATATCCTTCAGTCGTAACCTCCAGGCGAGTCATCAACGTCGCGAATCCCACGATCGCGATAAGGGTGCCCAGCACTGCCGGCACCACCTTGGACGGCCGCCGCGTCGGTTTCACCCGCGCGCTCATCGTGCGCTCCGTTCGATACATCGCACTTTCGC
>DATNLS010000075.1:0-20167 GCA_035602775.1 Candidatus Acidiferrales bacterium | reverse complement strand
GGACGGCGACCTTCAAGAACTTGCTCGCCGGACTGGAAGGGCGCGATGAAAAAGTCGAGGCCCGGTTTTACGATCCGGCCGGACTTCAGATCGCGTCGAGCGACACCAATGCTTTCGTCGGGCCGGCGCAAATTACCGCCGACTTCAGCGGCGTCGCGCTGATGCCGACGATGACCGACAAGCCGCCCGGCACTTACAAAGTTGCGCTTTACTCGGACGACAAGATGCTCTCGCAGGAAAGCTTCATCGTCAATCAGGACACGACCGCGAAGAACGCGGAAGCGGCGTCCGATGCAGCGGCTGCGGCGGCGGCCAAGGAAGCAGAGCGCAAGGCCAAGGAGGACGAGGAAAGGCTCGCGATGATCGACGAGCGGCGTGCCAAGCCGCTGCAGCTTCGCGCGATCAGCTTTCTCAACACCACCAAGACCGGAACCGCGCTCTCGGGCGCGACCGACTCCTTCGACGTGGCCAAGGTGCTGTTCGTCGGCTGGCAGGTCAACTTCGAGAACCGGCTGTACAAGCTCGAGCCGGGCCAGTATCGCGTCGATGCGGCCTATATCGGACCGGACGGGCGCACGCTCGGCAGCGTCAACGACTATCAGCCGGTGTCAATGAGCATGCGGACGGTGACGTTCAGCGGACGCGTCGGCAACTCGCGGGGCGGCGCGTTTCTGCCCGGGACCTACACGGTCAATTTTTATTTGAACGGGCAATATTTCGGCGCGAAGAGATTCGAGGTGGTTGCCGACGCCGGTGGCAGTCCCTACGCAACCTATCCCGGCAGCAGCGGCGCAATCGGCAGCACGACGGGCGGTGGCGGCTCGTCGTCGTCGTCGGGCAGCATGCTCGGGCCCACGATTGCGACCGGCACTATCAGCGGTCTTCGCAGCGGCGGCAATCCCGAGATGGAGCTGAGATTGCGGCCGCAGCCCAACGGCTTCCTGCACGGCGAGCTGGTAATTCATCAGTCGGGCTTCGGGATGACGCCGGTCGAAGGATTTGTGCGTGGCGACCATCTGCAGTTCCAAGTCCCGTACGGCACCGAGACCTACTATTTCGAGGGCCAGCGCCACAGCGATCAAATCAGCGGCACTTTCGAATCGACGCCGTCGGGCGAGCGCGGCACCTGGGTCACCACGGCGAATTGATGCAGGGCCGAAGAACTTCCTTCGGCAGGGGTGACCCCTGCGCCCAATGTTAAGATCCGATCTCTGTCGCGCACCACAACCAAACACACCTCGAGATTTGCGCTTGAACCTCACTCCAGCACGCGCAATGCTGAGGATTGCACATGGCGAGTAATGTTTCCCGCGAAAAGCTTCTGTTCTACGCCGCTGCCGGCGCGCTCGGCGGATTCGCCGCATGGGGGCTCTCAGAGCCAATCCTCGGCATCCGCTGGGTTTACGGCCGCGACGTTTTATTCGGCGCGCTGATCGGCGCCCTAATCAGCGCGTTCCTCGCTTCGATCGAAACGCTCAGCGTCGGACAGGTGCGCCAGGCGGCGCGGCGATTCGTGCTCGGTGGAATTATCGGCGCGGCGGGCGGAGCGGCGGGCTTGCTGGTCGGCGAACTCGCATTCGACATCCTCGGCGGTTTCAACGGCCGCATCTTCGGATGGAGCGTGCTCGGAATCGCGGTCGGACTCGGCGTCGGATCGGCGTCGGGATCGGCGGCGCGCCGGCGCAACGGCGCTATCGGCGGCGTGCTCGGCGGCGCGCTCGGCGGATTTTTCTACCAAACCCTGACGACCACCTTTCCGCAATCCTTCGGACGCGCGATTGCGATCATCATCCTGGGCGCGCTGATCGGATTCTTCATCGGACTGGTCGGCGAGCTGCTCAAGCGCGGCTGGCTGATGGTGGTGCGCAGCCAGAGCCGCAACGCCCGCGAGGGCCGCGAGTATCCGCTGATCAAGGGCGTGACGATTATCGGCCGCGCCGAGGAAAGCGACATCGGGCTGTTCGGCGATCAAAGCGTGCTCGGCAGCCATGCGATCATCCGGCGCGAGGGCAAGAATTTCATCATCAGTCCGACTGGCGGCCAGATATTCGTCAATCGGCAGCCGGTCGCCGGCCGCTACGCGCTGAAGAGCGGCGATCGGCTCGAGGTGGGCGGCACGCTGTTTCTCTTCCGCGAACGGGCTCAAGCGGCGACTCGATAAGAGGCCGGGCGGACAGTGGGGAGCCAGCCGACCTTCAGCCTCCGAGTCGCGCTGCTCGTTTCGATTTTAGCTTCGGTGATCGCGGGATGTTCGACCGTCAACGAAGGCGGCGGCACGGCGGCGGCGCCCACGACTTCGGTCCAGACGCTCGAGTACTACCCGTACCAGGTCAAGGGATACCAGAACAGTTATCCTCGAAAGACGATCCAGATTCTGATGCCGGTCGATGCGCGCGATGCAATCAGCAACGCGGCACCGCTCAACGGCAACCCGGCAATTGGAACTATCGTCGATCAATCCGGCAACGTGACCGAACGATTGTACAGCCCGCCGCTCGGCCCGATCGTGCAAGCCGCGATCGGTCGATCTGCCGATGAGGCGGGCTTGAGCGCGTCATCGTCCACCGACCTCGCCTACAAACCAGGCGTCAGAAGCACCGCATATGTGCTCGAGAGCAAGATTCGCCGATGCTGGGTGAAGAAAGAGCGCAGCGCCAACGGCCAGTACGGTCCCGTATGGCGGACGACGGCCGATTTCGCACTCGACATCTCGATCTTCAAGCCGCCGTTCAGCGTTCCGTTCTGGACCGGGAGCACCAACGACACCTACGACGACCCGCCGATCGGCTCTTTTGGCCTTGGATCGGAGGACGAAGCGGGAATCTACGACGAGCCGGGCGAGGTAATGTCGGTGGCGCTGACGCGATCGGTGGCGGCGATTTTCCAGCGCCAGGACCTGCGCAATCTGATGCTCGAAGACGACATAAAATCCCACTAGCCGCGCGGTTCCAGCGCGGTCTTTGAACAACCGGGATGTTGGAATAGCCTAGATCGAGCGCCGGATAGTCAGATGCCGAGGGGAGCGCGGGGAGTTCTTTTGCAGTCCCCGCCGTGCGGCCGCAAATCCGGATCGTATCGTCGTATGCCAAGAGGAAGGCACGCCTGATGGAAATCGGATTCGTTGGTCTCGGCAAAATGGGCATGAACATGGTCGAACGGCTGCGGCGCGACAATCATCAAATAGTCGCCTTCGACCTCGACGATGCAAAGCGCAAAGAGGTCTCGACCTTCGGCGCCGACGGCGTCAATTCGCTGAAGGAACTGGTCGGGAGGCTCAAGCCGCCGCGCGGCGTGTGGGTGATGGTGCCGGCGGGCGATCCGACCGAGAGCACGATCAATCAGCTGGCGGAACTGCTCGAACCCGGCGACGCGATCATCGACGGCGGCAATACCAACTTTCACGACGACATTCGCCGCGCCAGTGTGCTCGCCGAAAAGAAGCTGCACCTGATCGATGCCGGCACCAGCGGCGGCATCTGGGGACTCAAGCTTGGCTACTGCCTGATGATCGGCGGCGAGCTGGAGATTTTCAGGCGCTACGAACCGATTTTCGAAACGCTCGCGCCGACCGACGGCTACGACCACGTCGGCGGCCACGGCGCCGGCCACTACGTGAAGATGGTCCACAACGGAATCGAGTACGGCCTGATGGAGGCTTACGCCGAGGGCTTCGAGGCGATGCACAAGTCGGACTACAAGTTCGACTTGACCAAGATCGCGAACCTCTGGCGCCAGGGCAGCGTGGTGCGATCATGGTTGCTGGAGCTGACGGCCAACGCGCTCGAGAAAGATCCCGGCCTCAAACAGATCCGCGGCTACGTCGAGGATTCGGGCGAGGGCCGCTGGGCGGTACAGGACGCAATTGACAAAAACATCTCGATGCCCGTGATCACGATGGCACTGTTCACGCGCTTTCGCTCACGCGCCGACAAGGGCGAAGGAACCTTCGGCGAGAAACTGCTCGCCGCCCTGCGCGACGAGTTCGGCGGCCACGGCGTCGTCAAGGAATAAGTGGAAGAGGGTTAATCTACTTTTATGGCCGCGACTGCAAACAGGACTGCTATCGATTTCAATCATCTCCATCCCGTGAAGGAACACAATCAGTACGATCCATGCATCGTCGTGATTTTCGGCGGCGCCGGCGATTTGAGTCATCGCAAGCTGATTCCCGCGCTGTACAACCTGTCGCTGGACGGCGAGTTGCCTCACAAGTTCGCGATTCTCGGCTTCTCGATGGAGGATCTCGACGACGAAAGGTATCGCGCGTTCGCGCTCAGCGGCATCGAGCAATTCTCGCGCCGCAAGGTCGAAAAAGAACACTGGGCAAAGTTCGCCCCGATGCTGCATTTCAATCGCGGATCGTTCACCGAGGATGCCGACTATCAGAACCTGCGCCGGCGATGCGAGGCGATCGATGCCGAGCGCGGCACCGACGGCAATCGCGCCTTCTACTTCGCGATTCCGCCGGCCTTCATCGACACCTGCTCGGAAGGATTAACCGCGGCCGGCATGATTCATCCGCCCGGCAAGGGGCATCCGTTCACGCGCGTCGTGGTCGAAAAGCCGATCGGATCCGATCTCGCGAGCGCGTCGGAAATCAACGCCGAGCTCGCGCGTCATTTCGACGAGAGTCAGATTTTCAGAATCGATCACTACCTCGGCAAGGAAACCGTCGAGAACCTGATGGTGTTGCGCTTTGCCAACGCGATCTTCGAGCCGATCTGGACGGCGCGCTTCGTCGATCACGTGCAGATCACGGTGGCCGAGGCGGAAGGCGTCGGCACGCGCGCAGCCTACTACGATCACGCCGGCGCGCTCCGCGACATGGTCCAGAGCCATCTGCTGCAAACGCTGTGCATGATCGCGACCGAACCGCCCAACACCACCGGCGCCGAGTCGATGCGCGACGCGAAGCTTGACGTGCTGCGCGCGCTGCGTCCGCTCGGCGACGACGACATCGAGAAGAAGGTCGTGCGCGGGCAGTACGGCGAAGGGCTGATCGGCGGCGCCGCGGTCAAAGGTTACCGCGCCGAGGAGCACATCGCCCCGGACTCGCAAGTCGAGACCTTTGTCGCGCTGCGATGCTGGATCGACAACTGGCGATGGGCCGGGGTGCCGTTCTACCTGCGCACGGGGAAGCGATTGCCCAAGCGCTCGAGCGAGATCGCGATCTACTTCAACAGCGTGCCCCGAATCCTGTATAACGCAAATCCACGCGCTCCGCTGGCGCCCAATATGCTGACCATCAGGATTCAGCCCGATGAGGGTCTCGCGCTGCACATCATGTCGAAGGTGCCCGGATCGGCGACCAAACTGCAGCAGGTCAAAGTCGATTTCCATTACGTCACGTCGACGCCGGAAGCGTACGAGACCCTGCTCAACGACGTTATCGTCGGCGACCAGACGCTGTTCATGCGGCGTGACACGGTCGAGGAGGCGTGGAAGTTCGTGCAGCCGATTCTCGACGCGTGGGAACAGTCGCCGATGGATCCTCCAATCTACGCGGCGGGATCGTGGGGACCGCTCGAAGCGGCGTTGATGATCGCGGCCGACGGCCGCACCTGGCGAACGCTATAGCGAGGAACGGAGATGAGCGGCGGCATCACTCTCACGCGTCACATCATGACCAAGAGCGCGACTGCGATCCCGCTCGCAGACCTCGCGCTCATCATGGAGCGCATCGAGCTGATCGCCAAACGCATCGCGCGCGAGCTCGCAAGTGCCGGTCTCAGCGGCGAGCTCGGCTACACCGGCGAGACCAACGTGCAGGGCGAGAAGGTCAAGAAGCTGGACCAATGGGGCAACCAGGTTTTCCTAGACGCATTTGAGCACGGCTACCCGATCTGCAGTCTCATTTCCGAGGAGATGGACCAGCCGCATCATTACTCAGTCAACTGCCGCGACAATAGCTACTGCATACTCTACGACCCGATCGACGGGTCATCTAATACCGATGTAAACGGTTCGCTCGGCACTATCTTCGCCGTCAAGAAACGCGCGCCCGGCCACGGCGCAGGGATCGACGACATCCTCGTCCCCGGAACGCAGCAGCTCATCGCAGGCTATATATTGTATGGTCCGGCGGCGCAGCTCGTTTACACTGCGGGTGCGGGCGTCGATATTTTCACGCTCGATCGGACGCTCGGCGAGTTCATTCTGTGGAAAGAGAACGTGAAGATGCCGCCGCATGGGACTACCTATTCGGTCAATCAGGCCAACGCGGGCAAGTGGCACGAGGGCGCGCGCAAGTTCCTCGCGCATATTACTAGTCGCAAAGACAAACGAACTAGCTATTCGCTTCGATACTGCGGTGCCTTCGCCGCCGACTTCCATCGATGCCTGCTCGAAGGCGGAATTTACATGTATCCCGGGGAAGTCGCTGAAGGCGGCAAGGCTAAGGGCAAGCTTCGCCTGATGTACGAGCTGGCGCCGCTCTCGATGCTCGCGGAGCAGGCCGGCGGCCACGGCTCGACCGGCAAACAGCGGATTCTCGATATCGCCGCGACCGCGATTCACGAACGGCATCCGATCTACATCGGCAGCGCTGAGGAAGTCGCGCTGGCCGAATCGTTCAAAGTCGAAGGCTAGAACCGCATCGGGGTTTACAATGGACGGGCTCATCCTGGCTGGCGATGTCGGCGGAACCAAAACCGATCTCGGGCTCTTCAAGCACTCAGCAGCCACGCTCGAACAAGTGCGCGAGCATCGCTATCCGACCGCGCAATTCGCCAGCCTCGAGGCCGCGTGTGCGGATTTCCTCGGCGCCGGCGCGGTGGTGAATGCCGCCTGCTTCGGCGTGCCGGGTCCGATAATCGACGGCCGCGCCCACGCCACCAACGTCGCATGGGAACTCTCGACCACTTCGCTGTCGCGGGCGCTGAACGGCGTTCCGGTTCGCCTGCTCAACGACCTGGCGGCGATCGCTTACGGCATGGTTCATCTGAAGCCCGCCGAGTTTGCGGTTTTGCATCCCGCTGAGAATCCACCCGCGCACGGCAACATCGCTGTGATCGCCGCAGGCACAGGCTTGGGCGAGTCGGCGCTGGTTTGGGAGGACAACGCGAACAAATACTACGCGGTGGCGTCTGAGGGCGGGCACAGCGACTTCGCGCCGCACCGCACCGAACAGATCGAGTTGCTGCGATTTCTCCACGGCGAATTCGGACACGTCAGTTACGAGCGCGTCCTGTCGGGCCCGGGACTCTGGAACATCTATCGGTTCCTGCGGCGCGAGAGCGGCGTCGAAGAGCCGGCGTGGCTGAGCTCGCAAATCGCCGCCGGTGACGCGTCGGCCGCGGTGAGCGAGGCCGCGCTCTCCGGACGCGACCCCGTGTGCGTTCACGCGCTCACGATGTTTTGCGATATTTACGGCTCCGAGGCCGCCAACCTGGCGCTGAAAGTCCTGGCGCTTGGTGGCGTCTATCTCGGCGGAGGCATCGCGCCGAAAATTCTGCCGATGCTGACGGCGGGCGCGTTCGTGAAAGGATTTCTCGCGAAGGGCCGGCTGAACGAAATTTTGAAGCGAATCGAGGTCCGTGTCTCGCTGAATCCAGCCGCCGGACTGCTCGGCGCAGCCCATTATGCGGCGGCGATGTTGTGATATAGAAATCCAAACTGCAACGTCACTCCCGAGGGGAGACTGGGTATATGACCAAGCGAGTTCGAGAGATTCTTGGCTATTACGATTCCGAAAACGGCAGTGTGCGGAACAATCTGTCGCGGATGCTCAACCATGGCAAGCTTGCGGGCACCGGCAAATTCGTCATCCTGCCGGTGGACCAGGGCTTCGAGCATGGACCCGCGCGCAGCTTTGCGATGAATCCGCCCGCGTACGATCCGCGCTACCACTTTCAGCTCGCGATCGACGCGGGATGCAACGCGTTCGCGGCTCCGCTCGGAATGCTCGAGGCGGGTGTCGCCGAATTCGTGGGTGAGATTCCGCTCATCCTCAAGGTCAACAATCACGATGTGCTCAACGATGAAAAAGATCCTGCGCCCTCGATGACCGCGAGCGTCAAGGACGCGATGCGGCTCGGCGCCTGCGCCGTTGGACTGACAATCTACCCGGGGTCGGCGAAGGAAAAGTCGATGTACGAGGAGGCGCGCGCAATCGGCGAAGAGGCCAAGGCCCACGGTCTGCCGCTGGTCATCTGGTCATACCCACGCGGCTCCGGCATCAGCAAGCAGGGCGAGACCGCGCTCGACGTGGTCGCGTACGCGGCGCAAATCGCAGCGCAGCTCGGCGCCAACATCATCAAGGTCAAGCCGCCGACCGCGTTCATCGAACAGGCCGAGGCGAAAAAGGTTTACGACGCCAACAAGGTCCCGGTCGAGCCCTTCTCCGCACGCGTCAAGCACGTCGTGCAGTCGGCGTTCAACGGCCGGCGCATCGTCATTTTCTCAGGCGGCGTAAAGGAGACCGACGAGTCGCTGCTCAACACCGTCCGCGGGATTCACGACGGCGGCGGTTACGGCTCGATCATCGGGCGCAACAGTTTCCAGCGCCCGAAGCCCGAAGCGATCGCGCTCCTCGGCAAGGTCATCGACATTTACAAGGGCTGATCGCAGGGAACCGGTCGCGGAAGCCGGTAAAAAAATGAAGTACACCGAGTATCAGCATCTCCTGTTTGAGCGGAAGGACGACGGCATCCTGCTCATCACGATCAACCGTCCCGAAGTTCTCAACGCCACCAACAGCCGCCTGCATTGGGAGTTGAGCCGTGTGTGGCTCGACCTCGCCGACGACGACGAGACCAACGTCATCGTGGTGACTGGCGCGGGGCGCGCGTTTTCCGCCGGCGGCGACCTCGAGATGATTCAGAAGATGGCCGCGAGCCCCGACAACATCGGCAAGGCGATGAAGGAAGCCGGCGACATCGTCTACAATATGATCAATCTCGACAAGCCGATCATTTCGGCGATCAACGGCGTCGCCGTCGGCGCGGGATTGGCGGTCGCGTTCATGGCGGACATCAGCATCGCGTCCGAGTCGATGCGCATCACGGACGGACACCTGCGCCTGGGCGTCGCGGCCGGAGACCACGCGGTCATCGTATGGCCGCTGCTATGCGGGATGGCGAAGGCGAAGTATTACCTGATGACCGCGGATTTTATCGATGGCAAGGAGGCCGAACGCATCGGGCTGGTGAGCCTGTGCGTCCCCGCCGACCGTTTGATGGACAAGGCGATGGAAGTCGCGCGCAAGCTGGCGCGCGGGCCGCAGCAGGCGGTGCGCTTCACGAAACGATCGCTCAACAACTGGCTTCGAGTCGCAGGCCCCGCGTTCGACGCGTCGCTCGCGATGGAGATGATGGGATTTTTCAGCGCCGACTTAGCCGAGGGCGTCACCGCCCTGCAGGAAAAGCGCCAACCATCGTTCCCGGGCTTCGCCAAGCCAAAGTCCTAGCCCCTCAAGAAACTGTTTCAGGCCCTTTTGACGCGGCGTGCGTTTTGAAATACTGTGCATCGCTTGAAACGACCTAAACCTGGACGGGGAAAACAATGTTGACCAAGAAATTTGCGCTTGTGGCCGCCTCTGCGATGCTCATGACAACCGTTGCGTTTGGCACCAGCGCACGACCGGCTTTCGCCGCAGCTAAAGTCGATTGCGACGCGGTGATGAACGAAGTCTCAGCCGGCAAGAAAGCCAAGGAAATCGCCACTGACTTGAACATCTCGACCTCAAGCGTCTATCGCTGCAAGCGGCACGCGAAGGCAGCCGCCAAGGCCGCGAACAAGTCGATGCCGCAGTCCAAGGCGGGTAATGAACCGCCCGCAATGAGTGCGCCTTCGCCTGCGATGGCAGCGCCCGCGGCGGCTGCTTCTCCGAAGTAGGATTTACATTTGCGACGCATCGCGAGCCGCCGTGGCTCGCGATGCGTCGTGATGACCGCGAACTTTTAGCGCGATGCTGAAATGTGAACTGTGCGAGCTGCGTGATTACACGCAGCGCTACGCCGATTTCGTTCACCCTTTCAAATTTACAATCCTCGATTGCGATTCGTGCGACACGCCGATGGCGGTGCTCGGAGACCATCGCGCAGTGCCCACCGACGAAGAGCGCGCGTTCATGATCGAAGCGCTATCGCTGGTCGCGCGCGCGAAGTATGGAGCCGATAAATTCGGCATCGACGATGTGATGCGCCAGATTCCCGATCACTGCCACATGCACGCGCGTCCCATTCGGCGCTGGCAATATTAGCCGCCGCACCGCGCCGTTCCCGAACACCAAACATATTACCGCGCGGTTTCGCGAGTTTTACCCATTTGGTAAGCGCCTCATCTTGTGCTATATGCCCGCCGTTACGCGCGCTGCTCTGGGGAAGCAGCGTCGCGGGCTGGAGCAGGCCGCCAGAGCGCTCTGGCCCGGTTCCCTTCAGGAGGTACGGGGGAAAATGGCTAACGGTACTGTCAAGTGGTTCAGTCCGAAAAAGGGCTACGGCTTCATCACGATGGAGGACGGGCAGGAAGTGTTCGTTCATTACAGCGCCATCGATGGGGCGGGTTTCCGCTCGCTCGAACAGGGCGAGCGCGTCGAGTTCGAGGTCGCGCAAGGCCCCAAGGGCTTGCAGGCCTCAAATGTCGCCAAGGGATAGGGCACGAGCGGGGAGTCTCGGGGTACAAAGGGGGAGCGTTTGACCGCAACCACCGGCGCATGACGCGCCGGTGTCGTTGCGTCGGCGCGGGTGCGCGTTTGTGATATGACGGCGACATGAGTGACGCGGTTCCGCTCAGCAGCCGGCTTCGCTTCGGCACGATGGTCTCGACTTCGAGTCGCGAAGAGGCGACGCTCGGCCTCGAATCGATCTCGCGATGGGGCTACGAGGTCCTGTGGGCGCCCGATCACGTTGCCTTCACCGGACCGGTCAACGATCCGCTGACGACGCTCGCATACCTGTCGGCGCTCGAGCCCAAGCTCACTTTCGGCACCAGCGTGTACCTGTTGCCGCTGCGCCATCCGGTGCCGGTGGCGAAAATGGTCGCGACGCTGGATCGTCTGCTGGGCAGCGGGCACTTCATCTTCGGCGTCGGCGTCGGCGGCGAATTTCCGCGCGAGTACGAAGCCTGCGGCATCCCGATCGGAGAACGCGGCGGGCGCGCGACCGAGGCGATCCAGGTGATGAAGCGTCTGTGGAGCGGCGATCGCGTCGAGCATCGCGGCAAGTATTTCAGCTTCGGCGAAATCAGCATGCAGCCGAAACCCAGAACTCCCGGCGGCCCGCCGGTCTGGATTGGTGGACGCGCCGAAGGTCCACTCAAGCGTGCCGCGCGATTCGGCGACGGCTGGATGCCGTACGTCGTCACGCCCAAGCGCTTCGCCGACGGCCTGGATTTCATCGGAAAGGAAGCGGAACGCGCAGGCCGCAAGCTGACCTCGTTCGGCACCTGCATCCAGATATTCTGCACGCTGGGCGAGAGCGTCGAAGCGGCGCACGCGGTCGCGGGAAAATTTTTGAGCAAAAGATACGCGACCGATATGACTGACGCTGCCAAACGTTACGGTGCGTTAGGTCGCCCCGCCGACGTCGCTGCAAGGATCAGCGAGTACATCAAAGCCGGCGCGCGCGACATCGGCATCGACGCCATTACGCATTCGTCGGAGCGCAACGCGCAGCTCGAGCAATTCGGCAAAGAAGTAATCCCGCTGCTCAGCCTGTAGCCGCTCAGTCGATCCGAGCTGCTACCGCGCGAAGGCCACCCTTAACGCGTCAGCCGCCTGGCGCTGGCCTTCCTTGCCCTTGTCGAGGGCGTCGGCGAAGCTGACGAAGCCGTGGGTGACGCCTTCGTAGCGGGTGCAGGTGGTCTTGACGCCGGCGGCGATCAGCCGCTCGGCATATCGCTCGCCTTCGTCGCGCAGCGGGTCGTGGCTGGCGGTCAGCACGAGCGCCGGGGGCAGGCTCTTCAAGTCTTTCGCGCGAAAGGGGCATGCGTAGGGATTATTTTTCTCGGCGATGGGGTCGGTGTAGTTTTTCCAGAACCATTCCATGTCGGCGCGCGACAGCACGTAGCCGTCGGCGGCAAATTCTTTCTGCGAAGGAGTGTCGAGCGCGCAATCGGTGACCGGGTAGAGCAGCAACTGGAAGTTGATCGCGGGACCGCCGCGATCGCGCGCCATCATCGAGACGACCGCCGCCAGGTTGCCGCCCGCGCTGTCGCCGCCGACCGCGAGCCGCGCGCCGTCCGCGCCGAGCGAAGCCGCATTTTCCGAAACCCACTTCGTCGCGGCGTAGCAATCCTCGGCGCCGGCGGGAAAAACATGCTCGGGCGCGAGGCGGTAGTCGACCGACACGGCGACGCATCCCGCCTGGTTGGCGAGCGCGCGGCATACGCGGTCGTGACTCTCGAGATCGCCGAGCACCCATCCGCCGCCGTGGAAATAAACCAGCACGCCCATCGGCGGATTCCCCTCGGGCGTGTAGACGCGCACCGCGACGTTACCGTCGGCGCCGGGAATGTGGCGATCCTCGACGCGATAGATCGCGGGCGGCGGAATCGGATTCGCCTCGAGCAGCGCGCGCATCTTGGCTCGCGCCTGCTCGGCAGTTTCCGCGCGCAGGAACATCGGGCCGGCCGCGTTGAACGCGTCGAGCATGATCTTCATCTGGGGGTCGAGATCCTTGGGCATGCGAGATCATTAGGTTAGGCGGGACTGAGAGGCAAGCGCAGGAATGCGCCGCTAATTCTCGAAGCGATGGAAGTCGGCGCGCCAATGCGCGGTGAACCAGGGTGCGCTGTCGCGCGTGCCGTACACGTCGGCGCTGACGATCATGTCGTCGCCGGCGATGCGGCAATCGAGCTTGGTGGTTTCATTGACCGCGAAGGTAGGCGAGAAGCCGTCGGCGCGGGTTTTGTATTCGTCGAAGTCGAGCTGCGAGCGCATCGCGGCGTAGGCGCGCCCGTCCGTCGAGAGCGGCACCACCTGCCCGTGCGGATTGATAATCTTGTCGTTCGGCTCGATGCCGGTTTGAGTGAAAGTGAGCGTAAACGGTTGATCGCCGACGCGTTTGTAGCACAGCCGGTAGGTCTTGGGCGTCCAGAAACCGATTTTCGGCGCACCCGGCTCGCGCCGGATCCAATCGAGTTCCTCCACCTGTCCGCTCCAGCATCCGCGGAACACCGAGGGCAGCGACGGCGCCGCCTGCGCGGTCATCGGCGCGACGTTGATTGGCGGCGGAACGGATTGCGGTGGCGGAGGCGGAGGGTTCGAATACTGCGGCAGCAGTTGAATCGAATCGCCATTGTCACCGCCGGACGGCGCTAACCTGATTAACGGCGGAGGCTGGGGTGGCGGAATGTACGGCTGATACTGATTCGACGGTCCGGGAACCTCTAGAGATGACTGCGCGCGGGCCGATTGCATGCCAATCGGGGCCAATCCGCAGGCTAGCGCGCACACTATGAAAACACGGGTTCGCATCGAGCTGCTCGGTTCCACTCTACTATAGTACGAAGCATTTCCAGCGCCGCTTCATCGTGCCGATTGCGCCATAGCTTGACCGCGATACGACAGCTACCATCGAAAAAAGTTCCAGCAATCTCGCGTAAAAGTTGCCGATCAAAAATGAGCGATCAAAATGTTAATTTCGAAGCGGCGTGGGCCGTCAGCCAGGCGCCTGCGACCGGACGGCGCGCCCAGGCCCATCGCCTGGCCAATGCGATGCGGCGCGTGATCGACCATCTGGTGCAGGTCGCCGCTCCTGAGGAAGACTTGTCGGCGGCGGCCGACGCCTTGGAGCGCTACGCGAAGCGTTTGTCGAAGTATCCTGTTTCGCGCAGCTACGAAGGGTTTGCCGAGAGCGCCAACGCCGGCGATCCGCATGCGTTCTTCGATCACAGCCCACTGATTGGAATCTCGAATCCGCTGGCGCCGCCGATTCGGCTGGCCGTGCTCGGCGATAAGGTCGAAGGGCGCGGGACGTTCGGCGTCGCGTACGAAGGTCCGCCGGGGCACGTGCACGGCGGCTTTCTCGCCGCGGCGTTTGACGAGGTGCTAGGGATGGCGCAGTCGCTGACCGGCAATCCCGGCATGACGGGCACGCTTACGATTCGTTACCGGCGCCCGACGCCGCTGCTGACCGAGCTGGTCTTCCAGGCGTACGTCGATCGCGTCGAGGGGCGCAAAATTTTCACGCACGGAACGCTCTCCGCGAACGGCGTGCTTACGGCGGAAGCCGAGGGCCTCTTCATCGCAGTCGGCCAGGAACGTTTCGCCGCGATGGCGTCGATGGTTACTGAGCGCGCGGCTTCGGCCGAAAAGAAGAAGTCGTCGAATAAGGACTGAGTCAGCTTCATTGAAATCGCGCCGTCCCAAATCCCCGAAACGCCTGCCCACGCGCCCCTTTCCCATCATCGAATACGATCCATCGCCGACCGCCATCATCGAGCCGCGCCGCGTCTACAAACGCATCGACATCCCCAAGCATTGCGTGCTCTGCTTTTTCCAGGACGTGATCAACGACCTGGTGCTCAATGGCGGCGCTCGCGAGATCGATCACGACATGAGCGAAATCGGGCGCCATCCCGTGTACGAGCTGGAGTTCAACGGCCAGCGCCTTGCGGTCATCCATCCGCGCATCGGCGCGGCGATGGGGGCGGCAATGCTCGATCGAACAATCGCGCGCGGTGCGCGCAAGTTCATCGCATGCGGGGGCGCGGGCGTGCTCGACTCGAAGATCGCGGTCGGCGATATCATCGTGCCGAGCTCTGCGATTCGCGACGAGGGCGCGTCGTATCACTATCTGCCGCCGTCACGCGAAGTCGCGCCGCATCCGCGCGCGCTGGCAGCGATCGAAAAAACGCTAAAGCGAAACGGTCTCGATTATATCGTCGGGAAGACCTGGACGACCGACGGGCTGTTCCGCGAGACGCGGGCCCGGATGACCGCGCGCAAGCGGGAAGGATGCCTCACGGTCGAGATGGAAGCGGCGGCGTTTTTCGCCGTCGCGCAGTTCCGCCGCGTGCAGTTCGGGCAGCTTCTCTACGGCGGCGACGATTTAGGCGGCGACGCCTGGGACCATCGCAACTGGAACCGTCATCAGATTCGCGAGCGTCTGTTCACGCTTGCCGCCGAAGCCTGCCTCAGTCTCTGAGCCCTCACTGCGCCAGTATGATCTGGTACGGCCCGCTGTTGGCATTGGCCGGGCTCTCGGTCGCAATCGAACCGACCAGGCACGGAGCACCTGTGTTCAAGCAGGTCGCAGTCAGCTGGAATTGGCTTACCGTTCCTGCGTCTTGATTGGTGACGTAAAGGAACGCGACCTGCGGATCGACCACCAGACCGGTCGGCGCACTCAAGTCGGTAGTCGAGGTCTCGACCGGCGTCGACGGAAAGCCCGGAGACGTGATCAGGAAGGTCCACACGGTCGAGACCGCCTGATTCGCCGTGAAAACAAAATTGCCGACCGAGGGCACGGCGCCATAGCCGATTCCGATCGGTTTGTTGGACGTAGTCGCTGTCGGCACCGTCGAAAAGAAGGACAACGCACCCGAGACTGTTTTCAATACCGCCAGCACTCCCGCATTGAGGTCGGTCACGTAGATAAAGCCGCCGCCCGGATCGACCGCGATAAAGGCCGGGCTGCCGCCCGATCCGCCGAGGTCGGAAACTGGCGATCCTATCTGAGTGAGCGTGCCGTCGGTGTTGATCGAGTAGGCATAGACCAGTCCGGATCCAGTGTCCGCGACGTAAACGAACGCGCTAGTTGGATCGACTGTGATTCCAATTGGGCTCGTGAGTCCGGTCACCTTGGTGGTGATCTGCGTAAGCTGACCGGTGCTGGTGTTAATCGAATAGGGGGTAACAGTTCCCTTTGTTCCGCCGGTCACCCACAGGAACGACCCGGCGGAGTTGATCGCGATCTCGTCGGGTCCCGACCCGCTGCCGTTGCTGACGAACGCCGGCGACAGCGGCGTCAGGACGCCGGTGGTCGCATTGATCGAGAATTGGTAGATATTGCCGTCGCTGTTGTTGGCGACGTAAAGGAAGCTGCCGCTGGGCGCAGCGACCAGCCCCATCGGCCCCTTTTTTGCTCCCGCGGTGACCTGACCAGTACGTTTCAGCACTCCAGTCGTCAGGTTGCGCGTAAACGACGATACCTTGCCGTCGTTGAAGTTCGTCACAAATGCGAGCGCGCCGGTGCCGCTGGTCGGAGTGGCAGTCGGGGATTGGGAACCGCTACCAGACTGGGGCAGGAGTCCATTGTTCGAGCACGACGACGTATTCAGCATCGTCGCGATAAGCACCAGAGCGGGAACCAGCAGGACGACGTTCCTGAACGCGCGTCGCCCTGATGAAAACCGTCCGAATCCTTGCCCTGTACGCATTCGAGCCCCTTTCCGGCCACCCCGGTCAAAAAAACCCAGTACTGTCGTGAGTATCACAAATGGTACGCAGCATTGAACCTAAAGGTTTCATTAACTTTGGGGCGGCCGCGAGGAAATGCGAAGGTGCAAAGCCTTGACAGCGCACCGCTTTCGGACGGAAACCGACATTGATGGCTATCGTTTTCCGACGCGCGAATGCCGCCGACGCACAAGAGGTTGCGACCGTGTATATCGCCTCGCGGCGCGGCGCTGCTGCTTATCTGCCAACCGTCGGCAGCGACACGGAGATTCGCGCGTTCGTGGTCCATCAGATGGTGCCGGAGCGCGAGACTTGGGTTGCCGAAGATGACGGCCGAATCGTTGCGGTGTTGACGCTTCACGGCGACGACGTCGATCAATTTTACGTGGCACCGGGCGAGCAGCGCCGCGGGGTCGGCGACGCGATGCTCGCGCATGCCAAGCGTCTTCGTCCCGCCGGTCTTCACCTGTGGGCCTTTCAGCGCAATACTCCCGCGCGCCGCTTTTACGAGGCGCGCGGCTTCATCGCAAAGAAATTTACCGACGGCGCCACCAACATGGAGCGCGAAGCCGACGTGCTCTACGAATGGACGCCGTGAACAACGGCGACCCGCAATTCTCGCCAGGGAGCTGATGCGATGGCAACGAAAATCGATCTCAACAAAGTTCCGCGTTTTTCAGAACTGCCGATCAAGCCCGACAAGCCCAAAGAGTCGTCATGGGGCGTGTTCGGCGACGACGACGAACTCGGATGCCTGAATTTCCTGACGCCCGAAGGCGTCATCGACGCGGCGCATCTGGTGCGCAAAGGCTCGATCTTTCGGCTCGATACGAAAATCAATTACGCCAATCCGCCCCTGTTCGCACGGCGTCCCGCCAAGCACAACATCATGAGCTTCGAGAGCTACGGCCTGCTCGGTTTCGACGACTCGCTCGACAGCTACAACACCCAGGAAGGTAGCCAGTGGGACGGCCTCGCGCACGTCGGCAGCCCGCGCTACAAGGCTTTCTACAACGGCGTGAAATCCAGTGAGATCAAAGACGGGCCGGGCGGGCGCCTCAGCATCCACAAATGGGCGAACAAGTTTGTCGGCCGCGCCGTGCTGCTCGACCTGTTCCGCTACCGCATTTCGCACGGCCGCACGATCGATCCGCTGAAATCGGAAAAGTACAGCCTCGACGATTTGAAGGAGACGGCGGTCGCGGATAACGTCGAGCTGAAGCCGGGCACGATTCTGCTGATTCGCACGGGATGGATGCAGGCGTATCTGGCAGCGTCTATGGAGGACAAGGCTGCGATGGCGCCGCTGGACGGACTCAAAGCGTGCGGCATCGAGGACAGCAGCGCGATGGTCGAATGGTTCTGGGATCATCGCATCGCAGCGGTCGGCACTGATTGTCCCGCGGTCGAGCCGTGGCCGTGGGATTTCAAGAACGAAGGCGCGCTGCACTACCGCACGCTATGCCTGCTTGGCCTGCCGATCGGCGAGCAGTTCAACCTCGAGGAGCTCGCGGCAGATTGCGCCGCCGACAAGCGCTACGAATTCATGCTGGTATCAGTCCCGATGAACCTGGAGGGCGGAATCGCGTCACCGCCAAACGCAGTCGCGATCAAGTGAGCGGGTTGCGGTGGAGTCGCAGAACGCTCACCTGCGAAGAACCTAACCCCTAACCCCTTCCCTCGAGGGAAGGGGAACCGGAGATTTTGGCGGTCCGTCCTCGCAAGACCCTTCTAACAGGGTCCAAGCCCCGCATCTTTTCTTTCCGAATACTGGGTGCAGGGCTCAGCCCTGCCGAAGGAGGTGTGGAACCCACCGTGGGGTTTCACATTTGATAAAGTGATTTACCCTTCCCTCTTCGCCGCGCGCGCGGTCTCTACGATTGCGATGCGCACGGCGGTCTCCATCTGCGTGAGCATCATGCTGGGCAGGCTCCGATGACGTCCCGCCTGCCGATCCGCGTACGGCAGATGGATAAAGCCCACGGGCACTGCGGGCTTGCGCCGCAGGTAGTGCAGCGCCGCGTACATCAGCGCGTTGCATGCATATGCGCCGGCGGTCAGCGACACGCTCGCGGGAATCGTGTTGCGATCGAGTTCGCGGACGATCGCGCGCAACGGCAAGCGCGAGAAGTACGCGTCGGGCCCGTCGCGAACGACCGGCGTGAAGCCCGGGTCGCCGATGGTCGCGAGCGCGCCGCGTTCGTCGGCAAGATTGATCGCGATTCTTTCGAGTGAGATCGCCGGCCGGCCCCCCGCCTCGCCCAGTCCGATCACAGCGCGCGGCCGGTATCGTACGATCGCAGCGCGGATCCGCCGCGCCGCCTTGGCACATCCAACCGGCACGCGCACCGACTTTATCTGCAAGCCGCCAATCACCTCGCCGTCGAAGCTGCGCGCAACTTCCCACGACGGATTGATCCGCTCGCCGCGAAACGGCTCAAACCCGGTGAGAACTAGAATGGGCGGCATCGACCGAGCGGCTGCTCACTTGCGCCGCGGATGCTCTCTCGGCAAATCGTCGCGATTGCCCCATTCCGCCCACGACCCCAGATAGTTCCGCACCTTCGGATAGCCGGCGATTTTGAGTGCGAGGTACGCGTGCGCGGCGCGATAGCCGCCCTGGCAGTACGGGATTATCTCATTGCCTGGATCGAGGCCGAGGGCTTCGAACTGCGCGCGCAGCTCGGCGGGCGATTTCACCGTGCCATCGGCAGCCAGCGCCAGTGTCCAGTCCTGATGGTACGAGCCGGGAATCGCGCCGCCATGTTTCGCGCGCACGCGCTCGCTGAAGTATTCCGCATCGCTGCGAACGTCAAAGATTTGCACCTCATAACGCCCGAGGCGCTCGAGCAGATGCGGATACGTCGCCAGGATTTCCGCGCGCGGATTGAGCTGGAAATCCGTCACGGCATACTTCTCAACCTCGGTAGTCAGCTTTTCGCCCGCCGCCGCCTTGAGCCCGCCGTCAAGCATTCGCGCCCGTGGATGGCCCGCGTATTCGAGCGCCCACTGGCCGCGCGATGCACGCATTCCGGATTCATCTTCGTAAAACACGACGGTCTCGCGGCCGGTGATTCCGAGCGCCGAAAATATCCACTGAAGCTGTGCGCCAAACTCCGCAACCCCGCGCTCGGACGTATCGGTATGATGAAACGGGAACGGATCGAAATGCCGCGCGCCGCGCAGATGCCCAGTGCGGAAATCCTTCGCGGGCCGGGTGTCGATGAGGATCAGATCGTTGCCGTCGCGATGCTCGCGCAGCCATCGCGCGTCGACGATCAACTTTTCTTCGTGCTGATTCAAATCGCCTCCGCCTATCTGTCGATTCCGACTGCTTCACCAATAGAACGAAATCCACCGCGGCGGAGCAAGTCCGCCAGTCCCGCCTTGATTCTCTCCACCACGGCCGGACCCTCGTAGATGAGCGCGGTGTAGAGCTCGACCAGCGACGCGCCGGCGCGGATGTGCAACCACGCATCCTCGGCCGTGCTGACGCCGCCGACGCCGATGATCGGGATTTTTCCGCGGGTGTGCGTATGGATATCGCGGATCAACTCGCGCGCGCGAATCGTCAGCGGACGGCCGCTGAGTCCGCCCGGATGCGGCGACGAAACGCCCAGCGGTTCACGCGCGACCGAAGTATTGCACGCGACGATTCCATCCACGCCCAACTCGAGCGCGGACTCGCAGATTCGAAACAACTCGTTGCGTTCGAGGTCTGGCGAGAGCTTGACCAGCACCGGCCGTGGCGACTCACCGGCGGTTCCCAGCATCGCCGCGAACAGCTCGCTCATCTTTTCCGGCGATTGCCAATTGCGCAGTCCC
>DATNLS010000347.1:0-15295 GCA_035602775.1 Candidatus Acidiferrales bacterium | reverse complement strand
GGCTGGATCAACGATTTGTCCACGCCCGACTGCCTGCACGTGCCGGGGCTGCCGCAACTGCCGCTGATGCAATGCCACGGCTTGCCGGTGCTGGTGCTGCTGATGGGCGTGACCAGCTTTTTGCAGCAATACATGACGCCGACGACGCCGGATCCGAATCAGCAGCGGATGATGATGCTCACGCCGCTGATCTTCACCGTCATGTTTATCAACTTTCCGGCGGGCCTCGCTTTATACTATTTTTCGTCCAACCTGCTGGGCGTGATCCAGCAATATTTCCTCAACCGTGAATTCCAACAATACACTCCGGCGACATGAGCAAAATGGACTCGACAGAAGTGGCGGCCGCCTCGGTGGAAGAGGCGACCAGGGCAGCCCTCGAAGAGCTTGGCGCGCGCGAGGACGAAGTGACAGTCGAAGTAATCGCGATGCCGCGAGCAGGTGTGCTCGGACTGGGCGCGCGTCCGGCGCGGGTGCGAGTGACACGCAAGGACGCGCAAGCGGCCGGCGACGTCGCAGACACGCAGGCATCGGCACCGGCGCCGCGCACGTCAAGCGCGCCTGACGGTAATCGACGCGGGCGCGACAATCAGCGGCGGCCCCGTAATGACGCCCGCGCGCCGGCCTCGAATCCGCAGGCGCCGGCGGGCGACGACGACGCTGGTAACGCGGCGCGCAAAAGCGCGGGCGTCGAGGATCAGCGCCTGGAGGCGATGGCGATTCTCAAGCAGATCCTTGAGCAGATGGGCGAGCCGACCGACGTGCGGCAGATAGAAGTCGACGCGGAGACGGTTGAGATCGAGATCAAGGGCGACGGCTCGGGGATCCTGATCGGACGGCATGGGCAGACGCTCGATGCGCTCGAATATATCGTCAACCGGATCCTGGCGCGGCGAATCAAGGACGCGGCACCGATTTCGCTCGAGACTGAATCGTATCGCGCGCGCCGCCGCCAGCAATTGCATCGGATGGCGCTGTCGATGGGCGAGAAAGCCAAGCGCGAGCATAAGCCGGTGCGGCTGGAGCCGATGCCGCCGCGCGACCGCCGCGTGGTCCATCTGGCGTTGAAGGACGATCCGATGATCACGACGCGCTCGGCCGGCGACGGCACAATGCGCTCGATCGAGATAGTGCCGGCCGATGGAGGGCGTCCGCAGCCACGCGGCGATGGGCAGGGCCAGCAGCGCGGGCGTCGTCGCGAGCCGGATCGCGAGCGCCAGACGCAGAGGGAGCGCGAGCGGGAAGTACAGCGGATCGAACCTGAGCGCGGCAATGAAGCGCTGGGCGAGCAAGGTGGATTCAAGCACGGGCAGAAGAGGATCGTGTAGGTAGGGGAGAAGAAGGAACTCAGGAACTTTATTGTAGTGAAACCCGCGGTGGGTTTCACACTTCCTTCGGCAGGGCTGAGCCCTGCACCCAGTAATAAGAAATCGCGAAATGTCGAGGACGACCTTTCGCATCTGAAGTTCCTGTTCCCTTCCCGATTGGAGAGAGGTTACTCCCAATAATCCGGTTCCCCTTCCCGCTCGGGAAGGGGGTTAGGGGTTAGGTTCTGCGAATCCAAAGCGGCCGCCGGCCGAAGAAGAGTCCTTCTGAGAGAAGGGAAGACGGACGCGATCCATTTTTGGATCGCGCCCGTCTTTTCATTGCGGACAAATGTGCGCTTAGAACGACGCCGCGCGGACCATCGCCTGCGTGGTAAAAAACTGGCGATCGACGGCGCCCATGTTGATGTACCAGCATTCGCGCTCAGGCGTTTCCATCCCCGGCAGATAGCACATCGTGGCCATGCCCGACTGCACGTCAGTGGAAACCGCGCCTACGACAAACGAACGCTTGAAAGGATAGATTGCGACCCTGGCGTCGGGCACCGGGCGGTCGCGAGTCGCCAGCCAGTAGATGTGCGAGCGGAAGAGATGGCCCGCCCGGTCATAAGTGTCGATATAGGGCTCGAACCACATTTCACTGTCCATGAAGATGACGGTGCGGGAATCAAGCGCGTTGATTTTCGAGCGATCGGGCAACGCCTGCACGATGTACATGTGGCGCATCTCCCATGCCTCGGGGCATGCGCTGGCGCCGCCGTCCGTGGGGCATCGCTGTTCGGGCGAATGCTCGGCGTGGATCGTCGCGAGCATGTTTCTCTCGCCCAGGAACTTATAGGAGTACTGCTCGGTCTTGGGGTTGAAGCCCGAGTAGTGATCGGGATCCCAGGTGTGCGCGGAGCTTCCGCCACCGGTCGTCGAGGAACTCATAATCGCCTCGTTGACCCGGCGCAGCCGGCGCGATCCGGCGTCAAGGCTCCAGATGTCGTCGCCACGTCTTGGATCGGCGTAACGATATCGGATGAAGCCGGTTCCTCGAATTTCCTGCGGAGCAAGAATCGGGTAGAGGCCGAACAGCCAGTAACGGCCAGTGGCCTTGAAATCAGGATCGGTGGGCAGCGGCTCGACTTCGGTGCGGCCGACGAGATCGTAACCGGCATAGTGACCGATTTGGAAGTACTCGATCTGGCCGGTCTGCGCGCCTTTCTTCGTGTACTCGGAATCGCAGTCGTAGAACCGCAGGTCGTAGTCATCCGAAGTGATCGGGCGGAAGACGTTATTCCAGATGATCTTGACGGCAACGTCGGGATCATTGGCGTCGATCAACGGGAACGGCTGACCGGCGACGAAGCCGACCAGCGACTTCTTACTGTCTGAGAGACGGACCTGCGAAGAATATTTCTCGGTCGCATCCTTGTAAGGAGGCGGCCAATCGACGCGCTCGCTCGGCACGATCTTCATCGTCATACCGTGCTCGACCTTGTAGTAGACGCCGGGGCCTACCAGGTCCTTAACTTTGGTTGCGTTCTCCGGCGTGATGAAATCACCCGGCTTGACCTGGGCGTGGCCTGGCGAGCCGAACGCGCCGATCGCGAGCAGCACCAGGGTTGCGACGGTCGTCGAGAAAGTTGACGACAGAGTGTTCTGCCTTCGCATACATTAGCCTCCCGAGCGGCTCATGGCCGCGATCTGTATCCTGATTTCGACATTAGGACTGGAGGTTCAAAATCGTCAAACATATTTGTTGCAGAGTGCAAGAATTGCACGATCTTCATTATACGATATATAAGATTATCTAATTGAATAGAGCAGTCTCTTCAGTTCTGAGGGGCCCGAAAAAACGACTGCGAGCACCCTAGCAGTCATTAGGCTAAGCTCGTAAACGTTCTGGCTGACAGGCCGAGTCTGTTGCATTGTTAAGCAGGCGTCGAGGTTTTGGCGAATCTCGAAGTGTGATGGGCGAGCTTCTATTCCTCTGATCACGATTGTGCAGGATCATTAGTATTATTTCGTTCATAAACCTTGGCGCCTTCACTGGTGAATTTCCAAGGGCTAATACCTCAAATCGTGTTTTAGATAGCGTTGACTCGAAATTGCATAAGCTCATCTGAGTGTAGATCTCTACCGAATTAACCGTTCGGTATTGCTGGCCTAACGGTTGTTAGGAGTTTCCCCCTCGCACGCTCCCGATTTCTTCTACAGCGTCATAACCGGACAGCTCGGAGTCAGCCTGGGACAGTCGGCGAGGGTTCTTTAGCGAATCGGTGGAACAATCGGATGGCACGGCTGCTGCTGTATGGGCTTGGAGCAAACTGATGTTGAGTGGCAAAGTTCCGCAGGCGAATCCTAAAGCGTTGCGGCAGCGTACTGGCAACCAATTGTTTACGGTAGTGGCGAGGGCGCGGGGCCAGGTGATGGTGCTGATTTGCGTGTCGCTGGTCGCGATCATGGGAATGATTGCGATCGTCACCGATTTCAGCTTCCTGCAGGATCAAAGGAACATGATGCAGACTGCGGCGGACAGCGCCGCGATGGCCGGCTCCGAGGAGCTGAACTACGGCGACCAGGTGGCTGCGGGGCAAGCGGACGCGGCCAGCAACGGGTACACCACCGGCACCGGCAGCGTGACTGTAGCGATCAATAGTCCGCCGACCATGGGGCCGAACGTGTCCAACGCGGCCTACGTCGAGGCGATCGTCACCAAGCCCGAGCTGACGTACTTTCTGCGCGTGCTCGGGGTCAGCACGGTCACGGTGTCGGCGCGGGCGGTCGCGTACGAGGGCAACGGGCCGAACTGCATCTACGTGTTGAATCCCACGGCCTCGGGCGCGCTGTCGATCAACGGCAATGTCACGGTGCAGAGCAGTTGCGGTCTGCTGGTGGACTCGAGCTCGTCGAGCGGTTTGTCGGTCAACGGCAATACTTCGATCACTGCGACCACCATCGGGGTCGTGGGCAATTATTCAGCCAACGGCAACACCACTTTTTCGCCCACGCCGAAGACCGGAGTGATTGCAGCGTCGGACCCGCTGGCATACGTACAGGAGCCGACCGTCGGATCATGCGCTCACACCAATTTTTCGCTGAACGGGAACACCGGGAGTAGCGGCAGTCCGTACCAGCTCTATGCCGGCACCTATTGCGGCGGTATCTCGGTCAACGGCAATTCGGTCCTGAATTTCAACGCGGGGACTTACGTGCTCGCCGGCGGGGGCATGCTCATCAACGGCAACTCGACCATGACCGGCACCGGGGTGACCTTTTACAACACAACGGGCACCAGTGGTTACGGCGCGATTACGCTCAACGGCAACTCGCAGGCCAATTTCAGCGCGCCGACCTCGGGTCCGCTGGCGGGAATCCTGTTCTTTCAGGATCGCTCAATCCCGAGCACCGGGGCCGCCAGCACGATCAACGGAAATTCAAGTTCGACCTTCGACGGCGCGATCTATTTCGCGACGACTGCCGTCAACTTCAACGGCAACAGCAGCGCCAACGGCTACAGCATCGTGGTGGCAAACCAGTTGATACTGAACGGCAACTCGAACCTCGGCAACAACTATTCCTCGCTGACGGGCGGCTCGCCGATAAAAGGAGCGATCCTGGCCGAATGAGTGCGACGCCAAAAGGGCCGAATCTTAAATCGGTGCATGCGACCGCTCGGACGCGCCGGCGTCGCAGCCGCGCGCAGGCGTCGGTCGAGCTCGCGCTTAGTGTGCCGCTGCTATTGATGATGTTCCTGGTCGTCGTCGAAACGGGACGCGCCTTTTATATCGCGATTTCGCTATCGAACGCGGCGCGCGCCGGCGTTCAGTACGGCTCGCAGAATCTCACGACCGCCGGCGACACCGTCGGGATGCAAGCCGCCGCCACCAACGATGCGCCCAACCTGGTCGGGATGACCGCGGTTGCGACTCACTTCTGCGTATGCGCCAACGGCTCCGCCTCGACCTGTCTGTCGACCGATTGCGCCGGCAGCCATCGGCTATTGTACACGGAAGTGACCACCAGCGCGTCGTACAGCCCATTGATCAGTTTCATGGGAATTCTGCCGCCGATGACGGTGCCCGGCAAAGCCATCATGCGCGTCGTCCAATGATGAGATGCGTACCATTGGCATCAAGTTGAGGCGGCGGCGGTCGCGCGACGCGTACCGGCGCTCGCATCGCGGGCAGGCGATGGCCGAGTTCGCGCTCGTGCTGACGCCGTGCCTGGCCTTGTTTTTCGGAGTAATCAACTTTGCGCTCGCGCTATATTGCTACAACTTCGTTTGTTACAGCGCCCAGCAGGCAGTTCGCTATGCGACGGTTCATGGCTCGACCGCTATAACGCCCGCGACGTCGTCCAGCATTACGAGCTACGTCGATGCTCTCGTGGTCGGCGTGCTGAAAACCAATGCGATGACGGTCACCACGACCTGGTCGCCCAACAACCAGCCGGGTAGCGTCGTGACCGTAGTAATCACCTACAACTTCCCGCCGCTGACGAGCCTCGTCTCGTCAGTCACTATCCCGCTCAGCCGCACCGCAGCAATGGTCATCACGCAGTAACGCTTTCCCTTGCCTTCCTGGCAGAGCCGGTTTGTCAGAGCGATGCGGCGGTACTAACATCGAGAATTCGCGAACCGATTCCGGGATTACCAGGAATTGTACGGAGGCTTCACAGCATGGCTACGGAAACCGCGAGCAAGATACTTCCCGCGGGCGCGGCGGCGCCGGATTTTTCTCTGCATAGTACGCCCGACCAGCTCGTCTCGTTGAGCGATTTTCGCGGCGCTCCTTTGATCCTTGCGTTTTACCCGGCCGACTGGAGTCCGGTGTGCGGCGATCAGATGGCGCTATATAATGAGGTTCTCGCCGAGTTCCACAAATTCAAGGCGGCGATCGTCGGTATCTCGGTCGATGGCTCCTGGTGCCATGCGGCGTTCGCGCTCGATCGCAAGTTGCATTTCCCGCTGCTGTCAGATTTCGAGCCCAAGGGCGCCGTCGCGCGGAAGTACGGCGTCTATCGCGATAGCGACGGCGTCACCGAGCGCGCGCTCTTCGTGATCGATCCGAAGGGGACGATCGTCTGGAGCTACCTGTCTCCGGTCGGCGTCAATCCGGGCGCCGACGGAATCCTCGACGCGTTGGAAGCGCTCACGTCCAAAAAGTAGGAGATTGCCCGATGAGTGCGACTGCATCCGCCAAGCTCAAGCCGCCGGTCGGCGCCAACGATCACATCGAGGGTCCCGCGAAAGCGCCGGTGACACTACTCGAATACGGCGACTACGAATGTCCCTACTGCGGCGAAGCGTACCCGATCGTGAAGGCGCTGCAGGAACGCCTCGGGGATCAGGTGCGCCTGGTGTTCAGGAATTTCCCGCTAGCTGAGGCGCATCCGCATGCCGAGCATGCCGCGGAGGCGGCGGAAGCGGCGGCCGCGCAGGGCAAGTTCTGGGAGATGCATGATCTGCTGTACGAGAATCAGGACGCGCTGGAAGATCAAGATCTGGTGCAGTATGCGGAAGCGCTGAAGCTCGATGTGCCGCGATTCGTCAAGGAGATGAAAGCGGGCGCCCACCTCGAGCGAGTGCGCGCGGATTTCAGCAGCGGGGTGAGGAGCGGCGTCAATGGCACGCCGACGTTCTTCATCAACGGTGCACGTCACGACGGCCCGTTCGATTTGAGATCGCTGCTGGCGGCGATTGAGGAAGCGGCCTGAATCGCTTAAAGAACGCGGCGGCATTGCGCGCTTTCAGCTTGAATCGCAGAACCCTCACCTACCGGCCGCGTTGCGGCCAGCCGCCTCTCCCGGAAAGTAACGGGAGAGGTAAGATCCGGCGCTTCGCCGATAAGGAAGGCGTCAGCTATTCGGGTCGACGCCCCACTTTTTCTTGTTCTCGGCGACCTGCTCGGGGGTTGGGTGATCGACCTTCTTGAACGGCATCACCTTGAACTGATCTTTGATCTCGAGCAGCGCGTGGTTGAGCGCGATGTCGTCCTTGAGGACCTCGGGAACGGCCGGCTCCTCGAAAATCGCCTGCCAGGGGCATTCGGGCTCGCAGGCGCCGCAGTCGATACATTCGTCGGGATCGATGTAGAGCTGGTTGGGGAATTTTACTTTGTCGGGGCCGACGTATTCGTAGATGCAGTCGACGGGGCATACGCTGACGCATCCGGTGTCAACGCAGTCGCGGCAAAGGCGGGTGATCGTCCAGGGCATGGTTGCAGCCTCGCTTGAAATCCAGTCCTTATAATATCTCGAAATAATATCTCGATTCGAACCCGGCTCCCTATTGTCGGGAGTACGCGCATAACCTATATCGGCACAACGCCTCTGAAAAGGGCAGCGCGGGGCGAATCGCGATGGCCGGAAGCCGCTTTCATCGGGGGCTGGCCGGGCTAGAATAGTCGGCGCGAATGTTCGGCGAGAGTCTCTGCCATAATTGCGGAAAGAGGCAGAATCTTGAATCGCGCGCAAAAAAAGCGCGCTGTAAAAGGACCCTCGCCTTCATCCTCTCCCTTACAGGGAGAGGGGAGATAGAGCAGGGAAGTAGAAGATGGCATCAAAGTCGAAAGCGAAGATGCGCAAGGGCAGCGTCGCGCAGCGCGCCGTGGTGGCAACGGTGGTCGCGCCCGGCCGGACGCCGAGCACCGGCAAGCGCGTCGAGTCCGACAGTATGGGGACGATCGAGGTCGCCAACGACCGCTACTGGGGGGCGCAGACCGAGCGATCGCTGCTGCATTTCGCGATCGGATTCGACCGGATGCCGCGTGCGGTGATACGCGCGTTCGGAATTTTGAAAAAGGCGGCAGCGGAAGTTAATCGCGATCTCGGCAAGCTGCCGCCGGACAAGTCCCGGCTGATGAGCGCGGCGGCTGATGAAGTGATCGCGGGCAAGCTCGACGACCATTTTCCGCTGCGCATCTGGCAGACCGGCAGCGGCACGCAGACCAACATGAACGCCAATGAGGTCATCTCGAATCGCGCGATCGAGATGGCCGGCGGAGCGCTCGGCAGCAAGAAACCGATTCATCCCAACGACGACGTGAATATGTCGCAGTCGTCGAACGACACGTTTCCGACCGCGATGCATATTGCGGCGGCCGAGCAGCTCACGCACGAGCTGATCCCGTCGGTGCGAAGGTTGCGCGACGCGCTCACGCGCAAAGCAAAAGAGTTCGCCGACGTCGTGAAGATTGGGCGCACGCACCTGATGGACGCGGTGCCGCTGACGCTGGGGCAGGAATTCTCGGGCTACGTCGCGCAGCTCGACTACGACTTGAAACGAATCGAGGCGGCGCTGCCGGATCTGCTCGAGCTGGCGATCGGCGGCACGGCGGTCGGCACCGGACTCAATACGCATCCGGAATTTGCGGATCGCGTGGCGAAAAAAATCGCGGAGTCCACCGGGCTGCCGTTCAAATCCGCGCCCAATAAGTTCGCGGCGCTGGCGGCGCATGATGCGCTGGTGGCGGCTTCTGGAGCCCTCAAGACCCTCGCAGTCTCGCTCATGAAGATCGCCAACGACGTGCGCTGGATGGGCTCCGGGCCGCGCGCCGGTCTCGGCGAGCTGCTCCTGCCGGAGAACGAGCCGGGCTCGTCGATCATGCCGGGCAAGGTGAATCCGACGCAGTGCGAAGCGATGACGATGGTCTGCGTGCAGGTGATGGGGAACGACGTGGCGATCACGATTGCCGGGTCGCAGGGAAATTTCGACCTCAACGTTTTCAAACCGATTATCATCCACAATTTTTTGCACTCGACGACGCTGCTGGCGCATTCGTGCGCGTCGTTCAGCAAGTACTGCGTCGAAGGGATCGAGCCCAATCGCGAACAGCTCAAGCGCAACGTCGAAAATTCGCTGATGCTGGTGACGGCGCTGAGCCCGCATATCGGCTACGACAACGCTGCCAAGGTCGCCAAGAAGGCGCACGCGGAAAATATTACGCTGCGCGACGCCGCGATCGCGCTCAAACTGCTCTCGGGAGAGGAGTTCGACCGGCTCGTGCGGCCAGAGAAAATGTTGGCGCCGGAAGGCTGACGCGGGATGCGCCGCGGGATCGTTCTGCTTGCGCTCGCGATCGTTTTCTTCGCGAGTGCGGCGGCGCCGGAGCCGGTCCGCGCCGAGCCAATTCCTGCCGGCATCGCGACCGACCCGATCCTCCAGCCGCCGGCCGAGAACGGCCGCCCGCTCGACGTCACGATCGCACTGCACATCGTGAACATCGCTGCGATCGACGAAGTGAGCGAGCAGTTCCAGTTAGATGCGTACCTGTTCGAGTGGTGGAACGATCCGCGGCTCGCCTACACGCCGAGCGGAACCGACGACCGTGAGCGCAACTATGCGTTCGGAGAAATCTGGATTCCACAGCTCGAAGTACTCAACGCCGCGACACCGCGCACCCGCTTCGATACCGCGATACAGGTCGCTCCCGACGGCACAGTCACCTACGCGGAGCGGTTCCGGGTTGTGGTGTCGTCGAAATTCGCTCTCAGGCGTTTCCCGTTCGACCGGCAGACGCTAGTGGTCCTCATTCACCCCTTCCTGATCGACCACCCCCGTATCGGGTTCAAATTGGGCGACAACGCAGCTTGGACGGCGAGCGAGTTTGAGAACTACTCGTCGCTGGCGCAGTGGAGGTTGACCTCAGTCGAGCCGCGCGTGGGCATGGCCCCGACCTATGGCGGCCACACGATCGCGGAGGCCAGGTTTGCGATCGCGGTTCAACGGCGCTCGAGCTTTTATTTGTGGAAAGTGTTCCTGCCGTTGCTGCTGATGGTGTTCCTGTCGTGGGCGGTATTCTGGATCGAGGCGAGCGATCTCTCCAACCAGATCCAGGTCGCGGTCACAACGATTCTGACGGTGATCGCGTTTGCGTTTGCGATCTCCGCGACGATGCCGCGCCTGCCCTACCTGACATACATCGATGCGTTCTTCCTCGAGTGCTACATCTACGTCTTCCTCGCGGTGGTGGAGCTGATGGTCGTCCACGTGACGCATCGCTCGGAGGCGCGGCGCGATCTCGGATTAACAATTCGCAAGTACTCGCGCTGGGTGATCCCGGCGTCGTTCGTAGTGACGAATCTGATCATCGCGATACACTTCCTGGGGTGATTCCGGTTCCCTCTCCCGACGAACGGTCGAGGGAATCGGAGTCTAGACACGTTTAGAGACATCTATCTATGTCTCGTTGGATCTGCTACAAACTGTACTAAGTTAGGGGTTCCTTAGTAGGGCTCCCCGTAAGCAATCGGCAGAAATGAAGGTGTTCATCAAAACCAGAAGGGGAGCGCCTCGATGAAAACCGAAGACGCGCGGCGTAAGGTCGCGCTGTTGCGCAGGATAACCGCGGATAGCGGCGCCGCCGCCGCAGAAAAAGAAACCGCATACCGGCTTCAGAAGAAGCTGATGGAGCGTTACGCGATCGAGGCCGAGGACGTCCCTCGAGCTTCGCGCTCGACCGTCCTAAATTTAACCTGGACGTACTGGCAGGAACTGCTTGACAGCTTCGGCCTGCAATTAAACCATTTCGGGACTCGCGGCACCTCGATGGTCGGGAAGACCAAACTCTACATCGCCTTGGCCACCAATCAGTGGTCGGTCGAAGAGAAATTCCCGACCGGTTGGCGCGTGACGGCGCGCGATAAGGGCGTCGAATCGCTGCGCAAATACCTTTACGACCACGCGCCAAGAAACTACTCATTCTTGAAGCGCTGACCTATGCCTACATCCTGAAAACGCCGAAGCCTGGATGCTCACCGATCGGTGCGTTCATCGAGGCCGCGATGCCCAGCGCGAGCGCGGCGCGCGTCTCGACGGGATCGAGCACGCCGTCGTCCCATAGGCGCGCGCTCGAGTAGTAGACGCTCGACTCGAGCTCGTACTTCTCGAGCGTCGGGCGCAAAAATTCTTTTTGCTCCGCGGCCGTCATCGTGGCATTTTCGCGCTTCAACTGCTCGAGCTTGACCGTGAGCAGCGTGTTCGCCGCTTGCTCGCCCCCCATCACCGAGATGCGCGCGTTCGGCCACATGAAGAGCAGGCGCGGCGAATAGGCGCGCCCGCACATCCCGTAATTTCCGGCGCCGTTCGACGCGCCGATGATCACGGTGAACTTCGGCACCTGCGCGTTGGCGACCGCGTTGACCATCTTGGCGCCGTCCTTCGCGATACCGCCCTGCTCGTAGCGTTTGCCGACGATGAATCCGGTGATGTTTTGCAGGAAGAGGATCGGGATGCGCCGCGCGCAGCACAGCTCAATGAAGTGGGTGGCCTTCAGCGCCGACTCGCTGAACAGCACTCCGTTATTGGCGATGATGCCGACCGGGTAGCCGTAGATTCTCGCGAAGCCGGTGACGAGCGTGGTCGCATAGCGCGCCTTGAACTCGTGCATCCGGCTGCCGTCGACCAAGCGCGCGATCACCTCGCGCACGTCGTACGGCTTGCGCGTGTCGACCGGGATGACGCCGTAGAGCTCGGCGGGATCGTAATGCGGATCCTCGGGCGTGTCCTGATCAATCGCCGCCGCCGTGCGAGGCCCGAGGTTCTCGAAGATCGCGCGCGCAATCTGCAGGGCATGCTCGTCGTCGTCGGCAAGGTGATCGCTCACGCCGGAGAGTCGCGTGTGCACGTCGCCGCCGCCGAGCTCCTCGGCGCTCACCTCCTCGCCGGTCGCCGCGCGCACCAGCGGCGGGCCCGCGAGGAAAATTGTCCCCTGCTCGCGAACGATGATGTTCTCGTCGCACATCGCGGGCACGTACGCGCCGCCCGCCGTGCAACTGCCCATCACCACCGCGACCTGTGCGATCCCTTTCGCCGACATCCGCGCCTGGTTGTAGAAGATGCGGCCGAAGTGACGCTCATCAGGAAAAATCTCGGACTGCATCGGCAGGAACGCGCCGCCCGAATCGACCAGGTAAACGCACGGCAGCATGTTCTCGATCGCGATTTGCTGCGCGCGCAGATGCTTCTTCACCGTCATCGGAAAATACGTTCCGCCCTTGACCGTCGCGTCGTTGGCCACGATGACCGCCTCGCGGCCGTGGATTCGGCCGATGCCGGTGACGATGCTCGCGGACGGCGCATCGCCGTCGTACATGTTGAACGCGGCCAGCGGCGACAGCTCGAGGAACGGACTGCCGGGGTCGATCAGTTTTTTCACGCGATCACGCACAAGCAGCTTGCCGCGTTCGATGTGCAGCTCGCGCGCCCGCGCCGGTCCGCCCTGGCGAATGCGCTCGGTTTCCTCGCGCAACCGGCGGACCAGCGCGTCCATCGCGTCGCGGTTGCGGCGGAACTCGTCGGAGTTGGTGTTCAGCCGCGATTCGATTCGATCCATGTGAATATCCTTGATGCCTGAGGGCCAAAGTTGGGCTAAATATTAGAAGCTGGCTGGATATTAGCGATGCGCGAACGCGATCTGAAAGCTCTCGAATTCGACAAGGTGATTCACCTCGTCATGGAGCTGTGCGCCTCCGAACCAGGGCGCGACGCGAGCGCCGGATTGCGCCCGTCGATCGACCCGGCCGAAGTGCAGCGGCGGCTGACGGCGACTGCCGAGATGGTCGATCTGCGCTCGCATGCCGGCTCGATTCCGATTAGCGAATTCACCGATCAGCGGCCGTTCCTGCTCGCGGCGGCGCGCGCGGGTGCGATCCTCGGCGGCGAAGCGCTGGTGAAGGTGCGCGACTTTATCGTCGGCTCGCGCCACGTCAGCGGATTTCTGCGCTCGCGCGTCGAGCGCTTTCCGCAAGTCGCGGCGCTCGTGCAGAACCTGCTCGCGCCGAAGGAACTCGCCGACGCGATGCTCGGTGCGCTCGCCGATGACGGCACGCTCCTCGATGACGCGAGCCCCGAGCTGAAGCGCCTCCGCAGCCGCCTGCGCGACGAGCGTGCCGACCTCGAGGCGCGGTTGCTGCGCTCGCTCAACAGTTCGGGCATGGAGTCGTTCGTCTCCGACTACATCGTGACAGTGCGCAATCGCCGCTTCGTGCTGCCGATGAAGCTGAACTACTCGGAACGCTTCGAGGGAATCGTGCAGGACCGCAGCGTGTCGGGAGAGACGCTGTTCGTCGAGCCGATGTGGGCGGTCGATCTGAACAACCGGCTCATGATGCTCGAGCGGGAAGCGGAGGCGGAAGAAACGCGAATCCTCGCGCGGCTGACCGCGATGGTCGGCGGCTACGCAGTGGAGCTGCAGCTTACGTTCGACGCGATGGTCGCGCTCGACGCGCTCAACGCGCGCGCGCTTTTCGCCGAGCGCTTCCGATGCGTCGAGCCGCAGCTCGTTGACGAGGGAATCGATTTCATCGGCGCGCGGCATCCGCTGCTCATGACCAGCGGCCGCGACGTGATTCCGATCGACGTGAATATCGGCGCCGGCCAGCGCGGCATCGTCATCTCGGGTCCAAACACCGGCGGCAAAACAGTCGCGCTCAAAACGGTTGGCCTCCTGTCGCTGATGGCGCAGGCGGGAATGCTGATTCCCGCGCTGCCCGGCAGCAAGGCGACGGTGTTTCGCAGCGTGTTCGCCGATATCGGCGACGAGCAGTCGATCGAATCCAACCTGTCGAGCTTTTCGGGACACATCGCGAACCTGTCGGAGATAATCCGGTCGCTGGTCGAGCCGGCGCTGGTGATTCTCGACGAGCCGGGCGCCGGCACCGACCCTGCCGAGGGCGCCGCGCTCGCGATCGGCCTGATGAACCATCTCGGGACGCGGCGCTGCATGCTCGCCATCGCCACGCATTCGACCGCGGTGAAACTGCACGCATACTCGCAAGCCGGGTTCGAGGCCGCCGCGGTGGATTTCGACGCTGAGCACCTGGCGCCGCTCTATCGCTTGAAGCCGCATACGATTGGGCAAAGTTACGGACTCGCCGTTGCGCGCCGGCTAGGGCTGCCCGAGGAAATAATTCGCGCCGCCGAACAATCGATGGGCACCGGCACGATCGAGCTGACCGACTCGCTGAAGAGATTGGACGCCGAGCGCGCCAAGCTGAACGCGCAGGTCGAGAAACTGCGCGATCGCGAAGCCAGCCTCGATCGAGTCGAGCAGGAAGTGATTCAGGACGCTGAAAAAACACGCGCGCGAGCCGAGTCGGAACGGAAACAGCTGCGCGCCGAAGTCGCGGAATTGATCGAGGAGCTGAGGCGCGACGGCGCGGCGCTGATGGACGAGCTGAAGGCGCGGGCGAAATCGCGCACCGACCTGAAGGGCTTTCTCACCAAGGCGGCGGCGAAACTCGAAAGCCTCGCGCCGGCGGCCGACGACGCGCCCGAATCCGATGCGCCGCTGAAGGTCGGCGACAGCGTCGAGGTCGGCGACATCCGCGGCGAACTGATCGTGCTCGAAGCGGCGCGCGCCGTGATCAGCCGCGGCGGCCTGAGGATCGAAGTCGCGCCCGATCGCTTGCGCAGGTCGGCGGCCATCGCCCCCGAAAGTCGTCCCGCGCAGCCGAAATCGGCGACCGTCACCTTCAGCGTCGAGGGCGGCGAGGGCAACGAATTGAACCTGATCGGGATGCGCACGACCGACGCGCTGCGCAAGCTCGAAGAATTTCTCGACACCGCGTTCCTGACCAATCGCGCCGAAGTGCGGATCGTCCACGGCATCGGCTCCGGCGCGCTGAGAAAAGCAGTGGCCGAATACCTGGGCACGTCGCCATATTGCGCGTCATTCCGCGGCGCCGAACCGCACCACGGCGGCGCCGGCGCCACCATCGTGCAGATGAACTTGTGAGACCCGCGCCGGAAGCGACAGGCAATTAAATGTGAAACCCGCGGTGGGTTTCACGCTTCCTTCGGCAGAGGTGACCCCTGCACCCAGTATTAAGAAAAGATGCGGGACTTCGTCCCTGTTAGGAAGTTTAAATGGGGGAAGGGATTCACCTCTCCCTTCGGGAGAGGTCGACGCGAGTCCGCGAGGGTCGGGTGAGGGCGCTGGCATCGAGCGCGATGCAAGGAACCTAGCCCCTAAACCCCTTCC
>DATNLS010000221.1:0-6846 GCA_035602775.1 Candidatus Acidiferrales bacterium | reverse complement strand
GGCCGAAGCTTCCGCTGCGTTGGCCGAGGCTACCGCCTTGGTCGCATCCGCCTGGGCGCGATCGGTGGCGTTGTTGATCACCTGCATGTTCGGTCCGCACGCGGCCACGAGCGACGTCACGGCCACGACACCAAGCACTTTTGCGATTGTCTTTGTCATTCGAGCTATCCTCCAGTGGTTCAAGAGTCAAAGAGCCAGTCCCGGTACACTGTCAGTCGAGATACAACAGTCAGGGCTGGACGGGTAATCTCGCCAATAGTTGCAAAACCCGTTTGCGAACGCAAGGCGGAGAACCGCGAGCCGGTTCTGTTCGGCACATCCCGCGCGACACTCGGTTGGGACCGCACGCCGGCGGGCTCGAACACGCTGCGGTGCGCAACGGGTGAAGCTCTCGCGGCAGTCTGCCCCATTAGATAGATTGAATTGAGCGTGATTGACAGACAAAACTTTCAGCGGTTATCGTTTTAACGTTCCAACATCATTAACTGAGGTCCGGTTGCGAGATGGCGACGACGATCACGAGCGAATGTATCAACTGCGGAGCGTGCGAGCCCGAGTGTCCGAACACGGCGATTTACGCGGGCGGAGTGCCATGGGAACTTAACGGCACGCCAGGCGCCGCGATCGCGCAAGACATCTATTACATCGTGCCGTCAAAGTGCACCGAATGCGTCGGCTTCCACGACCATGAAGCCTGCGCCGCGGTATGCCCGGTCGATTGCTGCATCCCCGATCCCGCAAATCTCGAGAGCGAAGGCGTGTTGCTCGCACGTGCGCGCGAGTTGCATCCCGAGACTACGTTTCCCGACGATGCGCCATCGCGCTTTCGCAAGGAAGGCGGAGGCGCACCGGCACCTGCGGCAAATGGCGCCGAGGCGGCGACTAATGGCAGTGCCGTCGCGGCTAAGCCTGCGGCAGCTCCGGCTGCAGCGCCCAAGCCGGCGGCGGCTCCGGTAGTAGCAGCGCCCGCACCGGTCGCGGCGGCGGGACTCGCGATGATGCATCTGCCGAAGGATATCGGCGCGCTGCCCGGCCCGGTCGGCGAGAAACATTTTTCCGGCGAGCTCGACGCTGATTTCGATACTGTGCTCGCGTCGGTCGATGCGTCGCCGGCGCGCACTGCGCCGGCGCCGGTGCAAATCGCGTTTAGGCTGGCGGAGCCGGTGCTTGGTGCGATGCCCGACGGCGTGAAGGCAGACCTCGAGCATGCGGTTGGCACCACCGGAGGATTTTCGAGAGTCCGCTCGACCGCACTCAACATGATTTTGAATCTGATTCTTTATCCCGCGCTGTTGACGGCGTTCGCAGTCGCAGTGCTCGGCGACGGGCTGTTTTCGCAAAGCACCGGCGGATGGATCATGCTCGGCGTATTGATTGCCGCCGGCGAAGCCGCATGGCGCCTGCGCGAGGGCGTGATTCACGCGAAGCCGGCGCACGAGCTGACGTATCGCGGATGCTGGTACGGGCTCGCGCTGGCGCCGCTTGGCTCGATGCTCGTGCGCGCCGGTGGCGCGGGCCGGAAAACTGAGCGCAAGGTGGCCTTCGACGGTTTCGAGGGCACGATGCATGAGGACAAGACCGAACGCGACCGCCGCTACGGTACCGTCTATACCGTCGCGGAATATGCGAACGCATACTTGGTCCGGCTTGAGATGCCGCGCCGCCTGCCGCCGTCCTCGCTCAAGCGGTTGTGGAACCTGCCCGACGAGATGCCCGACTACGATTACAACATCTTGCTCGGCGACAACGTGATTACAGTGAGCGCCAGCGTGCGCGGCGAGACGATCCGCCGTCTCTCGTATGTGTCGTCATCGTTTCCGGCCGACTTCACAACCCGAATCGAGTTCGGCAAGCCGGTCGGCGCATTCAAGCATCGGATGCGCGACAAGGTGCTCGAGGTTATCGTTCTCAAGGCGGACGCGGCGCAGTTTCAGCACGCCGCCTGAGCAGCGCGGCCCTGAAAACGGCGAAAATCGCGACGCCGACTGTGCAGTTGAGTTTGGTAGAGATGGCGATCCACATTCGGGACGCCACGGCTCGCGACCTGCCCCGTATCATCGAGATCGAGCGGCTCGCCTTCCCCGCGCCTTGGACGCTGGCGTCCTTCCAGCGCGAGCTGACCCTGCCCTTCTCGCGCATCATGCTCGCTATCCCGGGGGAAGGCAGCGATCCGGCGATTGCCGGCTTTCTATGCAGATGGCTTATCGCCGACGAATGCCACATCCTGAACATTGCGGTTCATCCGGACTCGCGCAGGCTCGGAATCGGCAGCATATTGATGACAGAGGCAATAAACGAGGCAAGAACGACGGGGACTAACGTAGTTACGCTGGAAGTTCGCCGTTCAAACCTGGCGGCGAGACAGCTTTATCGCAAGTTTGAGTTTGAAGAACGGCGTTTGAGACGGCACTACTACGGCCCTGGCGAAGACGCGATCATCATGGAACTACGGTTCGACTGACCTGATTCGGCTCTTCAAATCAAACATTATTCTATTCGCAATGAGAATCTCAGTTTCTTTTCGAGACTGGGGTTACAAATCGAACAATTTTGTGTCATAGTGGGATTTACATTCAAGGCTGATCGGATCGGTAATGAACCCCAGAACTGGGCGGTCATTAACCCATGTCCGAAATCCAAGGCCTGCCGTCGAATGCCATTACTGCGATGAGTTTGCCGTTCAAGAAAGGTGAGAAGGTGGTTTACCCCGCTCATGGGGTTGCCGTAATCGAAGACATCCAGATGCGGGTCATTTCGGGGACCGAACGACGTTTTTACATGTTGCGAATCCTCGGCACCGAAAAGATGACGATCATGATTCCGACGGAGAACGTCGAGTCGGTCGGGCTGCGGCGCGTGATCGGCAAAGATATGGTGGAAAAAATCTACCGTATCCTGCGTCAGCGCAAGGTCGAGGTCGATACGCAAACCTGGAACCGCCGTTATCGCGAATACACGGAAAAGATCAAGACCGGTTCTCCGCTGGAAATCGCCAAAGTGCTGCGCGACTTGCTGGTGCTCAAGAGCGACAAGGAATTGTCGTTCGGCGAGCGCAAGATGCTCGACACGGCGCGCTCCTTGCTCGTCAAGGAATTGTCGATCGCCAAAGCTCATCCAGAAGAAAAAATCATGGAAGAGCTGAAGATGATCTTCGCGAACTAGCCGTCGCGATCAATCTCCCCAGTCGTGAATTGAATGTCGGACGTAAGTCTGAATCTGGATACCGCGGATCTCGCGGAGCGCTACGAACGGATCAGCGCCGATCGCCAATTCCGCGGCGGGCAGGAAATGCTTCGCGAGCTCAAGCTCGCACCGGGCGAGACGGTGCTCGATATTGGATGCGGCACCGGAATGCTCGCCGAGTATGCGGCCAGCCTGGTCGGTGCAAATGGTTCGGTCGTCGGGCTCGACCCACTTCCGCTTCGAATTGAGATCGCGAAAAAGCGCAGCGCCGCGAATCTGAGTTTCAAGCTTGGCAACGCCTACGACCTGGGCGACGTTGCCGCTGGCAGTTTCGACGTCGTGTACATGAACGCGGTCTTTCACTGGCTGCCGGAAAAGTCGGCGCCGCTCCGCGCGGTTCTGCGCGCGCTGAAACCGGGCGGCCGCTTCGGGCTCACTACCGTGTCTCCGGAGAGGGACAGAAACTGGCTCAACGTGATCAGGCAGCGCGTGCTCGCGCGCGAGCCGTACAGCAAATTTCCCGAGGCGCAGGCCGTCCAGAATTATCGCGTCAGCCGCGATGAACTCGAGAAGTTGCTCCAGGATAGTGGCTTCGCGATCGCGACGCTGGAAACGCGCGTGAGCGCCCGGGATGCCGCGCGCGGCCAATGGACCATCGAGGGTGCACTCGAATTCGCAGAGGCGAGCTCGTTCGGCAATTTTCTCGGGCATCTGCCCAAGGAGTTGCAGGCGCAGGCGCGCGAAGAGATCAAGCGCGAGCTGGAGAACCTCCGCGCGCAGCGCAAATCCGACAATGTTGCGCGCCAGAATATTCCGCGCGCCGGCCGCATCGTCGCGATCGCAACCAAACCTTAGCGCATGAGACCGGGATTCACTCCCGGTCTTTTCTTTTGAAGATTCCTGTGCGAAATCTCGCTGGCATGGCGAAACTTCGAATATTTCTGCTCGCGGCAATTTTTCTGCTGGAGGCGTTTATGCCCGGATTGCGTGTGGCCATCGCAGGCATGGACAGCGTGGTAGACGAACTGTTTACCTCGCTTCGTGACCGCAGGTTCACCAAGGCGACCGAGCATTTCGATGCCACGATGAAGCAGGGGCTGTCCGCCGATCAACTGTCGGCGGTGTGGCTGCAAATCGTCGCCACCGAGGGCAAGCTCGAAAATTGGAAAATCCTCCAGCACGGCCCCCTGTCGGGAAACGAGGTCTATACCGTCGTAGTGGCCTTCGAGCACGGCAAGCTGATGGCGACGGTGGCGGTCAAGCCGCATACCGGCGAGATATCCGGGCTCTACTTTAGACCGCTGACCGCCGAGCCGGGCGCATCGGCGCCGGCGACGTCGCCGCCGTATGCCGACGCGGCAAAGTTCCATTCGGAAGCGGTGACCGTCGGCGAGGATCCGTGGAAGCTGCCCGGCACGCTGACCATTCCAAACGGCGACGGGCCGTTCCCTGCCGCCGTGCTGCTGGCGGGATCGGGGCCGCAAGATCGCGACGAGACCATTGGCCCCAATCGCGTCTTCAAGGATATTGCCGAGGGGCTGAGCTCGCGCGGGATCGTTGTACTGCGATACGACAAGCGCACCTACGCGTACAGGACGCTCGATCCGCAAAAGGTTACGGTGACAGAAGAGGTCATTGACGACGGCGTCGCGGCGGTGAAGCTGCTGCGCGCGCGTCCGCAAGTGGCGCGCGACAGGATTTTCGTCATCGGTCACAGCCTCGGCGCGATGCTGGCGCCGGAAGTCGCGCTGAAGGCACGCCCGGTTGCGGGAATCGTGCTGCTCGCGCCCGGCGGACGCGAGCTCGCCCTCACGATTGTCGAGCAGATGAGATATCTCGGGGAGGCGTCGCCCGAGCAACTGGCGGCGCTCGAGCGGCAGGCCGACGAAATCTCGGCGCACAAGATGCCGCCCGCGCAATATTTTTTCGGCGCGCCCGCTTCGTACTACTACGACCTCGACGCGCGTGATGAAGTCGCGATCGCTCGCCGCCTCGACATGCCGATTCTGATTCTGCACGGCGGGCGCGACTACCAGGTGACCGGCGAGGACATCCGCCATTGGCAAACCGGCCTCAAGGGCGACGCGAAGGTGCAGGTCCAGACGTTTCCCTCGCTCAATCATCTGTTCATCGTGGGCACCGGCAAGCCCGGGCCGGCCGAATACAATACGGCGGCGCACGTCGATGGCGCGGTGATTGGAACGATCGCAAGCTTCATTGCGAACGCCGGCAGCGCGAGTGTCGCGGGCGGCGCATAGTCGCGCTCGCGGATTTTGTTGAACGCGCGCACCGAGTCTGAGAATCTTCACTGATGCCGAAGAGAATGTTCGCGCTGGGCGCCGTATTCCTGGCCCTGGCGATTCTTCCCGCCACTCGATGCGCCGCCCAAGCCAGCTCCGGCGACGTGCTGGTAAATCATTTCTTCACGGCAGTCCGCGACGGCGACTTCAGCGCTGCGACGAAACATTTCAGCGCCCGGATGAAAGCATTGTCACCGCAGGGGCTGAAGGGCTCGTGGACTCAGGTTTACGCCAACGAGGGTCCGCTGCTCGGCTGGAAAATTTTCCAGCATCGGAGTCTGCCCGACCGCCACGACGAGGTCAGCGTGCAACTCAGGTTTCGTCACTCGACCGCGAACTCGATCATCGTGGTGAACCCGCCGGCCGGAGAGATCAGGTCGGTACTTTTCAAGCTGCCCGCGATCTCGCCGCCATATGCAGAGCGAACAATGTTCCACTCCGAGGATGTGACGGTAGGCGCGTACAAGTTACCCGGTACGCTGACAATTCCAAAAGGCAACGGTCCATTTCCAGCCGTAATTCTGCTCCAGGGATCGGGCCCGAATGATCGCGACGAGACCGTCGGCCCCAATCATCCTTTCGCCGACATTGCCGACGGCCTTAGCTCGCGCGGAATCATCGCGCTTCGATTCGATAAGCGAACCTACGCGTACCGCAACCTCGATCCGCAGAAGACCACGGCCGATGCGGAGGTCGTCGAGGATGGCGTGGCCGCGGTGCGGATGCTGCGGGCGCGGCGCGACGTGGCGCAGGATCGAATCTTCGTTATCGGGCACGGCCTGGGGGCGATGCTCGCGCCGGAAATCGCGAAGCAAGCCGGTGCGGTTGCCGGAATCGTCATGCTGTCGCCGACGGGCCGCAAGCTGCCGCAGCTGATGGTCGAGCAGGCGCGATTTCTGCACCAATCGTCATCCCTACAATTGACCGAGATGGAACAGCAGGCCGATCAACTCTCGGCGCACAAGATGCCGGCGAAGCAGACCTTCTTCGGCGCGCCCGCGTCGTACTACTACGACCTCGACGCCCGCGATGAAGTCGCTATCGCGCGCAGTCTCGACCTCCCGATCCTGATTCTGCACGGCTCGCAGGATTACCAGGCAGCCAACGAAGACATCCGCGATTGGCAGAGGGGGCTCAAGGGCGACGCGAAGGTGCAGGTCGAGACGCTGCCCTCGCTCAACCATCTGTTCATCGCGGGCGCGGGCCAGCCCGGGCCGGCCGAGTACTACGCGCCGGGTCATGTTGACGCGGCGGTTATCGGCACGATCGCTAGCTTCATCGCAAACGGCGGTGGCACAACGGCTGCTGGCGCCGCGTCGGCGAGTCGAGCGGCGTCGAATTGAAAGCATCGGCAATCATCGTC
>DATNLS010000122.1:0-5637 GCA_035602775.1 Candidatus Acidiferrales bacterium | reverse complement strand
GAACAGCACTTCGATTCTCTTGACCCCGTGCGTTTTGAGCTTCTCGAGGGTCTCCTCGGTCAGATCCTCGTTGGTGCCGATCAGCACTTCGCCGGTGGTGGAATCGACGATGTCATGTGCGGAGACGCGGCCGACGATCTCGTCGAGCGCGATCGGCACTTCGCTGATTTTCGCCTGCTCCATCGCGCGCACGATAGCCTTGTTGAACTTGCGGCCTTCGCGCGCGATAACCTCGCCCGACTTGGGATCCTTGACGTCGCGGCCGACGCGCGAGCCCATCAGATGGTCGGCGACGAACTGCTTGGTGTACTGCTTGGGGTCGAGGTTAACGACGTCCTTGCGGTAGTAGTAGTTGAGCAGGTCCTCGGTAGTCATCCCGAGCGCGCGCAGCAGCACGGTCGCCGGAAATTTGCGCCGGCGGTCGATGCGGACGTAGAGCACGTCGCGCGGATCGAATTCGAAATCGATCCAGCTGCCGCGATACGGGATGATTCGCGCCGAGTAGAGCAGTTTGCCGGTGGAGTGCGTGCGGCCCTTATCGTGCTCGAAAAACACGCCGGGCGAGCGATGCAACTGCGAGACGATAACGCGCTCGGTGCCGTTCACCATGAAGGTGCCGTTGCCGGTCATCAGCGGAATCTCGCCGAAATAGACCTCCTGCTCTTTGACGTTCTTAATAGAGCGGCGGCCGTTCTCGACGTCCCAGATGACGAGCTGAATCTTGACCTTGAGCGGCGCGGCGTAAGTCATGCCGCGCTGATGGCATTCCTCGACGTCGTACTTGGGGGTGCCGAGCTCGTAGGAGACGAACTCGAGCGACGCGGTCTCGTTGAAATCCTTGATCGGAAAGACCGACTTGAAGACCGCCTGCAGACCTACGTCGGCGCGGTCCTCGGTCGAGACGCCGACCTGCAGAAAATCGTCGTACGACCGCTTCTGAATCTCGATCAGATTCGGAATCTCGATGATCTTCTTGATCTTGCCGAACGAGCGACGAATGCGAAGATTGCTAGTTACATGAACCTGAGCCATTAGCTACCTCACTGTATGCGCGCCACATACTTCGGCGCGCCGTGAAGCAAAAGAAGTCGCGGACGCAGGAGTTTCCCCCGTGCCCACGGCTTCATCGATAAAGACCGTATGAAATTCCCGCGCGCTCCTGAGCGGCACGCCGCGTGAATTTCCCGACCCTTGGTTGTGCGTCAAAAAGACTAAGTCCGTCCTACTTAAGCTCCACGCTGCCGCCGGCTGCTTCGAGCTTCTTCTTGATCTCTTCGGCTTCGGCCTTGTTGACGCCTTCCTTGACCGCCTTGGGCGCGCCGTCGACCAGGTCCTTGGCCTCTTTGAGGCCGAGTCCGGTCAATTCGCGCACGACTTTGATCACCTGGATCTTCTTGTCGCCGGAGCCGGTCAGGACGACGTTGAACTCTTCCTTCTCGGGCGCCGCCGCGGCCGCACCGCCGCCGGCCGCCGGAGCAGCCGCCGCCGCGACCGGAGCCGCAGCCGATACGCCGAGCTCGGCCTCGAGTTCCTTGACCAAAGCCGCTGCGTCGATCAGGCTCAGATTCTTCAGGTAATCCTTCACCTGATCGCGGCTGAGTTGTGCTTCTGACATTTACCTTCTCTCCTTGTTCACGCATCCGGGAGACGTGGGAGCGCCCCGAAATTCTTTTTATCAGTCGAGCGGATCAATCAACTTAATCATCGTGCGTGCGTTCTGCACGCGAGCATCAAAATCGCCCTATCAACCTTCAGACGGAGGCGCCTCAGACGGAGCCGCCGGAGTCTCGGGAGCCGCCGGTGCTTCGGGCGCGGGCTCTGAGGAAGCCGCGGCCGGAGGCGGTGCGCCGGCGCCGTTCTTTTTTCCAATCGCGTCGATCACGCGCGCCAGGTACGAGCCCGGCTCGTTCAGCAGGCGAACCAACTGAGTCGCAGGAGCATTCAGCAAGCCGAGCAACTGGCCGAAAATCACCTCGCGCGACGGCAGTTTCGACAGCGCCTCGACTTCCGCCGGCGTCAGCGCCTTGCCGTCGAGCACCGCGCCGCGCAGCTTGAGCTTGTCGCCGAGCGGTCCGAACGAAGTGAAAGTCTTCGCCAGGACGACTGGATCTTCATAGCTCAGGATCAGCCCGACCTGCCCGCCGAGGTTGCTGTCGAGCGCCTCGAACTTGGTGCCCTTGATAGCGTGGCGCACGAGCGTGTTCTTGGCGATACGCATCTCGCCGCGCACGGCGCGCAGGCGCTTGCGCATCTCGGTCGATTCCGCCGCCGTCATCCCGCGGTATTCGGACACCAGCGCGATACTGGCGCGGCCGAAGCTACCGGCGAGATCTTCAACGAGCGCGGTCTTCTCTGATTTCTTCATTATACTGGTCCAGCTCCAACGAACGAAAAACTCTAGGCAGCCGCCGCGAGCGCCTTGGCCGCCGCCTGGCCCGTATCGACCCGGACGCCGGGGCCCATCGTCGACGACAGCGCGAGGCTGCGAACGTAGTTGCCCTTGGCGCTGGCCGGCTTGGAGCGAACGATCGCACCGAGCAGTGCGCGCACATTGTCGAGCAGCTTCTGATCGCCGAAACTCACCTTGCCGACGCGCGCGTGCACGACGCCCGCCTTGTCGACGCGGTAATCGACCTTACCCGCCTTGATCTCGGCGACCGCCTTCGCGATGTCGAAAGTCACGGTGCCGACCTTGGGATTGGGCATCAGGCCGCGGGGCCCGAGAATTTTGCCGATACGTCCAACCTGGCCCATCATGTCGGGGGTCGCGATGACGCGATCAAAGTCGAGCCAGTTCTCTTCCTGGATTTTTTTGATTATTTCTTCGCCGCCGACGAAGTCCGCACCGGCCTCGCGCGCCTCGCGCTCTTTCTCGCCCTTGGCGACGACCAGCACGCGCGCGGTCGAGCCGGTGCCATGCGGCAGCACGATAGTGCCGCGGACGTTCTGATCGGCCTGGCGCGGATCGACACCCAGCCGCACCGCAATCTCGACCGTCTCGTCGAACTTGGCGACCTTGTTATCGACCACTAGTTTGACGGCCTCTTCGAGCGTGTAGCGCTTTTCGCGATCGATATTTTTGAGCGCTTCCTTAAATTTCTTGCCTGCCATTTTTTCAGCCTTTTTCAGCCTCTATTCCGAAACCTCGATGCCCATGCTGCGCGCGGTGCCCGCCACCGTATTGACGGCTGCCGCCAGGTCGGCCGCGGTCAGATCCTTCATCTTGGTCTTGGCGATTTCCTCGACCTGCGCGCGGGTGACCTTGCCGACCTTGTTCTTGTTGGGCATCGGCGAGCCTTTTTCGATTCCCGCCGCGCGCAGCAGGAGAATGGAGGCGGGCGGGCTCTTGGTGATGAAGGTGAACGAGCGGTCGGCGTATACGGTGACGATCACCGGGATGACGAGGCCCTGCATGTTCTGGGTCTGCGCGTTGAAACTCTTGCAGAACTCCATGATATTGACGCCGCGCTGGCCGAGTGCGGGTCCCACCGGCGGCGACGGGTTGGCCGCGCCGGCTGGAATCTGCAGCTTGATCGATCCGACTACTTTCTTAGCCACTTTAAATTCGTTCCCGGTGAATCAGTTACTCAAGTCGCGAACGCCGCTCGTGCGCTCTGGGAGCGCGCGTCGGGCGATTCGATTGGTTGTCCTCAGGCCTTCTCTACCTGCACAAAATCGAGCTCGACCGGAGTCGCGCGCCCGAAAATCGAAATCAGAACGCGGACCTTGCCCTTTTCCGGCTTGACTTCCTCGACGGTGCCGTTGAAGTCCTGGAACGGGCCGTCGACGACTTTGATCGCCTCGCCGACTTCGAACAGCACTTTGGGTTTCGGGCGCAGCGCGCCCTCTTCCATCTGCTGCTCGATTTCTGCCACTTCGGACATCGGCACTTCGGGTGGATTGGTTGAATGCCCGACGAAGCCGGTAATCTTCGGCGTATCCTTGATGACGTGCCAGGTCTCGTCGTCGAGCACCATCTGGACGAAGATGTACCCGGGGAAAAATTTGCGGCTCGAGACTTTGCGCGCGCCGCCCTTGCCGAGTTCCTGTACGCGCTCAATCGGGACCAACACCTTGCCGATTTTTTCTTCCTTATGAAGCGAGCGTACCCGCTCCTCGAGCGCGGCCTTGGCCTTGTGCTCGTAGCCCGAATAGGTGTGGACGATATACCACTTCATTGCGGGCTTGGCGGCTTCGGTATTGGGTTCAGTCATGGAAATCAGCGATTCTACGTCCGGTCGTTAGTCCTAGCGGAGCAGCATCTGGACGCCGCGCACCGCAAAAAAATCGATCACTCCGAGCCACAAAGCCATCACAAACGTCAGACCGACAACCACCACCGTGGCCTGCATGGTCTCCTTGGGCGAGGGGTAATGGACCTTGGCAAGCTCCGTCCACGCTTCCGAGACGAAACTTACGCCCTGATTGAAGTAACTTTTCAGACTATTCATTTTTCGTGCCTAACGCAAGAACCGTGTTTTTCGTTCGGTGACCGTCGTAAATTTTGGCGGGCCAGCCAGGGGTCGAACCTGGAACCCTCGGATTTGGAGTCCGATGCTCTGCCAATTGGAGCTACTGACCCTTGTTTTAGTATCTACGCGGGGTGCTGACCTGCCAGCGCTTCTACTCGTTAAGTAACTTTGCCTTCTTTGTGTACGGTGTGGGCGCGGCACTTCGAACAGAATTTTTTGATGGCAAACTTGTCGGTCTGCGTCTTCTTGTTCTTGGTGGTCGTGTAGTTGCGTGATTTGCAGGTGTCACACGAAAGCGAAATCAGATCTCTCATTATAGTACGCCTCGAAAAAAACTCCTGTTCAGTGGACCGGTGCTCGATTCTGGAAAGCCCACGACGGGATTCGAACCCGTGACCTCTTCCTTACCAAGGAAGTGCTCTACCGCCTGAGCTACATGGGCATTTTTCAGTAAAAGACGATTCGTAAATTCCTCTTGTCATCATCGAAAAATCTGGAGCGGGAAACGGGACTCGAACCCGCGACCCCGAGCTTGGAAGGCTCGCGCTCTACCAACTGAGCTATTCCCGCTCTCCCCATCGGAACCCATCATTATACTGGTGGAGAGGGGAGGATTCGAACCTCCGAAGGCATAAGCCGGCAGATTTACAGTCTGCTCCCTTTGGCCACTCGGGAACCTCTCCTCCCAAGGCAATCGTGCCGACCAAGCCGATGGCGAGAATCGAACTCGCAACCACCTGATTACAAATCAGGTGCTCTACCGTTGAGCTACATCGGCAAACGACGTTAAGAAGGAAAAGTTATTCGGCGGCGATACGACTGTCAAGCTAAACCGGGTTTTGGGGTCTGCTTCTTGCATTCCGACGAGCCTCCCCGCGGAGCGCGCGGGAGTCGCGGGCGAGCATCGCGAGCGGCAGGAACGGGCCTCCCGGACAGCTTCGCGCGAGCGAAGCCGGTTCCGGTTTTGAAATCGCGCAGCGAACCTTTGCTGATGGCGTCGCGAACGATACGAGCGACCTAACGCTTCACGCTGGTGATCGCGCGAGGAGTTGTGATTTTCGCAATGTTCCGCAGGAGACAATTTTACAGACTTGCGGCTGAGGTCTTGATCGGCGACAGTGATCTCGATGCCAAAATCGAAACCAACCAGCAGCACGCTGATGGA
>DATNLS010000342.1:0-9484 GCA_035602775.1 Candidatus Acidiferrales bacterium | reverse complement strand
ACGGATCGATTCCCGCGCCGCTCGAAAAAATGCGCTGGAAAATCGAGCCGTCGCGTCCGGTCGGCAGCGATGCGGTGATGCGCGGCTGAAGAACTGCGTGACCTTCGACGACGCGGCCGAGTTGATGGTCGAAGCGCGGAGCATTCAGCGAATGCGCCATCTTGCCGACCATCCGCTTGGCCGCGCCGCGCGGCAGGCGCGTGTCGGCGTCGAGCGTGATCACGTAGCGCACGCCGGCAGGGACCGCGGGTGCGTGACCATCCGACCCGACGAAGCTGACATCCGCCGCGCCGCGCAACAGCCGATTCAGTTCGTGCAGCTTTCCGCGCTTGCGCTCCCATCCCATCCACACGCCTTCAGCCGGGTCCCAGACGCGCTTGCGATGGAGCAGCAAAAATCTCGGGCCGGCCGGCCCCGGCTGGTGACGTTGATTCAGACGCGCCAATCCCGTCTTCGCAGCCGCCAGCAGATCGTCGTCGCCGGGCGCCGTTTCGTTTACCGAATCGATCCAATCCGACAGCAGCGCGAAGTACAGCTCGCCGTCCGGACTCGCCAGATAGTGCACCTCGAGGCGCTCGATCTGCTCGTCGATCTCGGCGTGCGCGGTCAACAGCGTCGGCATGACGACCAGCGTACGCAGGTTCGCCGGTATTCCATCGCGCAGCGCCAGCGCGGGAATCGTCGCGGGGTCGATGACGCTTGTGACCGCGCGATTGACCAATGCGATTGCCGCGTCCATCGCGGGAATTACCGCGAGCATCGCAAGCACGCAGCGAGTCCATTCGCCAATGCGCGCGTCCGCGACTGCCAGCAGGCCGAGCGCGACGATTACCGCGGTGACGACCGCGATCGTACCGAGGTATCCCTCGATTCCGGCTTTCTTGTTGGCGCGAGCGATCCAGTCGCGGACCGGCGCACGAAATCCCAGCTTCGCTTCGAGCGCGGGACGTCCCTGTGAAATAAGGTAGTAGCCCGGATGGTGCGCGCGACGGTCTGGCGCTCCGTCCTTTGGCTTTTCGGCCGCCGCACTCTGCGCCGAATCGATCGCACTTTGTGCAACTTCGACTTCGGTGCGCCCCGAACCCAGCGCAAGTTTTTCGATCGCATGCCGATAGCGATCGCGGGTGGCAAAATCCATCGCGGCGAAGTCGCTGTCGGCGCGCAGCAGCGCATCGACCGCGCTCACGCTCTCGAAGAAATCCGCCCAATCGACCGCCGACATCAGACGCATGCTGGTAATCACGTTGCGGACCGTGACGTTCATCGCGCCCTGCCCTTGATGCACTTCGCGGACGATCTCGTCGGCCGTGATGCCCTGCGCCGCCAGCCGCTGATCCAGCCAATTGAGCGCCGGCGCCACCTTGGCGTCCTGATCGCGCAGGCGTTGAACCATCTGCACCGCGAACGCCGGCGGCAGCGGTGACCGATCAATATCTTTGAACACGGCCTCGGCCGGCTCCGCCTCGCGGCCGTTTGCGCCGAGCAGCTTGTCCGCCAGCGCGTCGGCTCGCTGGCGTTGCGTCCGGCCCTGGCCAATCAGATCGGCGGCGCGCCGCAGGTTTTCCACCAGCACGATCCGAAGCGTGATCGCGACCGCCCACAGCTCGCCGATCGTCAGCGGCTGCACGCGCTGGTAGGCCTGCACGAACCTGGCCAGCGTCTGCGTGTCGAAGTGGCTGTCGGTATGCGCGACGTAGGCCCACGCGATTCCGAACACGCGCGGATAGCCTTCCAGCGGACCTTCGGCGAGCTTGGGCAGTTGCCGGTAGAATCCGCGCGGCAGGTCGTCGCGGATTTCGCGAATCTGCTCTTCGACGACGTGAAAATTATCGACCAGCCACTCCGCCGCCGGCGTGATCGCACGCTCCTCGCGAATTGCGCCCGCGATGCTCCGATAGTGATCGAGCAATACGCGGCCGTTATCGCGCACGCGCGGCGCCATCGGCCTTCCGCGCCCCGGACGATCGGTGACGCGCTGCGCCACCGCCAGCGTTTCGCCATGCTGCTCGAGGCGCTCGACGCTGAACAGCTCGGATCGGATCGGCTCTTCGGGATGCGCGAACCCGGGCGGCGGTGGTTTAGGTGCGCGGAGAAATAACAGGCTCAAACATGCCTCTCGATCCGGATGACCGGGTACGGGATGAACTGGACGCGGAATCCGCGGAGTCAAGGAGCGCAGGGCGATGCAGCGAACACGATCCCCGTAATTCGCACGATTGTATCAGAATGCGCGCGACAACCCTCGCCAGGAGCCCGTTCGATCTGCCAACCTAGTGCCGGATGTGACTACCACGATGACCAAGAGCAATCCTGAAATATGGCTGATCACCATGCCGATGCCCGGAGCGTTTGCGCAGATGGCGCGAATGGTCGAAGAGAGCGGCTTCGATGGAATCGGGCTGGTCGACACTCAGAATCTGGCGGCGGACCCCTACTCTGAATTGTGCCTGGCCGCTCACGCCACCAAACATCTGAAGCTGCGCACTGCCGTCACCAACCCGGTGACTCGGCATCCCGCGGTGACCGCTTCGGCGATCGCGACGGTGCAGGCGGAATCCGGCGGACGCGCAGTGCTCGGAATCGGCCGAGGCGATTCTGCGGTCGCCAAGATCGGGGAGCGCGCACCGTCGAGCAAAGACTTCGCGCGCTACATTTCTCAAGTGCAGGGCTTCCTCCGTGGCGAGGAAGTCACGCTCGACAACGGCTACCGCAGCCGCAACGAGTGGATCGCGCGGGCCAATCTGCCGAAGGTCCCCATCGACGTCGCCGCAACGGGGCCTCGCGTGATCGAAGTCGGCGCCACGCTCGCCGACTCGGTAACTTTTGCGGTCGGCGCCGACCCGGAACGGCTGGTGTGGGCCGTCGGCCACGCTCGAGCGGCTCGCGAGCAGGCCGGGCTGGATCCCTCGACGCTCAAGCTCGGCGCATTTCTAAATGTAGTAGTGCATCCCGATATTGCGCGCGCGCGAACGCTGGCGCGCGGGACCGTCGGCGTGATCGCCCATTTCTCGGGGATGTCCCGCGATTCGGCGGCGGGGATGCGCCCGGACGATCGCGCGGTGGCACGCAAGGTTGGCGAAACGTACGACATGTCGCGGCATACGCGAGCGGACGCCGGTCACGCGCAGTTCCTCGACGACGCGTTCGTCGATCGATTCGCCATCGCGGGACCCCCTGCGCATTGCGTCAACCGCTTCGAGGCGATTCTAAAACTCGGCCTCGATCATCTGATCATTGTCGGCCCCGGCGGCGACGTAGGGCCAGCCGACCAAGCGCAAGCCCTCGGATTTTTCAGGACGGAAGTTCTGCCAATCCTCAAGTCAGCTTGAAGCTGTCGACTAATTCTTGCAGCCGCTGCTTCGCGTTCCCGATTACCGATACGCCGTCACCCACCAGGATCGTGTCGAAGTCGAGCGCGAGCAGTTGCTGCACGCTGCGCCGCAGTCGCGCCGGGTCGTCCATCACGCGCTCGCGCAGCATGCCGAGGCGGCCGGGCGGATTGCCTATGACCGCGTCGCCGACGATCAAGGTCCTTCGATCCGGCCAGAGCAACGCCACCTCGCCGGGACTCTTTCCACTAACGCCGATCACTTCGAGCGCGCCTATCGTTTCACCCTCGCGAAATTCACCGTCGAGCATACTGCCCTGCCCTTTTGCGTATGCGGCGTCGTCGGGATGGATGTAGGAGCGGGCGCCGGTGCGCTCGCGAATCCGATTTGCCGCCCGCACATGATTGCGGTTCGTGATGAGAATACGGCTCACACCGATCCGGACGAGTTCGCTCAGCACTTCATCGCTCGGCTCGACCGGATCGATGCAGATGTTGCCGCGCGGATCGGGAATCAGCAGGCTGTTGAAGTTGTAGCCATGCGGCTCGGAAAACCATGACCACGTGAAAACATCGCCTAGTATTTTTTCCATCTGAGGCTCCTGCACTTGTGACTGTCGCCGGCGCCGATCTTAATCCTGCGCGCCTGCGAGATTCCAACGGCAGCCTCAGCGGTTGGCAGCATGCCCTCGCCCGACTATTGATAGACGATGCCTCGAGCAAGAGAGCTTCAGAACAACACGGAGAGGAATAATGGGTAAACTTGAGAAGAAGGTTGCAGTCATTACCGGTGCGGCGAGCGGAATCGGCCGCGCCACCGCGATCCGATTCGCCGGCGAAGGCGCCGCGGTCGTGATCGCCGACCTCAATCGCGAGGGTGGCGACGCGGCGGTGCGCGATTGCAAGGAGAACGGCGGCAACGCGATCTTCCAGCTCACCGACGTCTCCAGCGAAGAGAATATCAAGAGCGCGGTCGATCGCGCGGTCAAGGAATTCGGGCGCCTCGACATCATCTATAACAACGCGGGTCTCGGCGGCGCGGTCGGTCCGCTCGAGAAGACCAGCGCGGAAAATTGGGACAAGACTTTCGCGATCCTGCTGCGCGCGGTGTTCCTCGGCATCAAGCACGCGGTGCCCGAGATGCGCAAGGCGGGTGGCGGTTCGATCATCTCGACCGCTTCGATCGCGGGGCTGCGTGGCGCCGCGGGCTTGCACGCCTACTGCGCCGCCAAAGCTGGAGTGATCAGCTTGACTCGCTCGGCTTCGATCGAGCTGGCGAAGGACAAGATTCGCGTCAATTGCATCTGTCCGGGACTGATCGCGACGCCGCTCACGTACAACCGCATCCCGGGCGGCGAACAGTCCGCGACGCAACTCTTTGCGGCCTTCCAGCCTTGGCCGCGCGCGGGACGTCCCGAAGATATTGCGGCAATGGCGCTGTTCCTCGCGAGCGACGACTCGGAGTTCGTCAGCGGCCAGGCGATGGTGGTTGATGGCGCGGTAACGTCCGGAATGGGCGCGGGCAATATGACGCGGGGCTCGCAGGCGGCGCCGCAGCAGATCCTCGAAGACGGATGGGCAGGTCCGTCGTTCGAGATGAAGCGGTCATCGTAGCTACGGCATAACTTTTTTCGCGCGGAGGAAATTCGGTCATGGCTGAACGCGTCGTTGTCGAAACCAATTGCGGAAAGATTCGCGGCAGCGCCGAAAATGGCGTCAACACTTTCAAAGGGATCCCGTACGCCGAATCGCCCGAGGGCGAAGGCCGCTTCGCGGCGCCGCGAAAGCTGCGAGCCTGGACCGGCGTGCGCGACGCTTTCGACTTCGGCAATCGCGCGATGCAGGACGAGAACGCATTCGCGCTGCCGCCCGCGATGCTCAAGCTGTTCGCGGGGCGCGAGCTGCCGCCGATGAGCGAGAACTGCCTCGTGCTCAACGTATGGACCCCCGCAGTCAACGACGGGCGCAAACGCCCGGTGATGTTCTGGTGCCACGGCGGCGCGTTCATCTCCGGATCCGGCGATTCGCCCTGGTACGACGGCGGCAATCTGTGCCGCAAGGGCGACGTAGTAGTCGTAACGATCAATCATCGGCTCGGCGCGTTCGGCTATCTGCATCTGGGCGAGATCGGCGGTGAAGAATTCGCGGCATCAGGCAATGCCGGCATGCTCGACATCGTCGCGGCGCTCGAATGGGTCCGCGACAACATCGCGGGTTTCGGCGGCGACGGCGGCAACGTGACGATCTTCGGCGAGTCCGGCGGCGGCGCCAAGGTCAGCGTACTGATGGCGATGCCGGCGGCGCATGGTCTGTTTCACAAGGCGATCATTCAAAGCGGACCGGCCGTACAGATGGCCAGCCGCGACGACGCGAGCGAGACCGCGCGCCAACTGCTGGCGGAGTTAAGCATCAGCCCTGACAAGGTGAGCGATTTGCGCCAGGTGCCTGCGCCGAAACTCGCGCAGGCGCAGGCCGCAGTCCTGAAAAAAGTCAGCATGATGTCCTTCGCCAACCGCCGCCGCGTCGGTTTCAATCCGGTGGTTGACGGCAAACATCTTCCGGGCGGTCCCTTCGAGCCGACGGCCCCGGCAATCTCCGCCAACGTGCCGCTGATGATCGGGACCAACAAGGACGAGATGAATTTGTTCTTCGCGTTCGCGCCGTGGCTTGACGGACTGGACGAAGCCGCGATGCGCAAGCGGGTGCAGATGTTCGTCGGCGACCGTGCCGATCGCATCATCGAGCCTTACCGGCGCGCGCGGCCCAACGACTCGCTGCGCGACCTGGTGCTCGCGATCGCGACCGACCATGCGATGCGGATGCCGTCGCTCGTCACCGCCGACCGCAAGGTCGCGCAGCATGCCGCGCCGGTGTTCGTGTACCTGTTCACCTGGGAGACTCCGGTGCTGGAGGGCAGGCTCAAATCCGCGCACGCGGTCGAGATCCCGTTTGTCTTCGACAACGTGCAAACATCAGGGTTGATCGGAGAGGCGCCGACGCGATTCGCACTGGCCGACAAGATGAGCCGGGCCTGGCTCGCATTCGCGAGCGAGGGAAATCCGAATCACGAGGGCATTCCGAACTGGCCGCCGTATTCGACCGATCAGCGTCCAACGATGGTGTTCGACAATCAGTGCCGGGTCGAAAACGATCCCTATCGAGCGGAACGCCTGGCCTGGACCGCAAACCGCTGACGCTAGGCGCTCAACTCGTCGAGCAGCGCCTTGGCATCCTTGAGGTCGGCGGTGTCGAAGCCTTCGGTGAACCAGTTGTAGATGTCCGCGAGCATCGCGCGCGCGGCGGCACCGTTGCCCTGCTTCGCTAGCAGTCGAGCGAGACTTGCGGTCGCCCGCAACTCCAATGATTTCGCATCCTGCTTGCGGGCGAGCTGAATCGCGCGCTCAAAGCAGCTTCGGGCCCCGGCAGCATTGGAATCGCTTTGCCTGAGCAGCAACTCGCCGCGAAGACGATTAATTTCCGCTTCCCAGAAACATTCGCCGCTGCGACGGACCAGGTCCAGGGCGTCGCCGATCGCCTTCAAACCATGCTCGATGCGTCCGGCTCTCAGGCACGCGTCGGCGAGAGTCGCGAGACAGAGCGTGAGCCACAACTCCTCTCGGTTGGCCGAAAGTGCATCGGTTTCTTCGCGTATCTGCCCTATTCCCTCCTCCGCTCTTCCAAGCTCGGTTAAGGCCCACCCTTTGACAACTCGCGCATGGCGCAGAACGTAGAGGAACCCCACGTCCTCCGCTGTGTTTATCGCGGCCCCGGCGATTTCCAGCGCAAGCTTCGGTTCCAGCATAATGCGATGAACCAGTGCCCTCTCGGACAAGGCGAAAGCTGCCGACATGGCGTCTCCAAGTTCATTCGCAAGTGAAACGGCCCGCTCCGCGCTTCGCCGCGCCGCATCGGGACGACCGCGCAGCCATGATATTTGCGCGTCCCATGCATAACCGCACACGGCCGGATGATGAGCGGTGTAGAGCGGGACGGCGGCCGAACGAAGCTTCGACTCAAACAGCTTGAGCCCCCGCTCGACATGGCGTTGCGAGGCCTCCAGTTCACCTGCGGAAAGCGCCACCGACCAGTCATGATGGATCGCCTCGAGAAGGAAAACCGGATCGGGGTGGCGATCGACGAAATCCCAGATCGGCTTCTGCCGTTCGCGGGCTCCGCTCAAGTTGCCACCGACGTAGAGCAATCCAAACAATCCAACCAGTAGCGCGAACTGCTGCTCGGGTGTGGCTCCTGTCTCAGCCAGCCGCTCGGCGCGAAGATAGGCCCTCTCGGTTTCCGGCGCCGCCCACCCTTTGGTGGCCATCAGCGCGGGACCAAGGCTGGTTTGGAGCGCGAATTCGCGCCGGTCCCGCTCGGGGCTAGACGGCGTGCGTTCAAGTAATTCCAAAGCGGCGGTTAGGTTCCGCATCGCCTCGCCGTACGCCAGTCACCGAATGGCTCGGAGACCTGCGCTTTCGAGATAGTCGAGTGCCTTCGCGGAATTTCCGCTGCGGCTGTAATGATGGCCAGCTCGTCAAGGTGGTCGTCGATTGAACTTGCGTAAATCTTCTCGAGAGCCGCACCGATTCGCCCATGAACTTGTCTGCGCCGTTCCATCAAGACCGAGTTGTACGAGACCTCCTGGGTCAGCGCGTGCTTGAAAATGTATTCAGAATCGCCGATGGCAGGCTGCTCGTAGATGAACTCGCCGAGCTGGAGGTCATCGAGCAGTCGCCTGATCTCGTCATCCGGGATCGAGACCACCGCGCGGATCAGCGACAGCGGGAATTCGCGTCCGATTACCGCGAGCGTCTGCAGCAGGTCTTTTGCATCAGGCGGCAGACGGTCGATGCGCGCGGCGAGGATCGCCTGGACGGTCGGCGGGATCTTCAACTCCGCCAGCGACCGAGTGAGCTTCGCCGCGCCGCCGTCCCGCGCCAGCGCGCCTTCGTCGAACAGGACCTGCACCGTCTCTTCCATGAAGAACGGATTGCCTTCGGTACGTTCGATGATAAGCCGCTTAAGCGGCGCCATCGCCGCGCCGTCGCCGAGCATGGCGGCCAGCATCTCCTCGGCTGACTCTTTGCCCAGCGGATCGAGCCGCAACTGGGTGTAGTAGGTCTTCGAGCCCCACTGATGCGAGTACTCGGGGCGGTAATTTACGAGCAGCAGGATTTTGGCGGTGCCGATTGAGTCGGCAAGGAGATTCAGAAACGCCTGCGTCTCCTCGTCGATCCAATGCAAGTCCTCGAACATCACCATCAGCGGCTGGTTGAGCGATTCGCGCAGCAGGATGCGTTTGATCGCATCGAGCGTGCGCCGTTTGCGGACCTGCGCGTCCATCTGCGCGAGCGGATCGTCGCCTTCGATGATGCCGAGCAGCGCGAACATGTACGGCAAGGTGTCTTCGAGCGCACGATCCAGGGCGAGCACGGCGCCAATCACCTTGGCCCGGCGCGATCGCTCGTCGTCATCGCCGATAATCTTGAAGTAGTTGTGGAGCAGATCGATGACTGGAAAGTATGCCGACGCTTTCCCGTGCGACACTGAAAACGTCTCCAGCACCATCCAGCCCGACTGGTTCTTCGCCTTGAATTCGAACAACAGGCGCGACTTGCCGACTCCCGGCTCGGCCATCGCCGCGACCATCTGCCCGCGTCCGGCCTTGGCCTGCTCCGCCGCGCGCTTGAGTGAGTCCATCTCGGCCTGCCGCCCCACGAACTTCGACAAGCCGCGCCCCGCCGACCGCTGCAACCGCGTCCGCAGCGGCCCCAGCCCCGTCACTTCGTAAACGTTCACCGGCTCGCTGACGCCTTTGACTTTGGTCGCGCCAAGCGGTTTTAGGATGAAGTAGCCTTCACACAGTTTGCGGGTGGCTTCGCTGACTGCGATTGAGCCGACCGGCGCCGCCACCTGCATCCGCGAGGCGAGGTTGGTCGTGTGTCCGATCGGCGTGTACTCAGTCTGTCCCGCGCCGGTCTGGATCGAACGCACCACTACCTCGCCGCTGTTCACGCCGCCGCGGCCCTGGATGGGACTCCTGCCGTCGGCCACCACTTTCGCCGAATAGCGTTCGAGCTCTTCCCGCATGCGCAACGCCGCATAGAGCGCTCGTTGCGGACGGTCTTCATGGGCGACCGGCGCGCCAAACAACGCGAA
>DATNLS010000080.1:0-4038 GCA_035602775.1 Candidatus Acidiferrales bacterium | reverse complement strand
GTGGATGGTCTTCGCGTTCCTGGCGAGCGTGGTGTTCTTTCTGATCGCGATATCGAAGAACAGCCCGATGTCGGCCAACGCCGCAAACGCGATCGGCGGCGCATTCTACGCACTTGCCTGCGCTTCGATATCGTTCGCTTTCCTCGCGCTGTTCGTGCGCTTCGCCACCCGGCGCCGCTGGGTCTACGACAGCCTCAGCGAAAACGAATACGGGATGTACCTGATCCACTATATGTTCGTGTCGTGGTTGCAGCTGGCGATTCTGGGATCGTCGCTCCCGGCGATTGAAAAAGGAATCCTCGTATTCGCCGGCGTACTGATCTTGAGCTGGGGTGGCAGCGCAGCGCTTCGCAGCATCCCCGGCGTATCGCGGATCGTTTAGCGAGCGCGCAACGCCAATTCGCGTTTGCCCTCGCAGCGGCGCCGAGCGCAAAATCGGCGCAGTTGCAGCTTCGCGCATCACGAGGACAATCCGATGGCCGAGAATCGCAAGCGTAAGTTCTGGGGATGGGGCTACGAGGACCAGGGGCCGACTCCCGAACAGCAAAAGCACATGGCCGAGCGGATGGCCAAGCGATTCGGGCTGGGGCCACTCGAACTCGCGCCGCCGCCGAAGGAAAGCGATCTCAATTTGCGCCCGCCGCGCGTAAAGCCGCCGGCCGCCCTCGAAGCGATTTGCACGACAGCGCCGCACGAGCGCGCGGGACATACGTACGGCAAGGGATCGCGCGACATCCGGCGGGCGTTCCGGCGCGACTATCCAAATCCGATCGACCTGGTCGCGTTTCCACGCGATGAGAAAGAACTGATCCGCGTGCTCGAATGGTGCGACGGCGCGCAGATTGCGGCGGTGCCCTATGGCGGCGGATCGAGCGTGGTCGGCGGAGTCGAGCCTCCGGAGGGCGACCGTTATCGCGGCGCAGTGTCGATCGACCTGATGCATCTGGACAAAGTCGTCGAGGTAGACAAGGTCTCGCGCGCGGCGCGAATCCAGGCTGGGGTGTATGGTCCCGCGCTGGACGCGCAGTTGAAGCCGCACGGCCTGACGATTCGGCATTTTCCGCAGTCGTTTGAATTTTCGACGCTCGGCGGATGGATCGCGACGCGCTCCGGCGGGCATTTCGCGACGCTCTACACGCATATCGACGATTTCGTCGAGTCGATCCGCGTCGTGACGCCGACGGGAATCGTCGAGTCGCGCCGTCTGCCCGGATCGGGCGCGGGTCCCAGTCCGGATCGGATGTTCATCGGCTCGGAGGGGATTCTCGGCGTGATCACCGAGGCTTGGATGCGGCTGCAGGACCGGCCGACGTTTCGCGCGGGCGCGTCGGTGCCGTTTCCGAGCATCTTTAAAGCGGCGGATGCGGTCCGTCAGATTTCGCAGGCCGGACTATATCCCGCGAACTGCCGCGTGCTCGATGAGGGCGAGGCGTTCAATTCCGGCGCCGGCAACGGCGAAGAGGCGGTGCTGGTGCTCGCGTTCGAGTCCGCAGACCATCCGCTGGAACCGTGGATGAAGCGGGCGCTTGAGTGCTGTGCCGATCACGGCGGAAAAATTCCGGCGGACGCGGCGAAGACTCGCACCGACGCCGAGGCGACGCATGAAGGATCGGCGGGCGCGTGGCGCAACGCGTTTCTCAACGCGCCGTACCTGATGGACACGGTGGCCGCGATGGGGATGGTGAGCGACACGTTCGAGACGTCGATCACGTGGGAGCGGTTTCCGGAGTTTCATCGACAGATGATGGAATGCGCGCGCGACGTGATCGCGCGGGTGTGCGGCAAGGGCAGCGTCACGTGCCGCTTCACGCACGTTTATCCCGACGGGCCGGCGCCATACTACACGATCCTCGCGCCGGGCAAGCGCGGCTCCGAGCTGGAGCAGTGGGACGAGATAAAGGCGGCGGTGTCGGACAGGCTGATCGAGCTCGGCGGCACGATCACGCATCATCACGCGGTTGGCAGATACCATCGGCCGTGGTACGACCGCCAGCGTCCCGATGGATTCGCGCTCGCGCTGAAGGCGGCGAAGAAGGCGCTCGACCCGCGCGGGATTCTTAATCCAGGCGTGCTGATCGATCCGGATTGAAGGGCTGGCGGCAACTTGAAGAAGTTTCCGTGTCCCTACCTTAAAGGTGAAGTTGAACTGGCGGATGCGCGCGAACAGCACATTGCTGAGCGGCATCCTGAGTTGTTGCCTGCCCACCTGGTTAGAATCGAGCAGACTCCTGCTGAACCGGATCAGATTCGCCGCAGCGGAACGATTTGCTTCGGCGCGGCTCTTCTCGCGATGGTTCGATGACCTGTTGGGCGGCAAGCACGTAGTTGTGGTTGTGCTATGCTCATCGTTGAGCCACGGCAGAAACTGGATTATCACGGCCTACATCGCGCGCAGTCTCGCGGTAGGAGATGTCGAATGGAAGCGAAGTTAGGTTTCAAATACGACCGCGACGCCCACATCTTGTACATCAACAAACGCGATCCATATCCGGCGCAGGAATCGGAGGAGTTGCCAGACGAAGTCGTGGTGCGGCTCAATCCCGAGTCGGGTGAAATCGAGAATGTCGAGGTTTTGTTCTTTTCGACGCGACTCCTACGTGGGGATCTGTTTGAACTCCCGGTTACAGCCGATCTGCGGCTCGCAGCGCAGGACTAGTCGTCGATCTTCAGTTGTTTCTTCGCCGCTTCGGTCATCATGTGCGGGGTCCAGGGCGGGTCCCATACGATCTCGACGGAGGCGTCGTCGCAGCCGGGGATGCCTAGCAGTTTGTCCTGAATGTCCTGCGTGATCATCATGCCCATCTGGCAGCCGGGCGCGGTCAGCGTCATCGTGACGTTGACGATGCGGTTCTCAATCTGCACGCCGTAGATGAGTCCGAGGTCGACGAGGTTGACCGGAATCTCGGGGTCGTAGCACTCGCGCAGCACTTCGTAAACATCGGCTTCGGTCGGTGCGGGCGAATTCTCCATAACGCACAGTCTAGTATATAAGAGGGTGGGCGCGCGTGATATCTGAGGTGAGCCATGCCTGATAAGGAAGAATTGTACGACGAGGCGATCGACGCATACGCCGACGACAAATTCGACGAAGCGATCGAACTATACAAGCGGGCGCTTGAGATCGATCCGAAATACGTCGATGCGATCCACGGGATGACGATGTGCTACCAGGCGAAGGGGGACCTCGACGCGGCGATCGAGCTGACGAAAAAGTATATCGCGCAGGAACCGGACGACATTTTGGCGCACACCAATCTCAGCATGTTTTATCAGAAGAAGGGCATGGTGCCGGAGGCGGAAGCGGCTGGCGCAGAGGCGCGGCGGCTCGATTGGAAGCGGCAACTGAAAGAAGGCAAGAAGTAGGGCGTCGATGAAACTCAAGGACAAAGTTGTACTGATCACGGGCGGCGGATCGGGACTCGGGCGCGAGATGGGACTGACGTTCGCGCGCGAGGGCGCGAAAATCGGCGTCAACGACATCAGGCCCGAGTCGGCGCAGAACGTCGTGACTGAAATCGAGCGCGCGGGCGGAAGGGCGCGATCGTTCGTCGCGGATGTGTCGAGCAGCGCGGCGGTCGTCAAGATGTTCGCGGAGTTCATCGCGGCATTCGGCACGATCGATATCCTGATCAACAACGCGGGCATCGCACGCAGTCGCGAGACGAACGTGGCGACTCCGACTTCCGAAAAGACCGACGAAGATTGGCGCAAGATGCTCGCGACGCATCTCGACTCGACGTTCTACTGCACGCGCGAGGCGCTCAAGGTGATGGTCGCCAAACAGTCGGGACGCATCATCAACATCGGCTCGATCGCGGGCACGACCGGGCTGGCGTTCGCGTCAGACTACTGCGCGGCGAAGGGCGGGATCATTTCGTTTACGAAGTCGGTCGCGCGCGAAGTGGTGCCGATGGGGATCCTGGTCAACTGCATCGCGCCGGGATTTATCGACACGCCGATGACCTCGATCATCGACGGCGAGGTCCGCAAGCAGATAGAAGGGATGACGCCGATCGGGCGCTTCGGCGAGCCGGGAGA
>DATNLS010000070.1:0-12298 GCA_035602775.1 Candidatus Acidiferrales bacterium | reverse complement strand
ACAAGCCGAAGCGCTCGCATCGGCGCTCAATGTGAAGCTCGGCAAGGTCCTCAAGGCGACGACCGTGTCGCAGGAGCGGCCGCCGATTCCGCTACGGATGGGACGGGCGATGTCGATGTCGGCGAATGTCGCGACGCCAGTCGAGCCCGGCGAGGTCACTGTGCCGGCGACGGTTTCTCTAACTTTCGAGATTGAGTAGCTCGACCGCGGCCGGTGCGCTCTCGATAGCTGCAGATTAGCGCTGCGCCCGCCGGCTATCTGACCGGACTCGCGATCTCGCCACTCGGTGCAACCGCAGGCTAACCTTGTTCGCGTGAAAATTCCTGGCTACTCATCGCTAGCCGCATTTCTGGCGCACTATCGCGCACTGAAATCAGACACCGCTCGCAGCGCCGACGACGATCAGCTACTGGCCGAAATGTCGAAGGCGATGGCGGCGCTCGCGCCCGAGGCTCACGCCGCCCTCGACTCTACCGACGATACCAGTAGCGCTCGACGCCATCGCGCGCGCGCCGAACTTCAGCTCCGCCGCGAGGCGACCGCCCGCGGGATCGTCACGGGCTGAACGATGCTCGCTTACCTCGTACGGCGAATCGTCTTCGGCGCCGCGGTCCTGATCGGAACGTCCATCATCACGTTTGCAATCGCATTCGTCGTTCCCGCCGATCCCGCGATCGCGATGGCCGGGGCCAAGGCCGATCCGCAAACTCTCGCAACGATCCGAACCGAGCTGGGTCTCGATCAGCCGATCTATATCCAATACGCGCGGTACCTCGATCGCGCAGTTCACGGCGACCTTGGCCGCTCGTACATCCGCCGCGAGAACGTGACGACGATGATCGCCGATCGCTTTCCCGCAACTGCGTTGCTGGCCGGCGCGGCGATGGCGCTCTCGCTGATTCTCGGAGTTGCGATGGGTGCGATAGCCGCCGCGTATCGCGGCCGCGCTACCGACAACTTGCTGCTGGTCATATCGCTGGCGCTCGTGTCGATCCCGGTTTTCTGGCTGGGCACGATGCTGTTGATCGCGGTCGCCGCCACTATTCGCTCTTTTCCGCTTGGCGGTTACAGCGGCCCTACCAGCCTGATCCTGCCGACTGTTACCCTCGCGCTCGGCTCGGCCGGCTACTATTCGCGCGTGCTGCACACCAGCCTGTGCGACGCGTTCGATCAGGATTACGTGCGCACCGCGCGCGGCAAGGGTCTGTCGCGTGCGCGTGTGATGCTCAAGCATGCGATGGCGAACGCGTTGCTGCCGCTGGTCACGCTGGCGGGACTCGATCTCGCGGGTCTGCTTTCCGGCGTCGTTCTGACCGAGACGGTTTTCAATTGGCCGGGAATCGGGCGCCTCGCCGCCGACGCGATCTTCAATCTCGACATCCCAGTCATCATGGGCACCGTGCTCTTCTCCGCGTTCCTGATTGTCGTCGTCAACCTGCTCGTGGACCTGCTTTATGCGTGGCTCGATCCGCGCATTCGGCTGGCGGAGACCGGATGAATCTCCGCCGCTTCGTCACGCTTGAAACCGTCGGCGCCGCGATGGTCACCCTGCTCGTGATCGTCGCGCTCTTCGCACCGATTCTCGCGCCGCACGATCCCACCATCGTCGTCGCGCCGACCTTCGGCGATCCCGGCGCTCCGTCCCTCAAATTTCCGATGGGCACCGACGAGCTGGGCCGCGACGTGCTCTCGCGAATCATCTTCGGCGCGCGAATTTCACTCACCGTCGGCGTCGCCGCCATGACCGTGACGATGACCATCGGCATCGCCATCGGCCTGTGCTCGGGATTCTTCGGCGGTGCCGTCGATTTTATTCTGATGCGCTTCACCGATCTGATGCTGTCGCTGCCGCCGCTCTTGCTCGCGATGGCTCTGGTAGCGGTCTTGGGACCGAGTCTGCGCACTATCTTTATCGTCATCGGACTCGTTTCATGGACCTCGATCGCGCGTGTCGTGCGGGCAGAAACGCTCGCGATGATCACCCGGGATTTCGTCGTCGGCGCCGAAGCACTGGGCGCGCCGTCGCGCCGGGTGATCGCGCTGCACATCCTGCCCAACGTCTTGCCGATTATCGTCGTGATGGCCGCGCTGCGAATTTCCGACACGCTGCTGCTCGACGCTGCCCTCAGCTTCCTCGGCCTCGGCGTGCCGCCGCCGACGCCGAGTTGGGGCCGCATGCTCGAAGAAGCGACGATTTACTTCCGCACCGCGCCGTGGCTTGCAACCTTTCCCGGTCTCGCGATCTTCTACGCGGTGCTCAGCTTCAATCTTCTCGGCTACGGTTTTCTGCGCAGACGCTCGCAATGACGCACCGAAAAATCATAGCGGCTGTCATCGCGATCGCATTCGTCGCGGGATGTGGCGGCGGACCGCCACCGCTCAAATTGCCGCCGAACGCGATGGTTCTCCGTCTTGCCGACGCCGACGACGTCCCTACACTCGACCCGGCCGCCGGCTACGACACCGTTTCGTGGACTTTCGAGCAGGCCATTTTCGACACGCTGGTGCGCTACGGCGACGGCAACATCGAGCTCGAGCCCGATATCGCGACCACTTGGGAAAGCTCACCCGACGCGACGACTTTCACATTTCATTTGCGCGCCGACGCGCGCTTTTCCGACGGCCGAATCGTCACCAGCGGCGACTTCCGCTATGGAATCGAACGCGTGCTGAACCCCGCCACGCGCTCGCGCGGGATGGAGTACTACCGCGGTATCGTGGGTGCGTCCGACTTCGCCGCGCATCGCAGTGCGCACGTCAGCGGCATCGAGACGCCCGACAGCACGACCATTGTTTTCCATCTGAGCGCGCCCGACCCGATCTTCGCGCACAAACTCGCGATGCCGTTTGCGTCGGCGATTCCGCGCGACGTGGCGGAGAAATGGGGCGACGATTTTTCGCGTCACGTGGTCGGCAGCGGCGCTTTCATGCTGCGCGATTGGATTAGCGGGCAGCGCCTCGTGCTCGTGAAAAATCCCTGGTACTTCGGCAAACCGCTGCCGCATCTCGACGCGATCGTCGAGGCGGTGGGCGTCAACCAGGAGCTGCAATGGCTGCGCTTCGACGCGGGACAGATCGACGCGGTGGTCGATATTCCGCCCGCCGAATTCCCTTACGTGATGAAAACGCCGGCGCTGCGAGCATTGACCCTGGCGAAAACCACCGTCACGACCCGCTACCTCGGCATGAATTGCCAGATGTGGCCGTTTACCGACGTTCGCGTGCGCCGCGCTCTCAGTTACGCGATCGACCGCCACAAGCTGATCGCAATATTGAACGGACGCGGCGTCATCGCGCGCGGCGTCATGCCGCCGAACCTGCCCGGCTACGATCCTGATCTTGAGGGCTACGACTACGACCCCGCGAAGGCTCGCGCGTTGCTCGAGGAAGCGCATCTCGCGCACGGCTTCGATATTGAAATCTGGATGCGCGCCGATCAGACCCAGTTGATGCTCGCGCAATCGATACAGCAGGACCTCGCGCCGCTTGGCATCCACGCGAAGCTGAAGCCGGTCGCATGGGGACCGTTCCTCGAAGCGATTCGCCAGCCGAAAACGGTGCAAGCGTTCATGCAGGGTTGGGAAGCCGATTTTCCCGATCCCGAAAATTTTCTCGGCGCGCTGCTCTCACGCGCGCAGTGGGGTTCCAACAACGACAGCTTTTACTCCAACCCCGAAGTCGAACGACTCCTGACTGAAGCCGAGCCGATGGCCGACATGAAAAAGCGCTACGCGTTATACGATCAAGCCGAGAAAATCGTCGTTGCTGACGCGCCCTGGGTCTTCCTCTACTACCCGGTCACTTACATAATCCGCCAGCCATGGGTGCACGACTACGTTATCAATCCGATGCGCCCGACGCGCTTCGAGCGCGTGTGGCTCTCCCCACATCCGCAGTAGAGGAGCGACAACGATGCGCGATATCTACTATGATCGAAAAATCTGGATGAGGAGCGAACTATGATCACGCAAGGCGACGATTATCCGATTCATCAAACGCCCGAGCCGGTTCAGCAGGTATTCACCAGCGACCGCAACTTTTACGATCGATTCTTTTTCAACGGATACTTCCGCGAGGGCGAGCCTTACTTCGCCGCCGCGATGGGAATTTATCCGAATGTCGGAATTATCGACTGCGCATTCAGCGTCGTCGCCGGCGGCGTGCAGCATTGCGTGCGCGCGTCGCGGGTGCTCGGCGCCGAGAGGATGGACACGCGCGTCGGCCCGATCTCAATCGAGATCGTGCGCCCGATGCGCTCGATGCGCCTGCGCGTCGATCACGAAGCCGTAAAGGCCGACCTGATGTTCGAGGCGCGCGCCGATGCGATCGAGGAGCCGCGATTCTCGCGACGTGCCGGCCCCCGCCTCATCATGGATCTGACGCGCTTCACGCAGCACGGGGGCTACAGCGGCAGTCTCACCGTTGCCGGCAAGACATACGATGCGAAACCGTCGCGAGTCTGGGGCTCGCGCGACCGCTCTTGGGGCGTGCGCGGAATCGGCCCGCAGGACCCCGCGGGAGTGCCGTCACCGACGCCTGTGATGGGCCAGTTTTACTGGCTCTGGTCGCCGACAAATTTCGAGGACATCTGTACGCATTGCGACTGCAACGAAAACGCCGACGGCTCGCGATGGCACCAGTTCGGCGCCGTCACCCGCGCGGAGCCAGGTGCCGGGCTCGAGCTCGCAACCGGCGTCGATTTCAACATCAACTATGCTCCCGGGACGCGGCATGCGAAGAGCGCCGAGATAATTTTGCGCACTCCACGCGCCGGCGAAACGCGTATCGAGCTGAAGACGCTTTACAATTTCTACATGCAGGGTATCGGCTACTTTCATCCGAAGTGGGGCCATGGAATGTACGTCGGCCCCGACGCCTCGACTTACGAGTCGTTCAAAACCGCCGACGTCAACCAGCGCGACCTGATCCATCAACACATCCAGGCCGTGTGCCAGGCGAAAATGGGTTCGCGCGAGGGAATGGGAATTCTCGAGATGGCAATCCTCGGGCCGCACGAGCGCAGCGGCTTCAAGGAATTCCTCGACATGCACCCGTAGCGGACCGGATCGATCCGCGGTCTCGCTCAGCTCTTGAGCTTGCCGATCATGCGCCCGAGGAATCCTTCCGATTTCTTTTCTTCCACGGGCGCCGGCTCGCGGCCTTCTTTGAGCGCGGCGAACATTTCTTCGACTTCGCCGTCAACCGGGAATCGGCCGGTGCTCGATTTCGAGAACACCAGCCGCCCGTTCACGATCACGTCGAACTGGCCCGATTTGCCTGCGGTGATTTCCGCCTTCTCGCCGAACGTGGATTTCAATGAAGCAGCCAGACTGGCCGCGCGTGGCTTGTAGCCTCAAGCCGAGCAGTAGAGAATTTCTGTCGCCATAGTTAAAGCGTATCCGCCTGGCTCGCGCCGTACAAACTACTTGCCGTTGGGAATATCGACGAACACCGCCGCCGCGACCACCGACGACCACAGCCCGTCGCGATCGCCAATCGCCGACTGCGTGACATTGCGCGTCGTCACGATCTTGTCCGACATGCGCCACAGATCCTTGCGCTCGTCGTAACTCAGATTCGGATCGAAATCGACGCCGAGGATTGTCGCGAGCATCATAGCCGCCAGATCCTCAGCGTAATCGCCGGCCTTTTGATCGGTCTCGCCCGTGCTGTGATGCTCTGACAGATAGCCGTATTGCGCGGGATTGCTCGGCAGCGCCACGCCCACCGACGACGCGATCAGCCGATGCGGCTCGTTGGTCGCGTTGTCGCTCATCACGGCAAAAACGATCTGCCCCGGCGTCAGGTACTTGAGGCCTTCCTGCTGGCTGAGCAGTTTGCAGTTGGGCGGAAAAATCGACTTGACGCGCACGAGGTTGAACTCGGCGATTCCCGCGGATCGCAGCGCCAGCTCGAAAGAAGTTAGCTTCTCGCGATGCCGCCCCACACCTTTGGTCAAAAACGTCCCTTTCGGGATCGGCCCCATTTATTTTCTCTCCTATCCGATTTCCGCTTTCTTTTATACGAATCAGCCTGTCCAACGCTATACGGTGTTCACCGGCGAGTACTCGCCGAAGACCTTGCGCATCGCGTCCGAAATTTCCCCCAGCGTGCACCATCCGCGCACCGCGTCGACGATCGGCGGCATCAGGTTGTTACCGTCGCGCGCCGCGGCTTCAACCCGCGCGAGCAATGTTTTTGCAGTCTCCGCGTTGCGTTCCGCGCGCACACGCGCGACGCCTGTCCGCTGCTTCTCTTCAAGCTCCGGCTTGACCCGCAGAATTTCCCCCGGCGGTTCGCCGCCCCCGGTAAACTGGTTGACCCCTACGATAACTCGCTGACCGGTTTCAATCTCGCGCTGGTAAATGAATGCCGCGTTCTGAATTTCACGCTGCATGTATCCGCGCTCGATTGCCGCGACGGCGCCGCCGAAGTCGTCGATTTTCGACAGGTACTCGACCGCCTTTTTTTCCAGCTCGGTCGTCAGCCGCTCGACGTAGTACGATCCGCCAAGCGGATCGATCGTGTCCGCTACTTCGGACTCGTGGGCGATAAGCTGCTGCGTGCGCAGCGCCAGCAGCACCGACGATTCCGTCGGCAGCGCGAGCGCCTCGTCCTTGGAGTTTGTGTGCAGCGATTGCGCGCCGCCCAGCACTGCCGCCAGCGCCTGCATCGTCACGCGCACGACGTTGTTGTCCACCTGCTGCGCGGTCAGCGTCGATCCCGCGGTCTGCGCATGGAACCGCATCATCATCGAGCGTTCGTCTTTCGCGCCGAAACGCTCCTTCATTATTTTCGCCCACAGCCGCCGCGCCGCCCGGAATTTTGCGACTTCCTCGAAAAAATTATTGTGCACGTTGAAAAAGAACGAAAGCCGGCTCGCGAACGCGTCGATTTGCAGACCCGCTTTTAGCGCGGCATCAACGTATGCGATCCCGTCGGCAATCGTGAACGCGAGTTCCTGCGCCGCGGTCGAGCCGGCCTCGCGGATGTGGTAGCCGGAAATCGAAATCGTGTTCCAGTTCGGAACTTCCTTGGTCGCAAAACTGAAAATGTCGGTGATGATCCGCATCGAGCCGCGCGGCGGGTAGATGTACGTCCCGCGCGCCACGTATTCCTTAAGGACGTCGTTCTGAATCGTACCGTTGACCTTGCTCCAGTTGACGCCGCGTTTCTCGGCCACCACCAGGTACAACGCCAGCAGGATCGACGCGGTCGCGTTGATCGTCATCGAGGTCGAAATCTTGTCGAGCGGCAATTCGGCGAGCAGCGTGTCCATGTCGGCCAGCGAGCAAATCGGAACGCCGACGCGTCCGACTTCGCCCTCGGCGAGCGGATGATCCGAATCGCGGCCCATCTGCGTCGGCAGATCGAACGCGACCGACAATCCCGTTTGCCCCTGTTCGAACAGGTAGCGGTAGCGGCGATTCGATTCCTCGGCGCTGCCGAAGCCCGCGTATTGGCGCATCGTCCACAGCCGCCCGCGATACATCGTTGGCTGCACGCCGCGCGTGAACGGATACTCGCCGGGAAAGCCGAGGTCGTTCACGAAATCGAGGTCGCTCAAGTCTTCAGGATCGTACACGCGCTTGACGTCGATACCCGAGCCGGTGACGAACTTTGCCTTGCGCTCCGGACCGCGCTTCAGCGCGGGATTGAGTTTGCGCTCCTCCCAATTCTTGCGGGCGTCTGCGATTTTGCGATCGTCTTCAGGCATCGTAGCTTCACTCTACTGTTCGATTCCGGGCGGCTCTACTACTCGATCACGATCATCAACTGGCCCTTCTCGACCGCCTGTCCGGCGGCCACCTTTACTTCCACGACCTTGCCGGCTTTGGGCGCTTTGACTTCATTTTCCATCTTCATCGCTTCGACCACGATGATTCCTTGATCGGCTTTTACCTCGTCTCCAACTGCGACCAGCACGTTGACGACGCGGCCCGGCATCGCGGATTTTATTTCCACGCGGCCGCTGACCTCGCGCCGCTTGCCGGCCGCGCGCGCGGTTCGCCGCGACGCATCGGCCACCGTCAGACGGGTCGAGCCGCTCCGCGACGCGACCACCGTTTCCTCGCCGTCGCGCGCCACGTCAAAATCGAACGATCGATTGTCGACGATCACCGAAAAAGACACTGGTCCGACCCTGCGCAAATCGGCTTCGAAACGATTCTTGCCGAACGTGATCGAGAACGAGTCCGTTGCGAGCTCTTCAATCTCGATTTCGTGTTCGTTGCCGTCAAGAATCGCGAGGTATCGCATCGATGGGAGTCCCGGCTATCTCCGCAGCATGTCGAGGCGGCCGAGCATCCGCCACGCGGACGCATTCGGCGCGGAAGGCGCCTGCGCGCCGGCGCCGTTGCCGTGATTGGTATTCTTCTGCGCCGCGATCGCCGCGAGAAAGATCGCCGCCAGCTCCGCACCGCGCGGTGCCGCGCCGTTCTCATTCGGATGATATTCGTGGTTGATAAAATTCGTGTCGAAATCGCCCTTGAGAAACTTCGGATGGGTCATGATCCAGCGATGGAAGTCCAGGTTGGTGCGCAACTCGCCTGAAATAACGAACTCGCCCAGCGCGCGCCGCATCCGATCGATCGCCTGATCGCGATCGGCACCCCAGACCGCCAGCTTCGAGATCATCGGGTCGTAAAAGACCGGCACTTCGGCGCCCGCGTAGACGCCGGCGTCGTTGCGCACGCCCGGACCGTCGGGAAATCTGAGCGTTTCGATCTTTCCTGGCGCCGGGACGAAGCCGGCCGCCGGGTCTTCCGCATAAATCCGGCACTCGATCGCCCATCCGCGCTGCGCGAGATCCTTTTGTTTGAACGGCAGCTTTGCGCCCGCCGCGATTTCGATTTGCGCGCGCACCAGATCGATTCCGGTCACGAGCTCGGTCACCGGATGCTCGACCTGGATGCGAGTGTTCATTTCGAGGAAATAAAAGTTGCGCTCCGCATCGGCCAGGAACTCGATCGTGCCTGCGCTGACGTAGTTCACCGCTTTTGCCGCGCGCACCGCGACTTCGCCCATCTCGGCCCGCATCTTCGGCGTGATAAACGGCGACGGCGATTCCTCGACGACCTTCTGATGGCGCCGTTGAATCGAGCATTCGCGCTCGAAGAGGTGAACGGTATTGCCGTGCGAGTCGGCGAGCACCTGTACTTCGATATGGCGCGGCTGCCTGAGAAATTTCTCGACGTAAAAGCGGCCGTCGCCAAATGACGACTTGGCTTCGCTCGCGACTGTGCGCACCACCGAAGCGAGGTCCTTGTCGTTCTCGACGAAGCGCAGGCCCTTGCCACCGCCGCCCGCGGCGGCCTTCACCATGATCGGAAAGCCGATCTTTTTCGCGATCGCCGCGACTTCCGCCTCGGTCTCGAGCGTTCCCGGCGAGCCCGGCACGACCGGCACCTTTGCCGCCGACATCAATTTGCGCGCGGCCACCTTGTCGCCCATCTGCTCGATCGCGTCTGGCGGCGGTCCGATCCAGGTGAGGCCGGCCTTCTGCACCGCTCGCGCAAATGCGGCGCGCTCGGAGAAAAAGCCGTAACCAGGATGAACGGCGTCGGCTTTGAGACGTTTCGCAGCTTCAAGAATTTTCGCGGTGTTGAGATAGCTTTCGGCCGCCGGCGCGGGACCGACCGGATACGCATGATCGGCTTCGCGCACGTGTAGCGCGGCGCGATCGGCGTCCGAGTAAACGGCGATCGATTCGATTCCCAACTCGCGGCATGCGCGGATGATCCGCACCGCAATCTCGCCGCGGTTGGCGATTAGAATCCGCTTGAACATCAATACTGGCTTCCCAAAACTTCCCTGGCTTCCCAGATTTTATACTGAATCCGGCCCACGCGAGCTAACTGCCCGCAGCAGCTGGTGGCGGCGCTCTTTTTCAAAGTGGAATGTTGCCGTGCTTGCGCGGCGGGTTTTTTTCGCGCTTGTTCGCGAGCGCCTTGAGCGCGCTGATCAGCTTGGGACGCGTGTCGTGTGGCATGATCACTTCATCTATATAGCCCAGCTCGGCGGCCTTGAACGGATTTGCGAAAGTCTTGCGATAGTCGTCGGTCAGACGCGCGCGCTCGACGACCGCGTCTTTGGCTTTGGCGAGCTCGTTGCGAAAAACAATGTTGATCGCCTGCTCGGGCCCCATCACGGCGATCTCGGCGCTCGGATACGCGAAGTTGAAATCGCCGCGAATATGCTTCGACGACATGACGTCGTACGCACCGCCGTAAGCCTTGCGCGTGATCACCGTCACCTTCGGCACCGTAGCCTCGCAGAACGCGTAGAGCAGTTTCGCGCCGTGCCGGATAATCCCGGCGAACTCCTGCTGAGTGCCGGGCAGGAAGCCGGGAACGTCGACGAACGTGACGATTGGAATATTGAAGGCGTCGCAGAAGCGCACGAAGCGCGCCGCCTTCACCGACGCGTCGATATCGAGCGCTCCCGCCAGGAACGACGGCTGATTCGCCACGATACCGACCGAGTAGCCGCCCACCCGCGCAAACCCGATCAATATGTTCTGCGCGTAGTCCTTCTGCACTTCCAGCAAATGGCCCTCATCGACGACGCGCCGGATAATCTCGCCCATGTCGTACGGCTTGGTGGGATTTTCGGGCACGATCGAATCGAGCGCGGGATCGATTCGAGCCGGATCATCATTGCCCGCGACAAACGGCGGATCCTCGACGTTGTTCGACGGCATGTACGAGATCAGTTCGCGGATCATCGCGAGCGCGCCCGCGTCGTCGTCGGCCTCGAAATGGCACACGCCTGACCTCTGGCTATGCGTGTCGGCGCCGCCCAGCTCCTGCATCGTGACTTCCTCGTGCGTGGTCGCGCGAATCACGTCGGGGCCGGTGAGGAACATGTACGAGGTATCGCGCACCATCACGATGAAGTCGGTTATCGCGGGCGAATACACGGCGCCGCCCGCGCACGGTCCCATGATTGCGGAGATTTGCGGAATCACTCCCGACGACATCACGTTGCGCTGAAAAATATCTGCGTAGCCCGCCAGCGACACGACGCCTTCCTGGATTCGCGCGCCGCTGCCGTCGTTGAGACCGATAACGGGGCATCCGGTCTTGGTCGCGAGGTCCATCACCTTGCAGACCTTCTCCGCGAACGCGCCCGACAGGCTGCCGCCGAAGACCGTAAAGTCGTGGCTGAAGATACACACCTGGCGGCCGTCGATCGTGCCGTAACCGGTCACGACGCCGTCGCCGGGGATTTTTTTCTCCGCCATGTCGAAGTCGGTGATTCGATGCGTCTTGAACTTGTCGATCTCGACGAACGAGCCGCGGTCGAGCAGAAACTCGACCCGCTCGCGCGCGGTCATGCGACCTTGCGCGCGCTGTTTCTTGACGCGATCGGCGCCGCCGGCCGCCTCGGCCTCGCGGGTGAGTTGTTGAAGTCGCTCGAGATTTTCTTTAAGGCCCATTTGTCACAACCGCGATAAAGCTGGATAGACGGCAAACAAAAAGGCGCCCATCACGCGCCACGGCAAGATAGATACCGCATGTCGCCGAATGGTTAAAGCGCCCGAATGTGGGCGCCGCGGCTACAAGGTCGCTAGGGGTGGAGCGACGATTCGCGCTCGGCGCGTCGGCGGCACCATCGTCGTCGTCGGCTTTTCAAGAGCGTTGGCGACTTCACCACTTGCCCCTGAGCCGATTGCTGTGCCACGACTGCCAAATCCTGAAATGATCGAGTTTCGAACAGACTGCTACCCCGTTCCTTGCGTATCGCGCCGGGAATCTCAATGGCCGCTCGGGGTCTCAGTCCGAACGCACACAGACCGGCCAGGACGGCCAGGTAGAGATTCTCGTAGCGATGGTCATATGGAATGTTGAGGAATGCGGACTCTTGCTCAGCGCGTGTGCGCATCGCGCCTTGGTCCTTGAATCAGAATCATGCCTGCGAGCTCGCCTTCCTTTTGCGCTTCACTCGAGTGGCCGAATTTCGAGATTCTGTTGAACGATTCTCTATAATCTCTTGTGCGAGGGCCTTCAGGCGGCGCAGACGTGTTTTCGACATGCCGTACGTTTCAGCGAGATCTTCCGCCGTGGGGAACGGTGTTGTTATTACGACTCGCTTTTGCATGATCTGAAATTATTCCGTGTGAGCAATCGTTTAAAACTTGTGCTCATTGCGACGCGTGAAGTGAAAATCCGGAGAAGTCCATTTTGTCGCCGGACTTGATTCCGTTCCTGGCGCAGAAGCCGCCGTTCACTTCGAGGACGTACTCCGAGTTGCCTTGGACGCCGAGCAGCTTGTCGGAGTAGGGCTGCGCGTTCGC
>DATNLS010000143.1:0-2913 GCA_035602775.1 Candidatus Acidiferrales bacterium | reverse complement strand
GTACGAAACACTGCTCGCGGCCGGCGGGCATCATCTCGGGCGCCACATCGCATACGGCGACGATATCGATCCAGCCACGGCGGAATCGCAACTGCTCGACCTCAACGCTTTCGCGGGCGCTGGCTTCAAGCCGCCGCTCTGCATGCGGCATCCTGATATGTGCGATCTGCTCAACGCCGAAGCGATCAAAGCGGGTGCCGAACTAGTTCGCGGCGTGACCGATTTGCAGGTAATCGCGGGAGCCGCGCCCGAAGTGCGATTCAGGCACGACAACGTCGAGCGTAAATTCAATCCGCGAATCGTGATCGGCGCCGACGGCCGCAACTCGGTCGTGCGCTCGCAAATTGGCATCGATCAGCATCGCGATCCCACGCATCACCTGATGGCCGGGATGCTGGTCGATGATACGACCGGATGGCCCGCCGACTTGCAGACCTTCGGCACCGAGGCGCGCGTCAACTTTCTCGCCTTTCCGCAATCGCCCGAGCGCGTGCGCCTCTACATCTGCTACCCGACCGACGACAAGCGCCGCTTCGCCGGCGCCGACAACCAGGCGCGCTTTCTCGAGGCGTTCCAGTTGGCGAGCGTCCCCCTCAGCGAGCACCTCGCTAACGGCACTCCCTCGGGGCCGTGCAATTCCTACGGCAACGAGGACACGTGGACCGACGTGCCATACGTCCCCGGCGTCGTGCTGATTGGCGACGCCGCCGGCCACAACGATCCGATCATCGGGCAGGGGCTGTCGATCAGTTATCGCGACGTGCGCATCGTGCGCGATCTGATGCTCGAAAATCGCAACTGGACGCCCGATCTCTTTCGACCTTACGCCGAGGAGCGGCGCGAGCGGATGCGCCGGCTCAGGATGACCGCTTCGACATTCTCAATCCTGAGTGTCGAGTTCGGTGACCATGCCCGCGAGCGCCGCATGAAAGTCCGCGAAGAGCGTCAGCGCGGGAGTTTTCCCGACGTCTCTCCCGCCGCCTTCATCGGGCCCGAAGTTCTGCCGGCGGAAATGTTTGACGAGACGATACTCGATCGGCTACGCGCCATGTGAGGTCCCAATGATCAAACTCGTATACGTAATCCGAAAGCGCGCTGACATTTCCGAAAAAGAATTTCACGAATACTGGCTTAAGCAGCATGGACCGCTGGTGCGCAGCTTTGCGAAGTCGATGCGCGCCAAAAAATACGTGCAGAGCCACACCGTCTCCGAAGACGCGGGCAAGCAAATTCGCAACACCCGCCCCAAGATGACGGAGACCTACGACGGAATCACCGAAGTATGGTGGGACAGTCTCGAGGACTTCAATTCCGGCGGCGCCGTCGAAGACCGCGCCAAGGCGGCGCGCGCGCTGCTGGAGGACGAATCGAAGTTCATCGACTTCGAGCGCTCGTCCATTTTCCTGACCGAAGAGCACGAGATCTTCGACTATACGAAGTAACCGTCGCGTTCCGGCTTCATCCGCTGGTAAAAGCCGCTCGCATTGGCGAGAATCCCGCCTGTGAGTCTCAGCCGCGCGCGGCGGCGGGACAACACTCTACACGGAGGACGAATCATCATGAGTTGGGATTTTGAAACGGAGCCAGAGTTCCAGAAGGAGCTCGACTGGATCGAAAAATTTGTCCGCGAAGAGGTCGAGCCGCTCGAGTTCGTGCTCGATTGCCATCCGTACGACGTGCGCAATCCGAAACGCAACGCGCTGGTGCGGCCTCTGCAGGCCGAGGTGAAAAAGCGCAAGCTGTGGGCGTGCCATCTCGGACCGGAGCTCGGCGGACAGGGCTACGGGCAGGTCAAGCTTGGACTGATGAATGAGATTCTCGGGCGCGCGACCTACGCGCCCATCGTGTTCGGATGCCAGGCGCCCGATTCGGGCAACGCCGAAATTCTCGCGCACTACGGGACGCCCGAGCAGAAGAAAAAATACCTGCAGCCGCTGCTCGACAACGAAATCGTATCGGCGTTCTCGATGACCGAGCCGCAGGGGGGCGCCGATCCGAAGGTGTTCACGACTCATGCGGAGCTCAAGGGCGATAGCTGGGTGATCAACGGCGAGAAGTGGTTCTCGTCGAATGCGCATCTCGCGTCGTTTCTTATCGTGATGGTGGTGACGGATCCCGACGCCAAGGAATACAACCGCATGTCGATGTTCATCGTGCCGAAGGACACTCCGGGCGTGAACATTTTGAAGAATCTCGGCGTGGGTACGCACGAGCGCGGCGGCAGTCACGCGTACATCCGCTACGAAGACGTGCACGTGCCGAAGGATCACATGCTCGGCCCGCGCGGCGGCGCTTTCGTCGTGGCGCAGACGCGGCTCGGCGGCGGCCGGATCCATCACGCGATGCGCACGATTGGGCAGGTGCGCAAGGCGTTCGACATGATGTGCGAGCGGGTGCTGTCGCGTACGACGCAGGGATCGCGGCTGGCCGACAAGCAGATGGTGCAGGAAAAAATCGCCGACTCGTGGATGGAGATCGAGCAATTCAGGCTGCTGGTGCTGCGCACGGCTTGGAAGATCGATCGCTACAAGGATTATCTGAAAGTTCGCAAGGATATCGCGGCGGTCAAAGCGCTGATGCCCAAGGTCTTTCACGATGTGGCGGCGCGCGCGCTTCATCTGCACGGCTCACTCGGAGCGACTGGCGAGATGCCGTTCGTTGAGCAGGTGATCCAGAGCTTCCACATGGGTCTGGCCGACGGTCCCACCGAGGTTCACAAGATAACGCTCGCGCGCCAGGTGTTGCGCGACTACAAGGCGACCGACGGCCTGTTCCCGACGCAGCATATCCCGCGTCTGCGCGAGGCGGCGATTAAGAAATACGCGGACCGGATCGAGCTCGAGGTGGCGAATCAGTAGTCAGTAAATTCTACAGAAGTCGTGGCGCGGCTGTCTTAAATTCTCTGCGGTTTGG
>DATNLS010000036.1:0-2172 GCA_035602775.1 Candidatus Acidiferrales bacterium | reverse complement strand
CTGGCTTTCGGCGCTCATGAAGGAGCTCCGCAGCCATCCCGATTATCTGCTGGGCGGGTATGTGGAAAACGGCCTTCCCGCCAATCCATATGCGACCGCTAGCCAGTACATTACGACCTACGTGCGCCGATACTATGAGATCGAACCCGCCAATGAGTGGTTTTTTGGAACCAATAATTTTGCGCTTTCCGCCGATCGATTTAAGGAGCTTGGCGGTTTCGATTCGTCATTTCCGAGCCGAACCGCAGAGGACAAAGAGTTCTGCGACCGATGGCGCGAGCGGAATTATCAGATGGCATACGTGCCCGAGGCACTCGTCTTCCATGGTCACGACTTGAACCGATGGCAATTCGTGCGTCAACACTTCAACTACGGACGTGGGATCCTGTTCTTGCGCCTGAAGCGCCGTCGCCGCGGGGCTCGCAGATTGATTCCGGAGCGTTTCGCCTTTTATTGGAAACTGATTCTTTACCCCATGCGCGTATCGGCAGGGGGTCGTTCTTTGCAACAGACAACTCTGTTAGTGGTCTCGCAAGCAGCCACTGCTATCGGCGCACTTTGGGCGGCGCTCGCCGAACATCCGACTCGCCGCCGCATCACTGGGTCGCTCGCAAAACAATCGCCTAAAGGTCCGCAAATAAGCTGATGACCTCGCCGCTGGTCTCGGTAGTGATTCCCACCTATATGCGGCCCGCGCTGGTGCTCCGCGCGCTTCGAAGTGCGCTGGCGCAGACCATCAAAGATATCGAAGTAATCGTGATAGTTGATGGGCGCGACGACGAAACTCGTCGCGCGCTCGCGACGATTGAAGACCGCAGACTTGCGGTCCAGGTGCCTGACCGGCACTTGGGTAACGCTGACGCACGTAATGTTGGGATCGGATCCGCTCGCGCCGAGTACGTCGCTTTTCTGGACGACGACGACGAATGGCTACCGCGCAAACTGGAGGTGCAACTGGCGGCAGCTCGCCGCTCGCGATGGAAGTATCCGATCGTCACCTGCCGCATGATTGGCCGCAGCGAGTCGAGCGATGCGATATGGCCGCGGCGCGGCCCCCGCCCGGGTGAGCAGCTGAGCGAATATTTTTTCTGCCGCCGGACACCATTCACCGGCGAAGGCATGGTGATCAACTCGGCTATCCTGACTTCTCGCGAATTGATGCTGCGCGTCCCTTTCCGCAGCGGGTTGGTCCCCTTCGTCGATCCCGATTGGTTAATGCGCGCCGCGCTCGTGCCGGACACGGGCCTCGAGCTCGTGGCGGAACGGGAGCCGCTGCTGATCTGGCACATCGAGCGGGATCGCCCGCGAATCTCGACCATCTACGACTGGCGCGGTTCGCTTGCCTACGCACGCGCAAACTTCGAGCTATTCACTGCGCGTAGCTATGCTGCCTTCGTTCTGCACGTCGTCGGGAGCAACGCAGCGGCTCAGAACGAAAGGGGAGCCTTTTTTCTCCTGCTGAAGGAGGCCTTCCATCGCGGCCGACCAGCGCCGGTCGACGTAATTTCACACGTCGGCAATTTTATCCTGCCGCTGGCAGTTCAGCGTGGCGCCGCTAAAGCCTTCGCCAAGATGACGGATCGTCGTTTCCAGCACAAAGCAGCGTGCGTAAACGACGGATCACATCGTTACTAGTGAAAATTCTGATCGTCAATGACTACGGCGTTCTTGATGGTGGCGCAGAGCGTATCTCATTAATCCTGCGTGATGGACTCCGTGCGCAGGGCCACGACGCCCGCTTGTTCGCGAGCAGCGCGCGACCGGTCGCGGCAGAGAATCCCGCCGACTATATCTGCTTCGGTACCGCAGGGCCCGCGCGTCGCGTGTTGCAGGCGCTAAACCCGTCGGCGGTTCTACGTTTGAGTCGCGTGCTCAAGCGCTTTCAGCCCGACATCGTTCACGTGCGCATGTTCCATATGCAGTTGTCACCTTTCATTCTGCCACTGCTTAAAGGACGCCGTACTCTCTATCACGCAGGCACCTACCAGATGATTTGTCCGATTGGCACCAAGTTGTTGCCCAATGGCTCGACCTGTCGGCTTCCCATGGGCCGCGCCTGCTATCGCTCGGGCTGCGTTTCGATTGCGGGCCTCGGGCGGATTGAAATTCAACAGAGTGTCTTGCGCCGATGGTTCGGCGTCTTCGGTCTGGTCGTCGCGAATACCGCATGGG
>DATNLS010000087.1:0-2032 GCA_035602775.1 Candidatus Acidiferrales bacterium | reverse complement strand
CGAGCCTGCCGGCCTTTTTCATCGATGTAATCTGGATAGCCAATGACCTCGCCCGGTCCAGCGATTCGTACCACGGTGCGATTCCCATCACCTAAAGAGCAATACACGTTTACATAGCCGGTCAGGATGCAGGCAAGCATTCCGTCGGCGTTGCCCTCGGATAGCGCCAACGCGCCTTTCTCAAAAGGAACCGCAATGTGGCGCTCGATTAGCTCGTCCACCAAATCCATCGGAAGATTCAAATGGCTCAGGCTTGTCCGAAGGATCGCGAAGGCTACTTCATGTTGACGGCTTAGATTCGTCTTCATTTTTTGTAGGGTCGAAATGAACGGGGTCGTGCGCATCACCCCGTTCGCGCTGTCCACACCCTTCGGTGCATTTGAGTGCGCACGACCTTGGGCGGGTAGTCGGCAATACTAGTCACCCGTGAGTTTCTATTGACAGAAACGAAGAGTTCGAAGCGTTCCCCGCGAGACGAAAGAGACTGAAATGTCGCCAGCGCGGGCAAGTGTTCTTACCTTGCTCAGTTGCAGCTTGAATCGCAGAGCCCTCACCTACCGGCGGCTACGCCTGCCGACCTTCTCTCCCGTACAATAACGGGTGAGATAAGATTCGGACGCCTCCGCCCTAAGAACCGCTGACAGGGGCGCAGCCCCGCATCTTGTATTTTCTTTTCCTGATACTGGGTGCAGGGGTGACCCCTGCCGAAGGAAGCGTGAAACCCACCGCGGGTTTCACATTAAATAACGTGATTTCCCCTTCCGCCGTCTCTCGAAATGCGGCCCTGACATGGATCCCTCGGGATGTTACCATTTGCGCGGAGCTACTATGCCTGAATCTAAAATAACCCTCGAGCAGGTCCGCCACGTCGCGCGCCTCGCGCGCCTCGAATTGTCACCGCAGGACGAGGAGCGCCTCCGCTCCGACATGGACGAAATGCTTGCTTACGTGGACAAATTGAACGAGCTCGACACCAAAGATGTCGCGCCGACGACACAGGTCGGCGAGGCCGGCACGCCGATGCGCGACGACCTCGTGACCAACCAGCCGGCCGCCGACGCGATGCTCGCGAACGCGCCGTCGCGCGATCGCGACTACTTCAAAGTGCCAAAAATAATCGAGTAGAATTTTTCCCAGCATGACATCCGAACTGAACAAACTCACCATCGCGGAAGCGTCGGCGAAACTCCGCACGCGCGAAATCACCGCGACGCAACTAACGCGCGACTGCCTCGACCGAATCGCCGCGGCCGATCCGAAGCTGCACGCATTCATCACCGTGTGCGAGAACGAAGCCCTCGAGCAGGCGGCGGCAGCCGACGCGCGCCTCGATGCGGGCGACGCGCCACCGCTGTGCGGGATTCCGCTCGGAATCAAGGATATCTACGCGACCAAAGGCGTTCGCACGACCTGCGCCTCGCGAATCCTCGAGAACTTCGTGCCGCCGTTCGACGCCACCGTGATCGAGCGCCTGCGCGCGGATGGCGCGGTGTTTATCGGCAAGACCAACCTGGACGAATTCGCGATGGGCTCCTCGACGGAAAATTCCGCCTTCGGCGCGACGACCAATCCGAACGACACGACGCGCGTCGCCGGCGGATCGTCGGGTGGCAGTGCCGCCGCGGTCGCGGCCCACGAATGTCTCGGCTCGCTCGGCACCGACACTGGCGGCTCGATTCGCGAGCCCGCGTCATTCTGCGGCGTGGTCGGAATCAAGCCGACCTACAGCCGCGTCAGCCGCTTCGGCGTCGTCGCCTACGCTTCGTCGCTGGATCAGGTCGGTCCGTTTGCGAAGACCGTGCGCGACGCCGCGATCATCCTCCGAATCCTGGCCGGCAAGGATACTCGCGACTCGACCTGCTCGGCGCGCCCGGTGCCAGACTACGAACGCGCCTTGACTGGCGACGTCAAAGGACTCCGCATCGGGGTGCCGCGCGAATATTTCGTCGAGGGAATGCAGGCCGAGGTCGAGAAATCGGTGCGCGCCGCGCTCAAGAATTACGAGTCGCTCGGCGCCTCGACGGTCGAGGTC
>DATNLS010000089.1:0-2632 GCA_035602775.1 Candidatus Acidiferrales bacterium | reverse complement strand
GGCATGTTCTGCTCGATGACGTTCATGCGAGTTGGATCTTCGACGTCTATTGCGAATTCGTATCTCGTGGGGATCTGAAGACCGAGACATTTTACGACGACTGGGAGGAAGCCGGCCGCAACGTGCTGGCGAGAATCGAGTGACTCTCGTGGACGACTGCGAGTTCGCGTCCTTCTGGCATGGACGGCTCAACCCATTCGCTTACGCGTGCCTTAGCTCATTTCCTCGAGCGGGCGTAAGCCTGCGCGTCTTCACCTATGATCCCCATCTCGAGCTGCCTACGGGGGTGCGCCACGCGGACGCGCGGACGATCTGCCCCGATGAATCGCTGACCCGAAGATTCATCGCCAACGGCAAGCCCTCGCTAGCCACCTTTGCGGATATGTTTCGCTATCGGATGATGCGGCAGACGGGCTGCTGTTGGATCGATACCGATATGCTCTGCTTGAGCAAGCCGGCTTTCAAGAACGATGGCTTCGTGTTTTGCCGCCAGGCGGACGCGGTCGGAACGAGCCTCGTCAACAATGCGGTGCTGAGGCTTCCGCCGACGAGTCCGGCTCTTACTGAACTGATCGCGGTAGCGGACGCCGCGATCGATGTCGACCAGAAATGGGGCGCGATCGGCCCATTCCTGCTGACGCCCGTCCTCGCCAAGTACAACCTTACCCAGCACGCGCTCGACTCGCATGTCTGCTATCCCATCGAACCCGAGCAATTCTGGAAACTGTTCCTGCCTAGCTGCCGTGAGTGGGCGGAGAACACGGCGCGCGGCGCGAACTTCGTGCACCTGTGGAGCGAGGCGATCGTCTGGAGCGGCTATGATTTCTGGGCTTGCCCACCCGCTGGATCTTACTTGCATGAAGCGTTCGAACGCGTCGGCGCGCTCGAACGCTTTCACCGCGTCGCGACCGAGGACGAAGTTCTTCGTTTGATGGCGAAGCCGATCGCTGACTCGAAGCGCCCTGCCCGCACCGGCGCGATAGACTCCGATTGACGACGCCCCCTACCCGACCGGGGCGGGTTCTCGGGCCGCCTGCGGCGCAAGCCCTTTCGATCCCTTCCGTCGTTTCTGACGGTGACGCCTCGGCGCGACAAGAAACGTCGGCTTCCGCGGCTCCTTGAGGAACGCGCCCGCCTGTTCCTCGATCAAGCGGTCGGCGATCGTCACCCGCGTGCGCAGATGCCTGAGTTCGAGCACCGACTGAATGAGAAAGGTCTCGACGATCCGGCCGCTGACCTGCGTATCCTCGAAAACACCCCACGCATAAGCGCCGTCGCGTTTTCGCTCGAGGCCGATTTCATGGATCAGCCTGAGAAAGGGTTTGATATCCTTCGGGTCGATCCGATATTCGACCGTGACCAGGATCGGCCCCTGATCGTCCTCAACCGGATGCACGAAGACCGGCGTCCGCCAGTGCATCGACGGCGTGAGGTCGAGCACAGCAGCGGTTTGCAATCTCCACCGCGCGGTTACGACCATCCCGATTGCCGCACACGCCGCGGCAAGAAAAAGGGCGGTCGGCACTCCCTGGACGCTAGCGACCTTGCCCCAAACCGCACTGCCAAGCGTCATCGCGCCGAAGAACGCTGTGAGAAAAATCGCGAGGCCCCGTCCGCGCACCCACTCCGGCAACGCCACCTGCGCGGAGACGAACAGCGTTGTCATCATCGTGATCCACGACGCGCCCGCAATCAGGCTCGCGAGCGCTGCGATGACCGGCTCTTGGGCAACACCATAGAGCCCGAGCGCGAGAATTGTGCCAAAGGTCCCAAGCGTGGCTAGCCGATCTGGACCGAGGCGCGCCTTGAGGCTGTTCAGCGCGAATGATCCGAGAATCGAGCCCACGCCGATCATGCCGAGAAGGATGCCATAGACTTCCGGTCCGTTGTGCATCTGCGTGCGCGCGACCAGAGGCAGAAGCGCCCAATAAGCGCTCGCGAAGGGGAAAAACGCGACCGCGCGGATGAGAGTCGCGTCGATGTCGCGATTGTTTCTGGCATAGCGCAGGCCGGTGCGCAGCGCGCTCACAAGGCGCTCCGCGGGAAGGGTCTCCCTTGTGCGGCGCGGAGCGCGCCACCAAATCAGGGCGCTGAGGACGGCGATATTGCCGGCGCAAAAACACCAGAACGGCAAGGCGATGTTGAAGGCCGCGATTGCCAACCCGGCGAGGGCCGGGGCCACTGCGCGACTCACATTGTAGCTCGTGTTGTTGATGGCGATCGCGCTATCCAGATCGTGTTTGGGCACCAGCATCGGCGTGATGACCAGCCACGCCGGCGCCGCAAGGGCGCCGCTGCCGCCCAGGCAAAATGCCGTCGCCAGCAGCACAGCTGGCGTCGCCCAATGCATCGCGACTATCGTTGCAAAGACGATTGATATCGCCGTCACCGCAATCTGCGCGCCGATCAGCATTCTGCGCGCGTCGATGATGTCGGTCAGGGCGCCCGCGGGAAGGGTCAGGAGAAACATTGGCAGGGTGGTGGCGACCTGTACGGCCGACACCATCATCGGATCTGGATTAAGGCTGGTCATGAGCCAGTTCGACGAGGTGTCGAACATCGCGAATCCGACGTTCGACGCGGAGCTCGCGATCAGCATGACCGTGAACGCCGCATTGCCGAAAACGCCCCA
>DATNLS010000384.1:0-2531 GCA_035602775.1 Candidatus Acidiferrales bacterium | reverse complement strand
CCAATGACCAGGCGACCAAGGCTTCGGATTACGCGCCGCTAATTGTCGCCTACCGCAACGGGGCGGCAGTCCAGCTCACCGACGTGGCTGCCGTAAACGATTCCGTCGAGGATGTGCGCAACCTCGGTCTGTCGAACGGTCAGCCGTCGGTACTCGTCATTCTGTTCCGTCAACCCGGCGGCAACATCATCGACACCGTCGACGGCGTGAAGGCCGAGCTGCCAACGCTCCAGGCGGCACTGCCAGCGGACATCAATTTAGCTATCGGGCTGGACCGCAGCACGACGATCCGCGCCTCGCTGCGCGACACCGAAACGACCTTGGTGATCGCGGTTATATTGGTCACGATTGTCGTGTTCCTGTTTTTGGGCGAAATCCGCGCCACCTTGATTCCCAGCGTTGCGGTTCCCGTGTCGATTCTCGGTACCTTCGGCGCGATGTACCTTCTGGGGTACAGCCTCGATATCCTTTCCCTGATGGCGCTGACTATCGCGACCGGATTCGTCGTCGACGACGCAATCGTCGTTCTGGAGAACATCTCCCGTCATATCGAAGGAGGAATGCCGCGACTGCAGGCAGCCTTAGTCGGCGCGCGCGAAGTAGGATTCACCGTTCTGTCGATCAGCCTTTCGCTCGTCGCCGTATTTACACCCATCCTGCTGCTCGGCGGCATCCTCGGCCGGCTGTTTCGCGAATTCACCTTGACGCTGTCGCTCGCGATTATGATCTCGCTGGCGATCTCGCTGACGACGACACCGATGATGTGCGCGCTGTTACTGCGCGGCCGGTCGGCCGAAGAGGCACCACGCCAGCGCAGGTTCTTCGATCGGATGCTGCGTGGCTACGAGCGAACGCTTCATTGGGCGCTCGACCACAGCCGGATCGTGCTCGTGATCTTCTTCGCGGCAATCGCCCTGAATGCGCTGCTCATCTACATCGTGCCGAAGGGCTACTTTCCTCAGGAAGATACGGGGCGTCTGGTCGGTATGCTGCAGGCCGATCAAAGCGTGTCATTCAAGCTCATGTCGCAAAAGCTGCGGCAGATGACGGCCATCGTGCAGGCTGACCCGGCGGTGGAACACGTGGTCGGCTATACGGGCGTGGGCAGCGGCGGAGGCTTCGGCCAGATCAACACCGGTTCGGTGTTCGTTTCGCTCAAATCGTTAGGCCAACGGCCTTCTATCGATGAGGTCATTGCGCGCCTGCGGGGGAAACTCGCCCAGGTGCCGGGCGGCCGTCTGATCTTCACCGCCGTCCAAGACATCCGCGCCGGCGGCCGCCAGAGCAGTGCCCAGTATCAATACACGGTACAGGCCGATAATCCGGCCGACGTGGCGACCTGGTCGCAAAAGCTCCTCCAGGCGCTTGAAGGCAGCAACGTGATTGTCGACTTGAACTCCGATCAGCAGCAGAAAGGGCTAGAATCCGATCTGGTGATCGATCGCGACACCGCCTCCCGCCTCGGTATCACGCCGGCGCAGATCGACAACACGCTCTACGACGCCTTCGGACAGCGGCAAGTGTCGGTCATTTACAGCGCGATCAATCAGTATCACGTGGTTATGGAGATAGACCCGCGGTACACGCAATATCCCTTGTCGCTACGGAACATTTACGTATCGACCTCGGGCGGCGGAGCCTCAGGGACGCAAACGTCGAACATCCCGGCAAACTCCGTCGGCAAGGAAGGCAACACCGCCGCCTCGACCAGTTCAACAGCCGCGGCAAACGCCAACAACAATTCGGCGGAAAACGCCGCCATCAATGCGCTTGCCACCGGCGGCAAGAGCAATACTTCGGCCGGCGCCGCGGTCAGTACTGCCCAGGAGACCATGGTGCCGCTTTCGGCCGTCAGTCACTACCAGCCTGGTAATACGCCGCTGTCAATCAATCATCAGGGATTATTCGTCGCGTCGACCTTATCGTTCAACCTTGCGCCCGGCGCGACGCTCGGGGAAGCATCCGCCGAGATCGACGCCGCCGTGAATCAAATCCACATGCCTGCGACAGTTCACGGTAGTCTTGCCGGCACGGCGCAGCTGTTCGCGCAATCGGCCAACAGCGAGTTGATCATGGTGATCGGGGCGATTGCCGCCGTCTATATCCTTCTTGGCGTGCTTTATGAAAGCTACGTCCACCCGATCACAATTCTCTCGACTCTTCCCTCGGCCGGCGTCGGGGCTTTCCTCGCCCTCATGCTGTTCCACACTCAGTTCGACATCATCGGGACGATTGGCGTCATCCTGCTGATCGGCATCGTCAAAAAGAATGCAATCATGATGATCGACTTCGCTATCGAAGCGGAGCGATCGCAGAATTTGAGCTCTTACGATGCCATCTTTCAGGCGTGCATGCTGCGCTTCCGCCCGATCATGATGACCACATCAGCCGCGATCCTCGGCGCGGTGCCGCTGGCGCTCAGCTTCGGCAACGGCGGCGAAATCCGCCGCCCACTGGGCATCTCGATCATGGGCGGACTGGTCATCAGCCAGTTGCTGACGCTCTACACAACACCGGTCGTCTATCTTTAT
>DATNLS010000237.1:0-2731 GCA_035602775.1 Candidatus Acidiferrales bacterium | reverse complement strand
GAACCAATCAGATCGGTCCGCTAATGAAGGCCTTGCGCGATAAGTTCGGCGCGCGCCTCGACGGCCGGATGGCGAGCGAAATGGTCAAGCAGGAAATCGCCGCAAAATCCTGATCGCGCACCGCCAATAGCTCGACCAACTTTTACCCATTCACGAATTCGGCCTCGACGTCGTGCCCATAGAGCCAAGCGTTCTGAGGGAGCGGGGCGTCCGCCGCCGAGGCCAGGTTAGCGTCGCGATGTCGTTGCTCGTCGCCGTCGGGAAGGTGGTACATGACGGCGTTGCGGCGCGAGCCTTCCTGGCACCGCGTCGCCCGAGGCTTACGCGTTTCCTCGTAGCGCCGCAGCGCAGTTTCGACATCGTGCGTGTCGGCTTGTTCGAGACACTTGGCTAGCACCGCAGCATCCTCGATCGACTGCACCGCTCCCTGCGCCATATAGGGGAGCATCGGGTGCGCCGCGTCGCCCATCAGCGTGACGCGTCCAACGCTCCATCGCGGAAGCGGATCGCGATCGTAGAGCGCCCAACGATTGGTCGCATCGACGGAGCGGATAAGCGTGCGGACCTGAGGATGCCATCCCTCGAATTCCTTGAGCGCGTCGGCCACCTCGCCCTTGGCGGTCCACGACTCAAGCCGCCATTCGCCCGGCGTGACCGCGACCCAATTGAGATAGCGCGCGTCGGCGCCGACAAAATATTGAACGAAATGATGGTTCGGCCCCCACCATGAGGAAGCCGCCACCTCGATCCCGAGATGCGCGACGCGCATTGCGGGAACCAGTCCGCGATAGACCACGTGCCCCGAAAAGCGCGGCGATTCCGGGCCCAGAATCGCTGCACGCACTGCGGAGTGAATACCGTCGGCGCCAATCACCACATCGGCGTCGGCGGTCGCGCCGTTTTCGAATTGCACCTCGACGCGATCCGCGTGCTGGGTCAACCCGACGCATCGATGGTCGAGATGCAGCACATTCTTCGGCACCGCGGCCGCAAGAACATCGAGGAGCTCCGCGCGATGGAAATGATAGTAGGGCGCGCCGAAGTTGCGCTCGCAGGCGTCGGCCAGGGGTTGGCGAGCGATCACGCGTCCATCGTCCCATCGGCGGATGACGGACGCGTGCGGCCGCACCCCAAAGCGTCGCAGCGGCTGTTCGAGTCCGAGCCTGTGAAGTATCCGCGTCGCGTTGGGACTGATCTGGACGCCGGCGCCGACCTCGCGCAATTCGGTGGCTTGTTCGAAAACCTGAACCTCGAAGCCAGAACGCCGAAGCGTCAGCGCGGCCGTGAGGCCTCCAATCCCCGCGCCTATCACGATGATTCGCATGTGCGTCAGCTTCTCGCGTTGCGAATCAATTACTCATTCGTAGTGATGCCGTCGGTGTTGCCGGTGCCGGCGGTGATGCCGCCGTCGATTACCAGCGCGTGCCCGGTTACGAACGACGCATCATCGGAGGCGAGGAACAGCACGCATTTCGCGATCTCGATCGGCTTGCCCATCCTGCCGAGCGGATGAAAGCGATGCATCGATTCGCGGATTGCTTCGGTGCTGCCGAACGCGCGAGCGACGAGTGGCGTATCAATAATTCCTGGGCAGATGCAGTTGACCCTGACTCCGGCGGGCGCGAACTCGAGTGCCGCATTGCGGGTCAATCCGACGACGCCGTGCTTCGCGGCGTTGTAGGCGGACAGTCCGACGCTGCCGCGAATTCCCGCGACCGAAGCCGTATTGATGATGGAGCCGCGCTTCTGCGCGAGCATCACTTTGCCGCCGAACTTGAGTCCCCAAAAAACTCCGTCGAGATCGATGCGGATGGTGTTCGAGTAAAGTTCCTCGGTGTGATCCACCAGCGATGACGTCACGCCAATACCGGCGTTGTTGAACATGATATCGAGCCCGCCGAATTTGTCGCAGGCGGCGCGCACCAGCTTCTCGACCGCCTTGGCCTCGCGCACGTCGGTGGCGACGAACATGCCGCCGATCTCTTTGGCGATCTTCTCGCCCTCGCTATTGGGCAAATCTCCGATGACGACTTTTGCGCCTTCTTGCGCGAATAGCTCCGCGGTCGCCTTGCCGATACCGGACGCACCGCCCGTGACGATCGCTACTCGATCCGCGATTCTTCCCTGCGCCATTGTTTCTACCTCCATCAACAAATCTTCGATCGTCCGTATCGCACGGAAGTTCGGCAAAATGCCAGCGGCTAAGATTCCTCCCCCGCGTATTTCGCGGGGGAGGTCGCTCGGGTGGGCGTGCAGCGGTCTTCCGCGCGATTGGCGTGGAATGCCGCGTGCGAGGTTGACGGATCGGCGGGTTTCCCTCTATCACTTTAGCTCCATCGCCAAACCCAGGAATCGAGGTACTACCAGCATGTCAATCGACTTCATGATGCCGCCCAACGTGCTCGAAGTTCGCGATAAAATCCGCGCCTTCATCAAGGATGAAATCGATCCCGCCGAAAAGGAAATGCGCAAGACTCAGAATTGGCGCGAGGGCATCGGCGCATTGCGGCGCAAAGCCAAAGCGGCGGGACTCTGGTGTCCGCATATGCCGCCAGAGTTCGGCGGGATGGGACTCGGTCCGATGGCGATGGCGATGGTGTCGGCGGAATGCGGTCGCTCGCGTCTCGCGTCGTTCATCCTCAATGCGCAGGCGCCCGACGAAGGCAACATGCACACCATGCTGCACTTCGCGACGCCCTCGCAGAAAGAGAAATATCTGCGTCCGTTGTGC
>DATNLS010000192.1:0-3615 GCA_035602775.1 Candidatus Acidiferrales bacterium | reverse complement strand
ACGAATCCGCACGGGTCAAAGTGATCGCGATCGAATCGCCGGCCGATATGCAGCGAGCATACGCGATTCGCCGCCGCGTCTTTATCGAAGAGCAGCGCGTGCCCGAAGAAATCGAACTGGACGCCGACGACGCGCACGCATTCCATGCACTGGCGATTCTCGACGGCGTCGCGATCGGATGCGGCAGGATGCTCGAGCATGGTGGCAGCGAAGTAAAAATTGGCCGAATGGCCGTACTGCCGGAATTTCGAAAAACCGGCGTCGGCGCGCACATCCTGCGCTTCCTCACCGAGAGCGCGCGTACGCGCGGATTCCGCAAAGCAATCCTGCATGCGCAACTCACGGCCGAAGGCTTCTATCTCAATGAAGGATTCAGTCCGGTGGGCGGCGTCTTCGACGAGGCCGGAATCGCGCACCGCAAAATGGAGCGCGAACTCTAACCCTGTCACAAGCTGGCGGCGAATTCCTCGATCACGCGCGCAACTGCGTCCGGCTTCTCGAGGATCACGTGATGATGCGCGCCGGCAATCGTCACCAGCCGCGCTCGTGGATTCGACGCGCGCGCTTGCTCCGCCGCTTCCGCCGTCATGATACGGCTGTGCTCGGCGCGCACGAGCATCGTGGGAATCCTGATCTCCTTGATCGTCTCCAGCACCTCCAGCCCGTCGCCGCCCAGAAAACTCTCGCGATCGAATTTGAGCGTCCAGCGACCTTCATCGGTCCGCGCCAGACTTCTTTCAGCGATCTCGTGAACTATTTCCTCGGGGATCCCGCCTTCGTTGGGCATCAGCCGAAAACGCGCTTTCGCCGTTGCCAGATCGGGATACGTCACCAGCGGCAGTCCTTTCAGCCGGCGCAGATATCGATCGCGTCCGCGACTCGATGTGATCGCGACGTCGACCGCCATCGCGCCGCGCGCGTTTTCCGGATGCCGCCGCGCAAACGCCAGCACGTTCAGCCCGCCCATGCTGTGACCCACGACCACCGGCTTTTCTCCGCTGGTCGCGATGTGCTGGACAAATCTCGCGATGTCGCTGGCATAGTCCGACGGCGAGTATGCGACGGGACGGGCCCACTCGCTGTCGCCATGTCCGCGCTGGTCGAGCGCCAGCAGCCGGTACTCCGGCGCAATTGCACGGGCAAGCGGTTCCCACCACCACGCATTCGCCGAGTTGCCATGCAGCAGAACGATCGTGCGCGTCGCGTGAGCGTTCCACTCCAGGTAATGCAGGCGCGGCGAGCCTTCGAGCAGATGGCTGTGCGGCGCTTTCACTTAAATTCGCCGACGAAATTTCGGATTACTTCGATGAGCGCCGTCGGATTGTCCAGCATCACGTGATGATACGAGTCGTCGACTTCCGCCAGCCGCGCGTTGGGGAACTGCGCAACCATTTTCTTCGCGACCTCGCGATCCAGCAGCGGACTCTTGGTGATCTTCACGATCAACGCGGGGCATGTGATCCGATGCAACGACTTCCACACACGTGACGGTTCGCGAATCATCGTGCGCCGGTCGATCTTGTGAATCCACGCTCCGTCATGCTGCCGCTTGAAGCTCAGGCGGCCGACGTGCTCGAGGATTTCTTTCTTCGCCAGCGTCTCGCGCGGCAAAACCTTGAAATTCCGCGCCGCCTGGTCGAGCGATTCGTATCGGCGCGCCGGCTTTTCTGCGATCGACTGCAGGAATTCGACCGCGCGCTCGGTGTAGTCGGGTGGCGGATCGAGTGCTACGAGCGCCCGCAGTTTTTCGCTATGGTCCGCCGCATATGCGAGCACGTTATGCGCACCCATCGAATGCCCAACCAGAATCGGCGCGCCGAATCCCCATCGGTCGATCACTTGATCCAAATCCGATACGTAGTGCCGCGAGCCGTACGCCCATTCGTCGGCCCAGTCGCTCTCGCCATGCCCGCGCTGATCGAGCGCGAGCGCATGAAAGTCAGCGGCAAACGCCGGCGCGACAAAGTCCCACCAATGCGCGTGCGCCGAGCCGCCATGCAGGAACAGGAGCGGGCGCTTGCCCTCGCCGCCGTAGTCAAGACAATTCAGCGCGAGGCCGTTAGCTGTGAAGCGATGTGATTTCATTTTTTCACTGGTCTACCGCGATTTCTTTCCAGCGACCTCTCCCCTGATCCCTCTCCCTTTTGGAGAGGGGAACAGCAGTACCGGACACATGATACCTTTGCATCGCGGCCCTTTCATGCCACCATTTAGGGGCTGAGTCCTGTGCACGACCTGATGCCATGCGAGATCGAACCGCGCCGAAATCACTGACTGTCGCCGCCGTCCTGATGCTCGCGCTCGCGTCGCTTCCACTTTGCGCGCGTGCCCAGGACGCCAATGCGCAAAAGGCCCGCGCGCTGGTCGATGCCGCAATCAAAATGAGCGACAGCGACGCCGCTGTAAAGCTGCTGTGGCAGGCCACCGACATCGCTCCGGCTGACGAAGATGCGTACGTTTATCTCGGCCTCTACTACAACTCGCGATCCGACTTCGACAACGTCGTCAAGGTTTATCAAAAGCTGGTCAAGTATCAGCCCAACCAGGTCAGCGCATATCTGAATATTGGAGAGGCGTACATGTCGTTTTCGCCGCCTAAGACCGACGACGCGCTCGTGTACTATCGCAAGGCCTACCAGGTCGATCCCAACAACTCTTTCGCCGCGCTCAGAATTGGGGAGCTGCTCGCCCAGACCGGCCAGCGCGACGACGCGCTCAAGTATCTAAAGATTGCGCTCGGCGACAGCGCGAAGAATCCTACCATCGCGTCGGAAGCGGAAAAAACTCTCAAGCAGATGGGCGCTCTCTGACCAAGGCGTCCGCTTTTAGTTCCCAGCTGCTCCGACCAACAACACGCACCGCGTACTCGACCGTCGCGCGCGCCTGCGCCTGACTCAGTTTCTGATCGCGCCGCAGATGCTGCCAAGCCGCGAAGCTCAGCGCATGATCGAGCGCCTGGAAGAATCCTTTGTCGTTTCTGAGCGCGGCAGGCAACGCGGCCTCGAGCGCGGCCCGTTCCGCGCTTCTCATCGTCTCGTAATCCTTGCGCAGAAAAACCGAACGATGGCGATGCACGTCGGCTGCGTACTTGAACGGCATCGCCCGCTCGAAAGCCGCGCGCGCCGACCAACTATTTCGCCGAGTCTGCCCTGCCAGTCGCGCGACGCAAATGGCGCGGCAACGATCGGCTGCAATTCATTGCGCGTCGCTTCCGCCATTTCGCGATACAAACTGTCCATGTCGTCAAAATGCCGGAACACCGTGCGCAGGCCCACGCCGGCCCGCTCGGCGACTTCTTCCGCGTTCGGCGAGATCGCGCCGGCGCGCACCAACTCGAGCATCGCCGCGACGATCCGACGCCGATTGGTGTGCCTGCGGACCATCCGTCCGTCCACGTTTTCGGCTTTCGCCCGAGCCTGTTGCAGCGTTCGCAACCGAGCCCTCCCGATTAGATGCTCTCGGTCATGATGAGAAGCTGGCCTTCGAGTCCGGCCTCGCGATGCACGCCGATCTCCGCCACTTCCGGCAGCGTCACGATTCGCTGGAAGGCGGCGCGCGACGGATACTCCATTATCGCGGCGACGTCCCACACTCCCTCGACCTCTCCGATCACCA
>DATNLS010000319.1:0-7947 GCA_035602775.1 Candidatus Acidiferrales bacterium | reverse complement strand
CACGGCGTCGGAACTCCGGCATCTCACGCACAGGATTCACGGGAACCGGACTCGATGCGCGCTTCGCTTGGACCAAGCCCCGCCGGTAAGACAGAATGGCTTGTTGCTGTCGTTCGTCAGGATATTTTGCGCGGCTGGCGTGATTCTGCTGTGCGCGATTCTTAGCTCGCCGCCTGCGCTGGCTCAAATCGACTACGACAGCGGCGACGATACCGTCTTCGCGCATTCCGAGACGCTGCCGTGGTGGATGTCCGGGCAGGTCAATTCCATCTTCCAATGGCATCCGAGCTTTCACGCCCAATACAGCGGCGCCAATAGTTTCGAGCATGCGTCCGAACAGGCTGATTCCGAGGTCGCAACTCTCTACATGGGTCTGGCGTTATCACCGTCGCTGGAAGCGGTTGCGGATGTCGAAAATAGTGGCGGCAGTGGCCTGAGTCAGACTCTCGGGCTGGCGGGCTTCACCGACCTGGATGCGGTGCGGAACCCCAGCCTCAGCCCGGCGCCTTACCTGGCGCGGCTCTGGTATCGCAAAGTGATTGCGCTGAGCGACGACACGATCAGCGTCGAGCGCACGCCGACCTCGATGCTTACGACGCTGCCGGTTCGTCGATTGGACATCCACGTCGGCAAGTTCGACATGGTGGATTTCTTCGACCTGAACAGCGTCGCGAACGACAGCCATACGCAGTTCATGAACTGGACCGTCGTGAACAACGGCGCCTACGACTACGCCGCCGACACGCGCGGCTACACCTGGGGCGGGGTTATCGATTACGAAGATCGATGGTGGGGCGCGCGCTTCGCCGAGGCGCTCATATCCAAACGTCCCAACGGTCTGACGCTTCAGAAGAATCTGCAGGACGCGCATTCGGAGAACTATGAAATCGAGGTTCGTCCGGAATTGATCGAAAAACGCGACACCACCGTGCGCATTCTCGCGTTCACCAACTTTGCCAACATGGGCGACTACCATGAGGCGATCGATCTCTTCGAGGATGGGAAGACTCCGACGCCCGAGATCGACGATCACCCCATGCGGACCACATTGAAATATGGATTCGGCCTCAACGCCGAGCAGGAATTCACCGACTATCTGAGAGGCTTCGCTCGCGCCGGATGGAATGAAGGCGAGCATGAATCGTTCAACTACACGGAAGTGAACGATACGGTGGCGTTCGGCGGCGATCTCCGCGGCACTCTGTGGGATCGCCCGGAAGACAAGTTCGGCGTCGCCTTCGTCGGCAATGGAATCTCGCAGAGACACCGGCAGTACCTGGCCGACGGCGGGCTGGGCTTTCTGCTTGGTGATGGCGGACTTAGCTACGGCCCCGAGAGAATCATGGAGTCCTACTACAACTTTCCAATCCCGGTGCACGCCGGCTTCTTCGGAGCCATCGATATCCAGTACATCGACAATCCCGGCTACAACCGCGCGCGCGGCCCGGTCGTTGTCCCCGGAATGCGGGTACACGTCGAGCTGTGACATTCAAGGGTTGTGGATGCGGCCTTCCCCCTAACAAGTTCTAACAGGGGCAAAGCCCCGCCTCTTCTCTTATCACTGGGTGCAGGGCTCAGCCCTGCCGAAGGAAGCGTGAAACCCACCGCAGGTTTCACATTCAATTAAAGTCGTACCATCCTGCTCCCCTACTGCTCCTCGCCCTGCTGGAATAACCGCATCAGCTCCTCGACCGTTGCCGGCCGCTTGCGCGCTGTCTCGAGCGTGTCGCGAACGTGATCGACCGACTTCATTCCGACCAGCGCCACATCGACGCCGGGGGTCGAGCGCACGAACTGGATCGATCTCTGCGCATCGGTCGCGAAGCCGCCGAACGCATTCGCGACTATAGGCGGCAGCCCGCGTGATAGCTGCCCTTGCAGCAGCGACGCGCTCGCGCAAACCGCGAGTCCGAATGCCTTCGCCGCTGCCAGCGCGGTCGCCTTGCCGGCGTGCACGAATTGGTTCGCGCGCGTGACCGCCTCGGGCATCGCAAGATTGTACGGCAATTGGATCGCGCGAAAATGATGACTGTCGCCGGCGACTTCGCGCGCGATTCGCATCAGCTCGTCGAGCGACAGCCACCCGCGTTCGGTTGGCGCGGCGCGGAAACCGTTCCAGGTCGCGGTGCCGTATACGCCGATCTTGCCGTTGGCGACCGCGCCCTCGAGGAATTCGAAAATCGTTGCGATCCGCCTGAGGAACTCCTTGCGCTCGATCGCTTCGAGCTGCGTCTCCGGATTGTGAATATAGTAGATGTCGATCGTCTCGAGATTCAGGTTCTTGCGCGAGAGCTCGAGCATCGTGGCAATATACTTCGGCGTCATGCAGTGCGAGCCGTCGACCAGGTCGGCGGGCGCGACGATTCCGGTCTTCACATAATGATCCTCGAACCACGCGCGCGGATTGGGCGGCACCTCGCCATCGAACGTGATGTACCCGCCCTTGGTCGCGACGATCACCTGCTCGCGATCGACTTCGCCGGCCGCGACCAGCTCGCCCAGCGCCTTGCCGATATTCCGTTCGCTGCGCTGGAAGCGGTAGTTCACCGCCGTGTCGATCAGGTTGATACCGCCGCGGATACTCGCCTTGAGCGCCTCTTCGTAATCGCGATCGGTCTCGTCGTCCGGCTCGCCCAGGTAGGTGCCGATTCCGATCGACGAAGCCAACAACCCGAGCGCAGGCCGGAAATTTCCGGGCAGCGTCGGGAATCGGCTCGCGTATGCGGCGGTGGCTTCAGCAGTCGCGCGCCCTTTGAGCATCATGCGGTTTCTCCCAACAGTACTTACGATGAGAAAGATTGCGGGCTGATTGTCGGTTCGTAGAGCGCCTGGATCACGTTGCCGTCCGGATCGCGAATGTAGAACGACACCGAGCCGTCGCGATGGTGCTTGAGCTCGTGCACGATCTCGACACCGCTGCTTTGCGCCCACGCGTATCCGGCTTCGACGTCGGCGATCGTCGGCACGATAAACCCGAGATGGTCCAGGCGCTGTGCATCGCCCGCCGTTTTTTCACTGTCGCCGCGATGCAGCGCGAGATTGTCGCATCCCGAGCTCAGGTACGCGTTGTCCGGGTCGGGCTGCCACACCAGCTTCATCCCGAACACGCGCACATAAAAATCCTTGGCGCGATCGACGTCGGAAACCTTGAGCGCCAGATGGCGCATGCCGCGATTTTTGATCAACTCTGTCCCTCGCCCGTCCTGTACCCCACCACCGCCCAAATCGGATCCGCCGGCGGCATGGTCGGCGCGCTGCGATCGATGAAATCTATATTCTCAAACGCGCCAGCCTCCATAAAGTAGCTGCCGACCAGCTTGCCGTGGTCGTAGTCGTCGAGACTCTGCCAAATCGCCACCGCCTTGGTCGGGAACATCCGGTTCGAGAACGTCACGACGAACGGCGCGCCCGGTTTGAGCACGCGCGCAACTTCGGCGAACGTCTCGATTGGGCGCGTCATGTATTGCACCGAGACCGTGACCACGGCGCCGTCGAACTCGGCGTCGGCAAACGGCATCCGCGGCTCGCGATTGAGATTGTGAATGACGATTTCAGTCAGCAGTGGATTATTTTCCATCTCCGCGCGATTCATCCCGAGCCCGACGACGCGCGCGGGCCGGACATGCGGCGGCAGATGCGACCGCCAACTGCTCATCAGATCGAGTATCGCGCCCCCTTGAGGCAACAGTTGCGCGTAAATCTCGCCGACCTTCGCGATCGCGCCGTCATCTATATGAGTGACGAGCCGCGGGACCGAGTAAAATACCTCATCATCGTCGTCATCGACGCGCCTGAAGAAATCGGCGGGAAGTTGTCTGGCCATGCTGAAATCCTGTTTTGAGAGCCTGTTGATAGGTCGAATTTATCGTGAAATATCAGTTATTTAGCACAATTCTATAAAATTTTCAGAGTCATCGTTGACAGACTTCGGGCGCGTCACTTAAAGTAAAACACTTTTACATACCGCGCTGCTCGCGTCTCCTGAACCGCGCGGCGTGTTATCTGAAACACAATGGTGCGACGCGATAAAACCAACTACCTGATCCAATCCGTCGCGCATGCGCTCGACGTGCTCGAACAGTTTTTCGGCGACGTCGATGAACTCGGCGTTACGGAACTGTCGAAGCGGCTCAAGCTGCATAAGAACAACGTCTTTCGATTGCTCGCGACGCTCGAAGCACGCGGTTACATCGAGCAAAACAAGGCCACCGAAAATTATCGCCTCGGCATCAAGTGCCTGCACCTCGGTCGCCGTTACATTCATCATATGGGCCTCGTGAGGCAAGCGCGCCCGATCCTCGCCGATGTCGCCAAAAAATGCCGCGAGAGCTCATACGTCGCGATCGTTCGGCGCGACGGCGTCGTGCCGCTCGAAGCCGCCGAGGCCGAGGATCGCGCCGTGCGCATCACGCCGCCGATCGGAATCACGCTCCCGCTTCATTGTACTGCGGCCGGCAAGGCGCATCTCGCCTTCGACGCCGAAGAGCAGCTCAAGAGTGCCTTGCCCGAATCGCTGAAACGCTTCACCGAACGCACGATAATCGATCGCGCGACTCTGCTGGCGCAGCTCGAAGCAGTCGCACGCGACGGCTACGCCGTGGACTCCGGCGAGTTCATCGAAGAAGTGTCGTCGGTCGCAGTCCCGATTCGCGACTACACTCGCTCGGTGGTGGGCTCAGTCGCAGTCGCAGGCCCGACCTATCGAATCGGCCCCGAACGAATCACTGCCGAAATCGCGCCCAGCCTGCTGGAAGCCGGCCGCGAACTGTCGCATCGCCTCGGCTACAACGAATAGCAGATGCGAAACCCGCCTGGGTTTCACACTTCCTTGGGCAGGGGTAACCCCTGCACCTTGGTATTCAGAAAAGATGCGGGACTTCGTCCCTGCTAGAACTTGTTACTGGGAAAAGGTGGTCACTCCTTTTCTTGTGTCATTCCGTCTTTGTGTCATTCAGAGCGAAAGTTGCTGTAGCGAAGAATCCCGGCTCCTCGTCCTTGTGTCATTCTAGAGCGAAGCGAAGAATCCCGGCTCCTCTCCCTCCGCCCTTTGCGCGGCGACCCCCTCATTAGTATGGTTTGACTGACTGGCGGGCCGCTGTTAGAAATTTTGCGTTTGTCGGCTCGATTCCCTGTGCAACTGTCTGTTCTCAGACTCTATCGATGCATGAATTAATGCGTGGAGTGTTAAGGCTTTGAAAATCCTGGTTCCAATCAAGCGAGTCCCCGATCCCGCGACCACTATCCGCGTGCTGCCCGACGGCAGCGGGATTGCCACCGACAACGTGAAATGGGTCATCAACCCGTTCTGCGAAATCGCCATCGAAGAGGCGCTCCGCATCAAGGAGAAACAGACCGGCGAGGTCATCCTTGTCACGGTCGGCCAGTCCACCTGGCAGGAGCAATTGCGCACCGGGCTCGCGATGGGCGCCGACCGCGCGATCCTGGTCAAGACCGACACCGCGCTCGATTCGCTGGCGATCTCCAGAATCCTCGCGAAAATCGCCGGCGACGAGAAGCCCGACCTCATCATATTGGGCAAGCAGGCGATCGACGACGACTCGAACCAGGTCGGCCAGATGCTGGCCGAGATGCTCGGATGGCCGCAGGCGACGTTCGCATCGAAGGTTGAGATTGGCGCCGACAAAACCTCTGTCACGCGCGAAGTTGACGGCGGTCTCGAGACGATCGCGTTCAAGCTGCCCGCCGTGATCACCACCGACCTGCGCCTCAACGAGCCGCGCTATGCGTCGTTGCCGGGAATCATGAAGGCGCGCAAAAAAGAACTGAAAGAGGTCGCGGCCGACAGCCTCGGCGTCGATCTCGCTCCCAAGCTCAAGATAAAGACGATGGCCGCGCCGCCCAAGCGGCAGGCTGGACGCAAGGTCGCGTCGGTGCAGGAGCTGGTCGCGGTCCTTCACACCGAAGCCAAAGTTATTTGATCGCGACTACTACGAATCGCGAACGCGGAGTGAATTGAAATGGGTGACGTTCTGATTTTCGCGGAGCATCAGGGGGGGCATTTCCCCAAGACTACGCTGACCGCCGTTCACGCAGGCCTGGACCTGGCGAAAAAGCGTGGCGGCAAGGCGATCGCAGTCGTCGCAGGCGACGCGCCCGAGTCGGCGGCCGGCGAGCTCGCCAAATACGGCGTCGCCAAGGTGATCGCGCTCGCGCATCCCGCGCTGAAGAATTATCTCGCCGACGCGCATGCGCAGGCGCTTGCCAGTCTGGCGAAAAAGGAAAACGCGGAATTCGTGCTCGCGACCGCGACTGCGATGGGCAAGGATTTGTTTCCGCGGCTAGCCGCGCGCCTCGGCGCTCCGATGGCGTCGGAAATCACCTCCATCAGCGACGATCACACTTTCGTCCGCCCCACTTACGCCGGCAACGTGATGGCGACGGTCGAGCTTGACGGGCCGATCAAAGTGCTGACGGTGCGCGGGACCGCATTCGACGCCGCCAAGCCCGGCGACGCGGTTGCCCCGGTCGAGAAGCAGGACGCCGAGATCGACGCGGGCGCGCTCAAGATGGAATTCGTTTCATTCAACGCGACCAAGAGCGATCGCCCGCAACTCACCGAGGCGCGGATAATTGTCTCGGGCGGACGCGGCCTCAAGTCGGGCGAAAATTTCAAGACGGTGCTCGAGCCGCTGGTTGACGAAATGGGCGCCGCGATGGGTGCGTCGCGCGCGGCGGTCGATGCGGGCTTCGTGCCCAACGACCTGCAAGTCGGGCAGACCGGCAAGGTGGTCGCGCCGGAGCTCTACATCGCGGTCGGAATTTCAGGCGCGATTCAGCATCTGGCCGGAATGAAGGACTCGAAGGTCATCGTCGCGATCAACAAGGACGAAGAGGCGCCGATTTTCGCGGTCGCCGACTACGGCCTTGTTGCCGACCTGTTCAAAGCGGTCCCCGAGATGGCCGAAGAAATCAAAAAGGTCAAGCATTCGTAGCCCGCGCGCTGCAGACGCTACAGAAGGTGAGGTTGGGGGCCTTAACGATCTATATTTACGTAGGAAAAACTAATAATATATTTTCATGCAGATTTCCGCTCAAATCTCGAAAGAGACCAAGGATCGATTGGAGACCTACTCGCGCGCTCACGGAATCAAAAAACAGTTTCTGATCGAAACCGCGCTTTTGTCTTTCCTCGGCGCCCTCGACGAACTTCCAGCCCACGTCATACTGCCTCCCCGCTTAGTCGTAACTGAACGCACTGGCCGCAAGGTGGCACACTTGATTTCCGGCAAGCGCAAGCCCACCCGCGCTCTCGTGGAACTCATGCGCGGTGACGATTGAGATACGCCTGCTCGAGCAAGCTGACGATCGGAAGGCATTTCGCTCGGGCGACGCTGATCTCGACAGCTTTTTTCAGAAATATGCCTGGCAGAATCAGTTCAGGCATCATATCGGAAACACCTACGTAGCGGTTGAGCGACGTATCCTCGGCTTCATGACCGTGTCGGTCAGCAGCATGGAATTCGAACGCCTTCCCGCTGATCTCAAGAGAAAGCTACCGCGGTATCCCCTTCCAGTTCTAAGAGTCGCGCGACTTGCCATCAGCGAAGACGCACAAGGACAAGGCATTGGCAGACGCCTGATGCGTGCTGCGTTTGCGATGGCAATCGAGCTTCGAGCGAAGTTAGGCTGCGCCGGGGTTGTAGTCGACGCGAAGCGCGGCGCGGAGAGCTTCTACTCCAGCTTTGGCTTTGAACCCCTCGAGATCATCGAAGGTGAGCTTCAGGAAAAACCGACGCCCAGGCCGATGTTCCTGGCTATCCGAGAAGTGGAGTCGGCAATCAAGGCAGTCACGAGTTGATGCCGTTGGCGAAAATGTTTGAGGGTGTGTAAGTTTCCGGAAAGAGGAACGAATCTATGTCCGAGCTGCAGCACAAATTCGTCGAGACCAACGGCATCCGGATGCACTACGTCGAGCAGGGCAGTGGG
>DATNLS010000392.1:0-6151 GCA_035602775.1 Candidatus Acidiferrales bacterium | reverse complement strand
CCCCCCGCCAGCACGATACCCTTTTCGACGATATCGGAGGCGAGTTCCGGCGGTGTCCGCTCAAGCGCGATCCGGACCGATTCCACCACCTGATGTACCGGCTCCATCAGCGCTTCGCGAATCTCCTCGTCCGTGATTTCGATAATCTTGGGCACGCCCGCCACCAGGTCGCGGCCCTTGATCTCCATCGTCTGAATCTCGTTGCCGGGGTAGGCCGATCCGATGGTGATCTTGATCAGCTCGGCGGTGCGCTCGCCGATGAGCAAATTGTACTTGCGCTTGATGTGCTGGATGATCGCCTCGTCCATCTTGTCGCCCGCGACGCGCACCGAGCGCGAGAACACGACGCCGGCCAGCGAGATCACGGCGACCTCGGTGGTGCCGCCGCCGATATCGACGATCATGTTGCCGGCCGGCTCGGTGATCGGAAGCCCCGCGCCAATTGCGGCCGCCATCGGCTCTTCGATCAGGTAGACCTCGCGCGCGCCGGCTGATTCGGCGGATTCACGCACCGCGCGTTTTTCGACCGCGGTGATTCCGAACGGCACGCAGATGACGATTCGCGGGCGCGGACGCACCAACGTCTTGCCCGAGTGAATCTTCTGGATGAAGTAGCGCAGCATGTTCTCGGTGATCTCGAAGTCGGCGATGACGCCGTCCTTGAGTGGCCGAATCGCGACGATCGATCCCGGCGTGCGGCCGAGCATCTTTTTCGCCTCGGATCCGATTGCCAGCACGCGCCGCGAGCCGCGCGAATCCTTTTGCACCGCGACGACCGAGGGCTCGTTACACACGATGCCTTCACCCTTCACATAGATGAGGGTGTTGGCGGTGCCGAGATCGATCGCCAGATCGTTGGAAAACCAACCAAAGATTGAATTTAGGACCACGATTTCTCCCCTCGCCTGCCCGATTCAGACCTGGATGCCGGTACCAAGCCCCGGCCCGAATACCACCCAAGACGCGGCCCAAATGTTGAACAATTCTACGGCGGAGACGTTTGGGTCCGTCAGATTACCGCTCCGGGACAAGCTAACAGCCAACAGGAGGGCAATCAAGTAACCACTGTCAATTGCTTACCAAAAAGGCATTAAAGTATGATGCTGCTTCAATGTTAGAAGGAATTCGCCGTTACCAATATTCGTGGCAAGTTCAGGTCACGTTCGCCTTCCTCGCGCTGATCATGGCCTTTTGGGGCTTCGGCGCCGGAATGTTCAACACGGTCCATCCGATCGCGACCGTCAATGGCCAGCAGATACTTGGCGATCAAGTCGATCGCGAGGCTGAGCAACTGCGCGCGGCCGTGCAACAGATGTACGGCGCCAACGCGCAGTCCGTGCTCAAGAGTATCAATATTCGCCAGGAAGCCGTCGAGCGCCTGATCGAGCAACAACTGATCGGCGATGAGGCGCACCATCTCGGCATCAGCATCAGCGATGTGACGCTGCAGGATAAAATCGCCAAAGAGCCGGTCTTTCAGCGCGACGGTCAGTTCGACTTCGATACGTACCAGGACGTGTTGCGCAACAACAATCTGCTGCCGGCTGAATATGAAGGCGAGGAGCGCGACCGCATGATCGCGGACACGCTGCGCAATATGATCGACTCCGGCGTGCAGGTGAGCGACGACGAAGCGCGCCACGTCTACAATCTTGCCAACGAAAAGATCGGGCTGCGCTACATCGAAGTGCCCTACGAAGATTTCGCCGCAAAGATTTCGCCGACCGAAACCCAGATCGCCGACTACTACAAGAAAAACGCCGAGCAATTTCGCGAGCCCGAGCGGATCAAGCTGACCGTCGTGCACTACGATCCTCTGGTGCTTGCCGCCAAGTACACACCGCCCGACAAGGAAGTCGAGGACTACTACAAGCGCAATGCCAGCACGCGCTTCACGCATCCTGCCGAAGTCAGCGCGCGGCACATTCTGATCGCGGTGCCGGCGGGCGCGACCGACAAGGAGAAAGCCGCGGCGAAGGCCAAGGCCGCCGGCGTGCTGAAGCAGGCGCAGGCGGGTGGCGACTTCGTCAAGCTGGCGGCGAAGTACTCGGATGACCCGTCGAACAAGCTCCAGGGCGGCGACCTCGGATCGTTCGGGCGTGGCCAGATGGTCAAGCCGTTCGAGGACGCGGTGTTCGCGATGAAGCCCGGACAGATCGCGATGGTCGAGACGATGTACGGCTATCACATCGTCAAACTCGACAGCTCGAAGCCGGCGCATATCGACACGCTCGCCGAGGCGAAACCGAAGATAATCGACGAACTGCGCCTGCAGGCTGGAGCGAAGCTCGGGCGCGCGGCGGCGCAGGACGACCTGACGGCGGCACTCTCGGGCGGCAAGCTCGAGGACCTGGCGAAGAAACGCGGACTCGAGGCGACCGAGACGCCGCTGTTCGCGCAGGGTGAACCCGCGGGCGGGCTCGAGCAGGACCGCGAGCTGATGCAGTCGGCGTTCAAGCTCGACGCGGGCCAGGTGGCCCTGGTGCCGGAGAAAGGCGCGCCCTACGTGATCAAGCTGCTGGTGCGGCAGCCGTCGCGAATTCCGCCGCTTAAGGAAATCGAAACGCAGGTGCGCGAAGCGGTGATTCGCACGACCGCGCAGGAGCAGGCGAGCGCGCAGGCGCAAAAGATCCTCGCGACGATCAAGAGCCCCGCCGACTTCGACAAAGCGGCGGCCGCCAACAACTTGGCGGTCAAGAATGTCGATCCGTTCTCGCGCGCCGACCGCACCGTCCCCGGTATCGGCGAGTTTCCCGAGGTGACCGATGCGTCCGCGACGGTGCCGGCGATTCCGGGCGTAGTCGATCACGTGATGGAGAGTGGCGGCAATTCGTACCTGTTCGAAGTTACCTCGCGCACCGAGCCGACCGACGACGAATGGAAGAGCGCGCAGAAATCGTTCATGCAGGAATACGTCGAGCAGCGCCGCGCGCAGGCGTGGACGCGCTTTCTTGATTCATTGAAGGATCAGGCGAAGATTAATATCGACAGCGACCAGCTCGCGGCCAGCGGGTCGGCAACTTAAAGGAGCGCGTGGCAATAGCAACTATGAATTCCGATTCCGACGAGCCTCCATCGCGCCATTCAACCGGCGTCGACACCAACGAGTTTTTCTTTCCCGGCGCGGGCGTGAGCGCGCTGCTGATTCACGGTCTGACTGGCACTCCCTACGAGATGCGCTACCTCGGGGAGCAGCTGGCGGCGCGCGGCGTGCGCGTGCGCGGGGTCAAGCTGGCGGGTCACGCCGGAACGCCTGAGGAACTAGGCGAGGCGAGCTACGACCATTGGTACGAGAGCGTCGTCAACGGATTCGAGGAGCTACGGCAGCACGATGAGCCGGTGGTGGTCGTCGGGCTCTCGATGGGAGCGGTGCTGGCGGCGCGGCTGACGGCGGATCAAGGCGAGGCTATTGCGGGAGTGACGCTGCTGGCGCCGGCGTTTTTTCTGCCGCGCTCAACCACGGCGGCGCTTAAAGGGCTACGCGCAGTGCTCGGCTCGTTCGTCGACCTCATCTATCTGTACAATCCAAGCTACTCCGGCATTCACGATATGGCCGCCAGATCGGTTCATCCTACGCTGCGTCTGATGGCGTTGTCAGCGCCATTGAAGCTGCTCGATTTATCCACCCTGGTAAGGCCGATGCTGCCTCGGATCACGCAGCCCGCGCTCGTGATTCACGCGAGGCGCGATCAGACCTGTCCCATGCGAAGAAACGTCGACTACGTAATGAAGCATCTTGGCAGCGTCGAGAAGCGCGCGGTCCACCTCGAGGAGAGCTATCACGTGATTACGGTGGACACCGAGAAAGAGCGGGTGGTGGACGAGGTCGCCGGGTTCGTCGAGCGATTTCGCGTCGAGCCGCAAAAACGCGCGGTCGGCTAGATTCGCGGGGCGCGCCGCTCAGCGCTGTGCGTCGTAGTATTCCTCGAGCAGGTACTTCACGTCGGGACGGCCCAGCACCTCGATGAAGCAGATCTCGTCGTTGGCGTTCAGGTCGATGATGACCTGGCCTTCGATCGATTGCAGCTCGACGTAGTTGGCGACCTTCACTTCGGCGGCGGTCGCGAAGCTCGCGCAATTCTCGTCGCCGCAATCGCAGACCGACTCGATCTTGAGCGCGCGCAGCTTCGACTCGAGCGGATCGGCGCCTTGCTGCTTGAGCAGGTAAACCATCTCCTCGAGCAGGTCGGGCAACACATCGTTCATCATCGGTGCCAGCATGACGTTACTCAGGGTAGTGGTTTCGACGCGCGGATCAAGTGCGGATCAGGAAATAGCCCGTGGTTCCTCTTCGAGGATTGGGATGACTACCTTGACTAGGTAGGCGGCCGTACTTATGTTCAATCTGCGGCTTTCCCACAGGAGATAAGTTTCGATGTCCAGCGATAAAATCGTTCATGTAACCGACGCGAGCTTCGACCAGGAAGTTCTGAAGTCTGATACCCCGGTGCTGGTCGATTTCTGGGCGCCGTGGTGCGGACCATGCCGCGCGATCGCGCCGATTCTCGATGACCTTGCGGGCGAGTACTCCGGGCGCCTGAAGATCGCAAAGATCAACGTTGACGACAATCCGCAGACGCCGGGACGTTACGGCGTGCGCGGCATTCCGAACCTGCTCATCATCAAGGGCGGCCAGGTCAAGGAACAGATTATCGGCGCGGTGCCGAAGGCCCGGCTGGTGCAGGCCGTGGATGGCGCGATTGCGTAATCGCGATCGGTAACCCGAAAATTCCGCTCCGGCAGTTCCCATTTCGATCAAGATGCGTACTCCGCATTCAGAAGTTCCGCATCTGCTCGAATTGAGCAGAGACGACGACTCCAAATTAAGGCTCAAAGCTATTCAGGCTCTGTGCCCCTGCGAAGTTAAGTTCCACGATTCACAGATTTGGGATCGATTCCTCGAGATGGCGGACGACCCCAATCCAAAGGTTCGCCGGTGGATTATTCATGTGCTCTGCGATGGGTCTCCAGCGACCTACGAGAGTCGCATTCTTGGCGTGCTCGAAACGTATCAACATGATGCAGACGAGCACGTGAAAAGAAGGGCGCGGAAGGTCCTCGCATCCTACAGACACTCCGGCACGCTCAACATCCTCTGATTTCAGGAACTGCCGCTCACTTGGTGGCGGGCGAGGGCGATGCCGCCGGCGACGGCGCGGTTGCTGCCAACTCCGCGGAGGTCGCCCCCTTCATCGCATTCTGGACCCAGTATTTCATCAGGTCGTCGCGATTGCGCTGGTAGGCGAGCTTCGCGTCGCCGGGAATGTATCCCACCAGCATCTCGTTGTACGCCAGCAGCATCGGCACCAGTTGCGAGTTGTGCAGTAACGTCGCGTCCGACGGCATCACCGCCGCCATCAGCATCACCGCCAGCCCGGCAAAGACTCCCGCGATTCCCGCACCGAGCAGCGCGCCGGCCAGTCTATCAAGCGGACTCAGATGAACGACCTGCGTCAGGCGAATCGCCGACGAGCCGACCAGTTCGACGGCGGCGAAGATCAAGGCAAAGACCGCGACGAAGCCGATCACCGCGCCTACTGTGTGCGAGGAGCCGAGTTGCGTCTCCGCGAGCGCCCCGGCTTTGTCGTAGTAGAACGACGCGCAGTAGACGGCGGCCGCCAGCGCTACCACCGACGTCACCATCCTGAGCGCGCCCTTTTGTAGTCCGTAGATTGCGCCGATCGCGAACAGCACGATCGCAGCGTAGTCGAAGCCGTTCAGCCCGTTCATCCGCCCGTCCTCTCCCCACGCACGAGCCTAGCTGATGAACGCACAGCGCGCGACGCGTCCGCGCTCCTGTACTTGCGCCGCGATATGCTTAAATGGGCACATGGCGCGAGTTTATATCGAAGAGCTGTCGAAGCACGTCGGCAACGAGGTCACGCTCAAGGGCTGGCTCGCGGGCAAGCGGTCGAGCGGCAAGATACATTTTCTGCAAGTGCGCGACGGCACCGGCGTGTGCCAATGCGTGGCGTCGCTCGCCGATCTCGGCGCGGAGAGTTTCGCGGCGGCCGATCACATGGGGCAGGAAACGTCGCTGGAAGTTACCGGCATCGTGCGCGAGGACAAGCGCGCGCCGGGCGGATTCGAGCTGACGCTCAAGTCGTTCGCGATTATCTCGCCGGCGAGCGACTATCCGATCACGCCCCAG
>DATNLS010000139.1:0-2145 GCA_035602775.1 Candidatus Acidiferrales bacterium | reverse complement strand
CCTGCTTGAATCGCCCGACCATCCTCGCCAGCTCGCCGAGCTTCTTGTTGCGCGCGAGGCGCCGCCCCAGCTCGAGGCGCGCGCCGGCGGCGACGCGTCCGCCCTGCCCGAATTCGCGGCTGAAGTCGTGGCTGTCCTCGGCCGCTTGATCGATCTCGCCGGCCAGCTCCGCGGTCTTGATTTGCATGCGCTTGAGCACACTCTGATCGGCGCCCTTGAGTTGCGTCTCAAATTGCCGCGACTTCTGATTGAGCCGCGCTTCGGAAACTTTCGCGGCGCGCTCGGCCGCATCGGCCATCTCGGCGAGTTCTTTTTTGGCCGCCTGATCTTTCCCCTCTTCGCCAGTTTCGTTCTCGCCCTGTTGCGATTCCTGGATTTCGTTGACCGCCTTCACCGCCTCTGCGCGCGCTTCGAGATCCTGTTCCTGCCGCGCGAGATCCCACAGGTCGAGCATCTCGTTGCGATTGATCAACTTCTCGGATTTCATCAGCTCGAGCGCATGCTCGCTCATCACGATCGCGGCAATCGCGGCCTTGTCTTCTTCGAGTGCGGTGCGCGAGCGTAGCGCCTGGAACGGCGCCGACGGCACGATCTGTTCGAGGATCGTGCGGTTGAGCACAGCCGCCAGGCGCACGTCGGCGGCTTTGCGGAAGACCGGATTCATTTTGAACAGCGCGAAGAAGAGATCCTGCACCAGCGCGCCGAAATGAGGCACCAGCCGTTCGCCGGTTTCGGCCAGGTCGGCGAGCGACGGCGCGTCGGCGACAATTTCGTTCCACGTGCGCCGGTCGTAGCTGTCGCTCTCGAACCACGACGCATTGGACGGGACGACCGGCACATACATGGGTCGCGGCTTAACGATTTTGGCTTTGCGCGCCATCGGGATCGATCCTACGTGACAAAAAACCGGCTCGCCATGCCATTGCGTTACGATGGTGCTTGAATGTATCGCTGAATGAGTAACAGAATTGTAACAAGGGCGCGCGGCGCAACCCGACCCCAATAGATGACGCATGAATCCAACACGCTCTCGAATCGTCAGCACTCGCTGATACTCGCGGCCGTGCAGGAGTTCATCGCGACCGCCGAGCCAGTCGGATCCGCGCAAATCGTCGCGCGGCATCAGCTCGGCGTGCGCGCCGCGATGGTTCGCAACATGATGGCCGAGCTCGAGGACGGCGGCTACCTGCGCCAGCCGCACACCTCGGCCGGGCGCGTCCCGACCGAGAAGGCGTTTCGCTACTACGTCGATCATCTCGCGGCGGCCACGCGAATCGGCTTCGAGGATCGCGCGCAAATCGAGCTTCATTACTCGAGCGCCGTGCGCAACCTGGGAGAAGTCCTGCGCGACACACCGCGCTTGCTCTCGATCCTCACCGGGCAGGCCGCGCTGGTGATGGCGCCGCGGCTGGAAGCCTCGATCATCGAGCGCGTCAACTTCGTGCGCTTGCGCGACAACCAGGTGCTCGCCGTATTCGTCGCCTCGAAAGGCGCGATGCAGAATCGAATCGTCGATACCGAGCGCGACCATTCGCAGGACGAGCTGGATCGCATGGCGCGCTACCTCAACGAGTCGCTCGAAGGACGGACGCTCGACGAGGCGCGCCGATGGATCGAGGCGCAACTGCGCGAGGAGCGCGCGAACTACGATCGCTTCATGCACGACGCGCTCGCGCTCGGTGAGGCCATCGCCGACTACGCCGGCCGTACCGAGCTGTACGTCGAGGGCAGCCTGCAGGCGCTCGAGCAGCCCGAGTTTTCCGATCGCGGCAAGATGCGCGAGCTGTTGCGCGCGCTCGACGACAAGACCGCCCTACTCGAATTGCTCGAGCGCAGCCTGACCAACGCTGGCCTGACTGTGTCGATCGGCTCGGAGAACTACGACCCGCGCTTGTCGTCGTTGAGCGTGGTCGCGGCGTCGTACGCCAGCGGATCGAGCGCGCTCGGCAGCCTGGCGATTGTCGGTCCGGTGCGGATGGACTACGACCGCGTGATACCGCTGGTCGAGTACACGGCGCGCGCCTTATCGCGCCTGATGGACTGAACCCTTCTCCAGCAAAAAAACTCAATCAGTTACGGTAATTTTCAAGCTCATAGCATTAGCGCTTCTGACGCGATTATGCTAAATAATTTATCTCTGTACCC